>CAYSXO010000001.1:0-89967 GCA_964434995.1 uncultured Sphaerobacteraceae bacterium
GCACCATCTCGCCCTCGGGCAGCCCCAGCAGGTCCTGCCCGTCGAACTGGATGGCGCCTTCCACCACCTTGCCCGGCACCCCCACCAGCCGCATGATTGACAGCGACGTGACGCTCTTGCCGCAGCCGCTCTCGCCCACCAACCCCAGCACCTCGCCCCGCCGCACGGCAAAGTCCACCCCGTCCACCGCCTTCACCACCCCGTCCTCGGTGTAAAAGTAGGTGCGTAGATCCTTGACCTCCAGAATATTGTCGGTCGCGGGCGTTTCAGGAGCGGGCGGGGCGCGGTGGGTCAAGGGAGCCTTCCTGGGTAATGACCTGACTAGTCAGCCAAGCGGAAATACGGCTCGATCTCTGCTAGACAGTATTCCAGTTCACTAATGTCGTGGGCGTCCAGTTGTGCGCTGTCCGGGCGCCGTACAAAGGCGTGGCGAATGACTCCTCGCCTGACCAAGATCTCCTTGGCCAGTGCCACGCTCAATACCGCTTCATGGTTGATCAGGGGCAGCAATCTGTTGAACAGCGCACGGGCGGCAACTGGTTCACCCGTTTCCCACAAATCCCAGATCTGGACATAGATATCCGTGAAGTGGCAGGCAGGCATGAAGCCGCAAGCGCCGCGTGCCAGCTCAGGCAGCATCCAGCGCGCGGCGGCACCGCCAAATACTCCCTTGAGTTTGCTTTCATTCTGGTCAAGTAGGGCCGTAATGTAGTGGCCAGTCGGCAGGGTTTCTTCCTTGATGTAACAGACGTTCTCAATATCGCGGCAGAGTTGCATCATGAAGGCCGGCGCAAGTGCGGAGCCAAGCGGCGGGGGCGCATTCTGAATTATGATCGGCAACCGTGTTGATCCGGCGATAGCACGGTAATAGGTCTGCACGCCGTCGCGGCTTGCCTTAAGGACGTAAGGCGGCATCGCGATCAAGCCATCCGCCCCAGCCGCCTCGGCCTGCTGGCTAAACTCCACTGCGGTCTCAGCCGAAGCCGCCGTGACCCCTGCGATTACGGGTACACGCCGACGGGTGGCCTCGACAACCACTCGAATGACGCAGTTGCGCTCGGAATCCGATAGCGCATAGAACTCGCTGGCGTTGACGGGCGCAACAATCCCATGTGCACCCGCCCGAATGCAGAATTCCACCTCCTGGCGGAGGCTATCCTCGTCAAGCCGGCCGTGTGCGTCAAACGGGGTCTGAGGGATCGTAAAAATGCCGCGCCACTTCTCTGTCATGGTTTCACCCTTGCGCTATGGAAATAGACGGGCCGGTCACGTCAGCCAGGCCGAACGCCAGCGGCCGCGCCGATACCAGGTCCTAGCCAGCAGCGCCCGGCAGACATAATCAGCCCCAATGGCCAACCAAAAGCCCGTTAGGCCCCAACCCAAAACGAACCCAGCCAGGTAGGCCACGCCCAGCCGCACGAGCCAGGTCGACACGACGCTGATGACCATGACCGAGCGCGTCTCGCCTGCTCCCGTCAAGGCGCTGGTGTAGATGAAGGCTGCCGCCATGGCTGGCTGGAACAGCGCGACCACCCATAGGGTTGGCATGCCTGTGACAATGACCTCGACATCGGTACTGAATAACGGCAGCAACCACCCGCCAGCGACAGCCAGGCCGAAACCCAAGCTGCTATTCATCAGCACCGCCGTTATCAGGCCCAGGCGAACTGCCCGCTGCACCTCCAGCGGCCGTCGGGCCCCGAACTCTTGCCCCACCAAAGTGACGACCGCCACGGCAATACCCCAGCCCGGCAGATAAGCCAGCGCCGCCAGCCAATTGGTAATCTGATTGGCCGCATAGGCCGCGGTTCCCAATTGGGCCAGCATTGCTGCTGAGGTCGTAAAGGCCACCTGAACTAAGAGCTGCTCAACCCCCGATGGCGCGCCAACCCGCCAGACCTGCGCAAGCCTATCCTTGCATGGCCGCCAAGCTGTCCAGGGCCAGGCCAGCCCGCCCCGGCGCAGAACCATTAGCATCAGCCCACTGCCAGTCACACACGAGGCGAGCACGGCCAGTCCATGGCCAGCAAGATCCAGGCGCGGCGCGCCAAGCACTCCCCGCGTGAGGGTCCAAGCCAAGATTAATTGAACCAGGCCGGCAACAAACGCTACCGCCAGCGGCGTGCGCGTGTCGCCCGCACCACGCAGCGCGGCACTGCCCACGACCATCATCCCTGCGAAGGGAAATGAAACGCCCACGTAGTGCAACCAGCGTGTGCCCGATTCTAGCACCCGGCCCGTGGCGCCCAGACTCGCCAGCATCGGCTCGGCCCACAGTATGACCAGCACGCTGGCGGCCAGACTATACACCAGCGCACTCATCAAAGCCTGCCCGGCGAAAAGGTTTGCACCCGCGCGTGCGCCGGCCCCAATGGCACGCGCCACCAGGATCACGGCCCCCAGGCTAAACACGCTATGCACAACCAGGGCCAGTTGCTGCACTTGCCCGCCCAGGCCAGCCGCCGTCAACGCAATGGCGCCCAACTGGCCAACGATGTAGACATCCAACAAGCCCAGCAAGGTCCGCTGCACCTGCTCGATTACGGAGGGCCAGGCCAGCGTGAAAAGACGCCGAGCAAGCGAGCCGGAAGGAAATGACGCCTTGTTCAGCACTCAGCCCAGCCAGTCCCAGCTGGGCGGCCAGTCATCCGCGCGTCGGTTCACCCGCGCCCGGCGATTCAAATCCCGCAGATGCGCCAAGATACAGGGCAGCCCCGACAGCCCCAATGGAAACGGTCCTAGTGCGCTATCAACAATCCGGCCCAAGGTGGCATAGTCTAGGCCAGCCGGCGCCGCCTGAAGGGCCTCGCAGATCACAGCCTCACAATCAGCGATGAACCGCTCGCTCTCATCCAGGAAGGCAAGCGCCGCCTCGCAGTGCATTGGCTCCAGGTGGCCAGTCAACAGGACGGGGACCTCCCACTGCCGGATGGTTTGTAGGGTTGCCCGATAGGCAACCGGGTCGTCGTAAATGGGCGCAAACGGGCGCTGTCCGGTGCGGTCGCGGATGCCGTTGCCCAGCGCGGCGTCCGCGATCAGAGCAAAGCGGCGCTCTCTGTCCACCAAGGCAATGTGCCCCGGCGAGTGTCCCGGCACATGTGCCACCTCCAGCTCAAACCGGCCGGTAGAGACCGTATCGCCGGCCCGAATTGTCCGGCTCACCTTCGCGTCGCCCACCGGATGATGGGCGATGAGGGCGCGCACCCAATCGAGCCTGCTCTCGTCGAAGGCGAAGCCGGCGGCCCGGCCATAGGCACGATACATACCATCCAGGTAGCGCTCGGTGTCCTCGATCCAAGGGATGTCGGCGGGATGCGCCGCAACCTCAACGGCGGGAAATGCGCTGCGCACTAGGCCCAGGCCACCGAAGTGATCAGCGTGACCGTGCGTAATGACAACCTGCGCGGGTTGCCAGCCAAGCTCAGCAAGGGAGGGCAGCACCACGCTCGAAGCCATGTCGCGCACGATGGTATCCACAAGCAGGGGCTGATCACCGTCCAGGGCATAGGCGTAGGTGTGAAAGGTGCCATGTCCACCGGGCAAGAGATAGACGCCAGGGATGACCGCGCGCGCTATCATCGATTACTCCAGGCCGTAGCGCGCCTGCGCCACCTGATCCAGCACGTCAGTGTTGATGGTCAGACCCAGACCAGGCGCTTCGCTGACAGTCAGCAGGCCAGCCCGCGGCTCTGTATGGTTGGTCGCAAGTTCCGTGACGAGGGGAGTTCGGTCGGTCCAATACTCGACGGCGCGTAAGTTTGGCACGGCTGCGGCCAGGTGCGCCGCCGCGGCCAGCGAAATGACCGAACCCACGCTGCCATGGAGTGAAAATCCCAAATTGAAATCATCGGCCAGCTCAGCGATGCGCAGACCCTCTGTAATGCCACCGCAACGACAAACATCCGGCTGGATGATGTCCACCCCGCCGTGGTGCAGCAATTCGCGCAAGTCGCGATGAGTAAACATGACATAGTAGGCGATGGGTAGATCGCTGTTGCGAGCCAACTCGGCATAGCCAGCCAGGTCTTCCGGCACCAACGGGCCTTCAAACCACGCCACATTGCGCTCCAGCAGCCGGGCGGCCAGGGCGGCAGCGCCATTCCGATCGTACTGGCCGACTGCGTCAACACACACGGCAGCATCTTTTCCGCAGCCTTCCAGCACCAGGTCCACCGTCGCCACGTCGGCGGCCAAGCCCTGCCCTGCGCCGACCTTAATGAGCTTGAACCCCTCCCGCGCAAACTGCGCCGCCGTCTCTCGCACCAACGCTTGCCGGTCTGACGCCGCGCCGGCCGGTAGAGGCGGGATACCGGAGGCATATACAGGGATCTGGGTTTGAAACGGTCCGCCCAGCAGCTTGAAGACAGGCTGGCCAAGCACCTGGCCGGCCAGGTCCCACAGCGCAATATCCACCCCGCTCAACGCTTCTAGCCAAAAACCGCGGCTGTGGCCGCGCAGCCGCATGCTGGCGTAGAGCTGGTCCCATAGGGCGCGGATGGCAAGCGCCTCTTGTCCCAGGAGCTGCGGGCCGATCAGGTCAACTACCAAGCGGGCCGTCAGGTCAGCGGCCACCGGGGCCTTGGCCTCACCATAGCCCACCGTCGTCGGTGGTCAGCCGCACGATGACGGTCTCGGCCTGCGGGCCATAGACCGGCCGCATACGACGCGGCGGCGGAAAGGCCCACGGGTCAGCGGCCCGTGCCCACAGGTCAACACCCCAATAAGCCACGCCCCGGTATGGGGCGCGCACCGGCAGCGCTTCAACCCGTAGAATCTTCATGTGTGCACCCAAACGGGATAGCGCCGCTCGCCACTGACATTGGCAAACGCCACAACTCAGCCGCCGTACCCCCCAGCACCCATTCGCGGTCGGCGACACCTAAAAAAGGCAGCTGCTCCACCCAATCCAACGCCAGACGATGATTGAGGGAAGACCGCGTATCGGGCCAACTACTGCCCCAGATCAGCCGCCGCCCGCCAAAAGCCTGATAGAGACGCTCGTACAGCGGCAACAGGTCTGGGTGTGGATAGGGGGTCAACGAATGGTCCGGTAGCAACAGCAACTTCACGTTCAACTGCGGAAAGCGCGCGAGCCGTGCCAAATGATCAATCGCGGAAAAGATGGGCGGGTCGGCATAGGCCTCCCCATTCAGATAATCAATGACCACTGTCGTATGCGCAAACCGAACCAGCATGTGCTCCAGTTGCGGCAACTGGCGCGGCGCAATACGCAGCGAAATTGGCACGCGCAGGGCGCTGGCCGCCTCCCACAGCGCCTCCTGACCAGGTGCGTCGAGCCATTTGCTGGCCGGCTCCAAGCCAGGGTTGAGCCGCAGACCGCGAAAGCCGGGTTGGGCCAGCCAGTGGACCAATTGGTCTGCTGGCTGATGGTTCGGGTCCACCTGGCAAATGCCCACCAGCTGTTGTGGATACCGCGCCAGGCAGCTGGCTAGGTAGCCATTATCAGCTCCATAGATGGCCGGCTGGGTCAGCACCGCCTGGCTCAACCCAGCCGCCTTCAGTGCCGCAATCAAATCCTCCACCGGCGCCGCGTAGATGGGAGCCCTCAGCCCGGGCACGAGGGGCCGCCAAGGGTAAGTCTCCGGTGATGCTAACCAGACGTGTACATGTGCGTCTATCGCCGGCATCCAGCTCGCTCCGCTATCACCGTGTCAACTTTCCGCCGTCAATCACGAATTCAGTTCCAATGACGAACGGCGCGCGATCCCCGCACAGGAACAGGATGGCCTCCGCCACTTCCACTGGGTCGCACACCCGCTGAACCAGGTTGTCCAGATTATCGAGTGTGCTCAGCCCGCGCACATTGGCCGGCCGGCGAGCCAGCTCGCGGCGCATCATCGGCGTATCGGTCACGCCGGGACACACTGTGTTGACCCGTACCCCTTGCAGAGCATAGTCAATGGCAGCGACTCGGCCGAGTTGAATCAGCCCTCCTTTAGAACTGCAGTAGGCCGCCATCGTGGCCGCTCCCACGAGGCCCGCCGCGGAGGACACATTGACGACGCTGCCGCCGCCATTTTCCAGCAGCCAGGGAATGGTGTACTTCATCACCAGGAACGGCCCGCGCAGATTAACGGCCAGCACCCGATCAAACGCCTCTTCAGGGATTTCATGCAGAGGCGCATCCTGGCCCTCGATGCCGGCCGAGTTAACCACGCAATCCAGCCGGCCAAACGCTTGGCGAGCTTGAGCCACCAGGTTTTTGACTGAGGCGGTATCGCTCACGTCCACCGGCAGGAATAAAGTTCGGCTGAGCGCACTCAGCTTCTCGGCCAGGGATTGACCTTCAGCCGCGTTGATGTCAGCCAGGATGAGCTGCGCCCCCTCGCGCGCGAATACTTCGGCGGCGGCCCGGCCAATGCCCGAAGCACCGCCCACGATGAGGGCCACCTTGCCGTCCAGTTCACCCGTCTTGCCTCTGGCACCATCAGACACAGTCCATCTCCTAGTACAGTCCCAAAGCCGGGGCGCGTTCCTGCGCATAGCGGCGAATGTCGTCGGCCACGGCAGCCGGGATATCGGGCGTGTAGTTCTTCAGGGCCTCAAGCTGATCATGCGCGCGATCCAGGATGGGGCGGGCGCGCGGGCGCATCTGGCGGTTAAACAGCTTGGGCAGAAAGTGCATCCCGCTGCGGAAGTAGCGCATCGTGCGCTCTTCCACCAGGAAGTTGCCGCCCGGGCCAACTCGCTCGATCTCATCCAGTGACAGGCTGTCGTCATCCAGTGGGAAGCCCTTGAACAAGTGCTGCACCATCTGATACAGCTCCACATCTACCAAAAGTTGCTCGGGGGAGACGATGTTGGTCTTGTGGTAGCTACCCGCTCCACCAATGACGGGCGCCCCGGCGCTATATAGCAGCAGCAGGCTCAGGCCGCGCTCGATGCCAGCCTGGTAGTCGAGTTGGCTGGCATCGGTGTGGGCCATTGGATGGTAGCCTGGCAGGCCGTAGTGCTCTGCCAGATCTAGGCTCGCCAGGTGGAACAGAAGATACTCTGGCGAGGCATAGGTCAGTGAGCCAGTGGGCATATCGAGGATGGCCGAGACCGGCCCCAGCATCACCGGCGCGCCCGGCATGATGATTTGAATAGCAGTGACCAGGAATAGGTTTTCAGCGTTCTGCAGAACGAGTGTGCCGGCCAAGGTGTAGGGGCTAGTGGCACCGGCCATGGGCGCTGAAGTAGCAATAATGGGCACCTGCTTGCGCGCCAAGAGCATGAGCTTGGCCGCGTCTTCTTCGCCAAGCTGCAATGGGCTGGTGGGCGTGATCAGGGCGCTGAAGATTGGGCGCTCGGCCAGCGAAACGCCCTGGTTGATGATCTCGCCCAGGTCAATCCAGGCCTCAGCGATCTGCACGCCCAGCGGCGACGTGAAGTAGTGCTTGGTGCTGTTGAGCAATAGGGCCTCGGTCGCGCGCAGTTGGCCTTCCAGGCCTTCTGGCTCGGCCGGCACCATCGGGATGCCGCGCAGCACCTGGATGGGCTCAAGCGAATCTGTCAGGCGCGCGAAGTAGGTCACGTCGTCCAGGGTCGGCTGCCGGACGGTGTTGGCGGCAAAGTCGAGGTAGTTCAAGCCATCACCCGTGCAGGCCAACAGGCAACTGCCGCGCTTGAGGGTGAAGGAACCACCGCGCCGGTCGTAGAAACGCAGATCGCGCGGTGCCTGGGCCAACGATTCATTCACCAACTCATGGGGCAGGAAAACGCGCTCGTCTTCCACCCGCGCCCCCGCCTGGCGAAACAGCCGGCGCAACGCCTCGTCCATCACTGCTACACCGGTCTGACTGAGAATCGTCAAGGCGCCGGCGTGAAGTCGGTGCACGTCAGCTTCAGACATCGCATTCCAACGGGCAGAATAGATCATCGGTGCTTGTCCTCGCAGCCCTGGCCGTCGTCAGACCACATCACCCGCCGGGTTAAGGGCCTTTAGCAATCCATCGCCTAGGAAATTCACCGACAGCACGGTGAACATGATCGCCAGACCCGGTGGAATCCAGATCCAGGGTGTGTTCTCCACGTAGTACAAACTCTGGGTGTCGTAGAGCATGGTGCCCCAGGTGGCCGTGGGCGGCGTTACCCCCAGTCCCAAGAAACTGAGACCCGATTCGGTCAGGATAGCACTGGCGATACCGAAGGCAGCCGAGACCACGACAGGCGCCAGAGTATTCGGGATAAGGTGCCGCACAATTATCATCCAGTCGGGCACCCCTAACGCCTGGGCAGCAGTCACATAGTCCTGATTGCGCAAGGAGTAGATCTGCGCTCGCACCAAGCGGTACAGACCAGTCCAGCTCAGGAGACCGATGATGAGCATCGTATTGATCAAGCTCGGACCCAGCACCGACGCAACGGTGATAATCAGCACCAGCCCCGGAAAAGCCATGAGCACGTCCACCAGCCGCCCGATGAGGGCATCCACGCGGCCGCCATAGAAGCCCGAGACCATTCCTAATGTGGTGCCAATCGTCGTGGAAATCGTCACAGCCACCAGGGCTACGGCCAGCGACACCCGGCCGCCGTATATCGTGCGGCTGAGCACGTCACGCCCAGCCAGATCAGTGCCCAAGGGATGCTCCGCGCTGGGTGGCCGCTCACGGGCCGTTAGGTCAAGGTAATTTGGGTCGTGCGGGGCAATCCAGGGCGCGCCCAGGGCCAACAGACCTAATATCAGCAGAGTGCCCGCGCCAAGAGGGCCGAGCCGGTGCCGGACGAACCGGCGCCATACGCGCGAACCGGGCCGGGACGCGTCAGCCGTGTCGGCGAGCGCCCTCACCTGGTCGGGAGCCGGCGTTGGTCTGATCACTTTGGTCGTTGCCACAGCCTGCCGCTCATTGGAGCCGGATGCGCGGGTCAACATAGGCGTAGACCAGATCCGTTACCAGATTAGACAGCAGCACAAGGGCGGAGATCATCAGGTTGAAGCCCATCACCAGCAGATAGTCGCGCCGCGCAACGGCGTCCACGCCTATGAACCCCAGGCCAGGCCAAGCGAAAATTCGCTCGATGAGGACGGCCCCGCCGAACAGACCTGGGATGCTCAACCCGATCAAGGTGACCAGCGGTAGCAGCGCATTTGGGAACATGTGCCGCCAGACCGCACGCCAGTAGCTCACGCCCTTGGCATGCGCCATCCGGACGTATTCAGTTCGCATGACATCTTGCACCGCGCTACGCATGTAGCGCATATAAGAGGCAATACGCTCGAAGGCCAGCACACCCGCAGGCAGGGCCAGATGCCAGAGAATGTCTAGCCAGCCAGGCAGATCGGTGGTGCCGCCCATTGTACGCATGCCGAAGCTGGGAAAGATGGGGAAGCGCAATGAAAACAGATAGAGCACCAGAATTGCCAGGTAGAAGCCCGGAACGGATATCCCCATGAAAGCGACTGTGCCGGATACTTGGTCGAACAAGCTATACTGCCGGAGCGCTGCCAGGATGCCTAATGGCACGCCAATGAGGAGCGCCAACCCTGTGGCGGTGGACATAAGCACGAGCGTGGGTACCAAGTGTTGCCCGAGGATTTCGGCCACTGGTCGGCGCGAGACGTAGGAGTGACCAAGCTCACCCTGGAGGGCTTTCTGCAACCAAAGGACATAACGCACCGGCCAGGGTTGATCCAGGCCCAATGCCTTGCGCTGGCGCTCCAATTCCTCAGTGTCACTCAACCGCTGGGCCAAGTTGGGGTCCGCGCTTAGCATCGAGGTAACAGGGTCGCCCGGTGCACTGTTAATGAGGGCAAATAGACCCACGCTCACTAGGAACATCACGAGCAGCGCCTGCAATAACCGCCGGACCATGTAGTTAACCATGTCCCAGACCTCGTCTCATCGCGCCGAGTGCGGTGTTACCTCAATCCGTCGCACCGCGAACTGGCTCTGGCCACCCAGCTTCAGGGCCAGCGATGCCACGACCTCCAAATCCGTAACTGCCAGGTCACACCAGGGCGTCGGTGACGGCTCTGCCTCCAGCGGATTGGAGCTCAGGCGCAGATGCCCGGCCTCCAACTCGCACCGGGTGCGCCACCAGCCATCCCCAATCGACAAGCCGGAGTCAATAGCTTGGCGTTCACTGGGCCGGTGAGCCTGCAGGGTCGCCTGGTCGCTGATGGCCTGCACCTCGACAATAACCGCTTGGCAGTCGTCGAGAAGCTGCAACCCGCTGAATTGGGACCGGCCGCGGTGCTCGAACTCAATGGTCACTTGCTCATCGTATAGATTGAAAGGCCCGATATCGTGGCGCACAGTTTCCGATTGTACCCGGCTGGTATCAAGGCTCGGCGCAATCCAGCCCTGTGACACAATAGTGGCTTGCCCCTCCTCAGACGCTGGCTGGCCGATCACAGCCGGGCCGTCATCAGTGGCACCTACTATCACCGTGGGTTCCTGCGGCCCGGCATGGTGAACCCAATCAGCCTGGCCGGCCAGTGGGCCGGGACGATATGCCGGGCTGGCAAAGTCAAAAACCGCGGCGCGCTGGGGATGCTGCCAATCTGCCGGCGCGAGCATATAGCCACGTATCTGCGGGCGGCCCGGCGGTGCGTCGTCGGTAATAAAGTCCACCACGAATACCTCGCCAGTGGGCAGGCTGACCCAGCCGGAGTAGCCAAAATCTGGGTACGGGCTCAAGTCGTTATCTATCACGAACCAGCGGGCGCTGCGCGGCAAGGGATCGGCATAAGTCATGCCGGGCGGGGTGCGTAGGCGGGCATCAGCCGACGACTCAATATAGGCATGAAGCAGTGGATATTCGCCATGCCAATAGCCCACCAGCTCGGGCTTGCGCCGCGGCTCGTCGTGAAAGGTGCCAAAGTAAGGGCGCAGCTTGCCCATACCCAGGCGCGTTGTCACCATGATCTCCCCGCTGGGAAGGCGGCCAGCCGACATGCGGCCGTTGTAGAGCCACCGTCCAGAACTATACGGTCCTTCCCAGGTGAGACCATCGTCATACGAGAAGCACTTGAGCCCAGTCGTCCGAATGGGCAGGTCAGGACGAAAGTCTTCATCGCGAATGTAGCACACGAGTGTGCCATCGTCCAACTCCACGAAATCGCCCTCGCTTGGCTGGTGCTCCGGATGATCGCAGACGACGATGGGCCCATGCCAACTGCGCCCGTTGTCAGTGGAGCGATAGACATCTTGGATTTGCTGGTTTTGCCAGGGGCTGCGCTCGTAGCTAAAGCGGGTAGCGCCGATCAGCAGCGTGCCATTGCGAAGCTGCCGGACGGTGGAAATCATCGGAATGCCCACCGGCCCATCCTCACACTGCCAGGTGTAGCCATGATCAAAGCTGCGGAAGAGCAGGGTACGCGCCCCTTGCACATAGCGCAGGAGGTAGGGTTGGCCCTTTGTTAGCTGCTGACGCGGCACGTTCTTCGACACCGCAATCAGCAGCGAGCCATCCTGGAGGGCAGTGATACGCCCAGCATCTTGAAGCAGGCCATCGTGCACCGGATCTTTGACCTCGGCCAGCACGATGCGGTCGCTCCAGGTTTGGCCGTGATCAGGGCTGACGCGCACGACGAGCGTCGAAAACTCCAAGTTGAGGTGTCCGTCGGACTCCTTGTAGGTCACAACCAGGTTGCCATTGGCGGCCAGGGCAACGCTCGGCCAAGCCTTGTGAAATCGTTCGTCGCGGGAAATCGTGATCTGTCGCATCTAGTGATCCGTTATTGGGACGTATAGGCCTCAAGCTGCTAATGCGACGGAGTTCAACGCCGTAATCACCACTTGAGTACGGTGTCAGGTAGCGCCGATGTTGCCGGAGAGCCGGATGGCGCATCCAGTGTTTACTGCCGCATTGGCACAGGGATTTGGATAGGCTGACCAGACAGAATCAGCTGATGGGCAATGCCTTGGCGGCGATCATGCAGCACTTGAAAGGCAAACAATTCCAGCCTGCCGGGATCCTAGAGCATGATCGAGACGCGCCTATCAATCAAGTTGGCCGGCCCGGCGGATCGGCGCACACATTCTGCGTGTGGGCGCTTCCGTCACAGCCAAAGCGCCTACAATGACACATCTTACCTCCACCCCTGCCTGGCCCTCCCCCGTTGCCCGGATTGATCAACGGGGGAGGGCACAGTGGCGCGCCTTGAGAGCAGGAGAGGCGCAGTTGCTCAATCCAGCCGGCAGGGCTGGCGAGAGCACGGGCTGAGGAGAGGCGCGGCTAATTGGGTCGCGCCTCTGGTTTCAGCTAAGGCTCGCACGCCCACTCGTGCATGTACGAGAACGTGTACCAGGCGTAGCGCGCGATGGTACAGCTCGTGGAGAAACCGACGTATTGCGGGCTGTAGGTCAGTGGGATCAGGGGCACTTCTTCGGCCAGGATCGCCTCGATCTGCTGCAGAATCGGCGTGCGCTCTTCGGCCGTAGTGGCCAGGCGATCCTGTTCAATGAGCGCGTCAAGCTCAGGGTTGCAGTAACCAAAGAAGTTGCCGGGGCTGTCGCACTTGAGCGCGACTGCAACGCCCAGGCCGGGGTCGTTCAGGGGAAACCCGGTGATATAGAGATCGTAGGTGGGCGGGCGGTCCTGGTTCAGGGCCTTATCCACCACGGCCGTTTCCACCTGCGTGAGCTCGATCTGCATCCCGATCTCACCCAGCATCTGCTGGATGGCGAGCCGAGTCGGATCAGCGCCCGTCACTGTCGTGTAGAGCGTCACCTGGCGGTCAAAGTCCCAGTTTGCCTCCTCCAGCAGAGCCCGGGCCGCCGCGGGATCGAACGGATAGCGGGTGTTCAAGTCTACCTGCGGGTTGCGGGCCCAGGCGGCGAGGTCGAAGAAACCGCGGTAGAGGCGGTTGTATCCGCTGTCCACCAGGAACTGGGACCGGTTGATGGCCATGGCCATGGCCTGGCGGACGCGCGCATCTGCAAAGTAGGGCTGCGCCGAGTTGATGACGATGCCGCCGACATTACCCCAGGCGATGGGGATGTTCTGAAGCGTGATCACCGCTTTGGCCTGGCGGTAGTGGGCTTCGTTCCAGATATGCCACGGGGCGTAGTCAATCTCCTGCCGCTCAAAGGCGACGATTTCCGCGTCAGGCTGAGAGATCCACACCCACTGCACGTGCGGGATGCGGGGCGTGCCCCAATGATAGTCCACATGCGCGTCGTAGCTGACGACTTGATTGACGCTGTCGAAAGCCACCAGCTTGTAGGGGCCGGTGCCAACGGGGGCTTCCAGTGCGAATTCGCTTGAAGGGAACTCGGCAGGATCCATATCAGCCAGAAGGTGACTGGGGAGCATGAAGATGTTGGTCAGCGTCACCAGGAAGTGGCTGTTGGGCTCTGCTACGGTCAGCTCGACAGTGTAATCGTCAACGGCTTGTACGCCTTCGATGGAATCGGCCGTGCCCGCCGTAAACTCCTCGGCGCCCACGATCGGCGCAAGCTGGCCGCTATAGACCGATCCGGTAGCCGGGTTGGCCGCCATCTCAAAGGTGAACACCACATCCTCGGCCGTGAATGGCTCGCCATCATGCCATTTCACGCCTTGCCGTAGTATGAAGGTGTAGGTCGTGCCATCGGCGCTTACCTCCCAGCTCTCGGCCAGGTCGCCGAACACCTTGCCGTTGACATCCTGCGCGACCAGCGGGCTAAACACGCGCTGAGCCGTGTCGACCATGTTGCCGCCGTAGATCGTCAGCGGGTTGAAGGTTTCCCACTTGCCATAGTGCGCAGCGCGGAGCGTGAAGTCGCCCAGGGGTTCGGGCGTGGCCGTGACGACGACATTGACCGGCACTTCCACTTCAACTGTTTCTTCGACCGGGACTTCAACGGTCTGCTCGACGACTTGAGTCTGCACCTGTACTTGCGTCTGGACGACGATCTCGGGTGTGGGCGTGGCACACGCGGCCAGCAAGGCAACGCCGATCAAAATGCTGTAGGCCCTTCGGGCCAACGCGCGACGCACGGCGAGTGGAGTATGGGTTGGTCTTTCGATCATTGTCTCCTCCAAGTAAATGCCTGGCAAAGTTGACTCGGCTGCAGCGATGTACGGCGGCGATCAACATTGGTTTCCGTGCATACAGATCTCCTCTACTATGGCATCAAAATTCCACCCACTGTTTTATCGCAAGAGGCAACCACCATCGACGACCAACTCGGCCCCCGTAATGAACTTTGCCTCATCACTGGCCAGAAACAATGCCGCGGCAGCAACTTCCTCCGGCTCGGCGCCGCGGCCCAGGGGATGCTGATCCGCCCACGCCCGCTGACGCTCCTCCCAGGTACGGCCCTCGATCTGTTTGGCCATCGGGGTGGCCACACCTCCTGGTAGCAGACAATTCACCCGCACGCCGTGTGGCGCCAGCTCAAGTGCCAAACACTTCGCCAATGCGACCAAGCCCGCCTTGCTGGCGCTATACGCCGGCGCGCCGGGGTTGACGCGCAGGCCCGTAATAGAGCCGGTGACAATCAAGCAACCGCGGCGCCGGATCAATTCCGGTAGACCCGCTCGGCTTATCAAGAACGCGCCCTTAAGGTTGACCTCGATCTCCCGATCCCACTCGGCTTCGCTGATCTCAGCTACGCCTTGCCAACGCCGCGGATGAACCCCCGCATTGCTATGCAGAATGTCTACACCGCCGAACTCCGCCACTGTGGCCCGCACCATATTCTCAGCCGCCGATGGTCGGCAAACGTCACCTGCAACAAACGCAGCCTTCAAACCCCTTGCGCGAATAGCCTGAGCAGCGACCACACCACCGTCCGAGTTCACATCTGCCAACATGACAGCCGCGCCCTCTGCGGCGAACATTTCAGCCGTGGCACGACCAATCCCCGAGGCTGCGCCCGTGATAAGGGCAACTTTACCGGCTAATCGGCCCATAAATCAGGCGGCCAGCGCTGCTTATGAGTCGTGCGCAACCCGACAACCATGTCGAGCTTTCCGAGTCATGCCAGAGCCACTTGAAGCTCAACGATCTCGTACAGCTCGATCTCAGGAATGTCACAATGAACCATGCCATCTCTGCGGATCCACTGCACCGGCCGGTCGCCAGGTTGGAGACGGACATTGCTGACCTCAGCCGGGCAATGCAAATATAGCTTGCGGGCGCCGGCCGGTGGAACTTTCTCCACAAAGTAGTTGCTGCCTGACATATCCCGGTCGGCACCGCGATTCACCAGGTGAACCAGCCAGTCGCCATTCATCTTCTGGCGCACTGCAACTTCGATCTGCCCGCATGGCTCGAGCATGGCGGCCGGAACCGGGTATATCTGCCGCAGACCGCGCATGACCACCTGGCGCAATACCGGCGCCTGAACCTGCTGATAGCCTTCGAACACATCCCCGCAAAAAGTGAGTACCCGGCCTTTACCTCGCTGATACGCCACCCGTTCCGGCATCGCTGGGAGCAGGGCACCAGTCTGTGCGTCCCACAAGGTGCCATGGGGCGAAAGGCCAGCTCCGTTTAGCTGCCAGTAGGCGTAGAAAACACGCGTCGGTGATGGGCCGACATCAGTGCGCACAATGCGGATGTCAGTGGCAACAGCTTGCGTCACTCCCGTTAACGCGGCCAAGTCTGGCCGCACATGCCCGCTGGCATCCATGTCCAGCGGCGCGCTGGCCAACAGGCATCCACCCGACTGGACAAATACATCCAGGGCCGCCACATCCTCAGCGGTGAGATCTGCCAAGCCGGCTACCACTATGACAGGCCATTGGGAGAAGCGATCGTGATGGGCGTCGCTGATGATGTCGTGATGCTGTCCGGCATTGACCAGCAGGTGCTGAGCCGCCAGAAGCCGCTTCAAGGCCGGCGGTTCGTGTCGCAGCAGCGGCGAGGTCTCGAATGGCGCACGCGGCAGAAAGAGCGCCACTTCCCGCACTGAGGTCGTGTCCTGGCACCACCGCTGGCGCGCTCGGATGAACCGTGCCAGGTCATCCAGTAGTTCGACCGCATCTTCGTGAATCGACCCGTCGAGCATGGGCGAGGTCCAAAGAAATACCCGCGCCCCGTTTGCCATGATGACAGCAGCCTCCTGGGCTTGATGCTCGGGGGCTTTGTAGTACAGGCGCTCCCAGTTCTCATCAGCTGTGAATTGGCAAATCATGATGTCGCCGGGCAGGTCTTGCGCGCCAATGTAGCGTGCTTCGGCGCTGGCGGCAGGAGCACTGCGGCTGACTGGAACATCGCCACTCAGCCAATCCACGGTGCCAGGCGCGAGGCCAGGGCTGCGCAGCGTTTGCAGCCAATTGACCGACATCTGGCATTCAGGCAAAGTTTGCCTGAGGGTGGCTCGGATCTTTGCAACGTAGGCGCTGTAGCTGTCGCGGAGAAAGCGCAGAGCCTCCGGATAGAGTGGCGCAGTTACATCCCTTGGCAGCGCCTGCCCAGTTCGTATCCGGAACTGAGCCTCGCAGGCAGGGCAATAACACAACCGTCCGGTAAAGGCGTCACCGTCAAACCAGAAACCATCCGGTTGATATTCACGACATATTTCGCTCAATTGCGGCAGCATGTAGTCGTCCACATAGCCGCTGTTGAAGCATAACCGGCTCCAGATCACTTCTGAGAACCAAGTGTCCAGGGTTCCATCGGACTTGACAATGCACCATTCGGGGTGACGTTCGCCGGCGAAATTGTCTACCAGGGTTGAGTAGTAGACCGAGAGCGGGAGCCCCAGCGCAGTGGTTACATCGCGATACAACCGCAGAGTGTCGCGCGCATAGTTTTCGCTGGTCGCCCCCACCCGCGTGGGATAACTGGCGAGGCCAGGATGTCCTTTGGCATCCACCTGGACCATATCGGGCTTGATTCGCTGGAGGATGCCCCGCAAGCGTTCAGCGGTCATTCCGGCACCGGTGGCCGAATGGGGACGAACGTGATAGTCCACGTGCCAGTTGAAGTAGCTCGCTTCGTACCAGCTTGCCATATTAGGAAGGCGGTGCTATCGCAGCCAGCGAGACGCAGCCGCAGCCAAGCTGGTTCGGCCCGCAGTTACTCAGAACCATTCTCCGCAGAGTCCTTATTGTCGGTACCAGCCAGGGTTCCAACGAGCGGTGCTTGGTTCTTTTGGTCGGCGGCCTGCATGTCTTGCACGAGCGATTGCTGCGCGCGCTGCATATGGGTGGTAATTGCCGCCATCAACGCAGTCCGATCACGAGCGCCCAGCGCATCCATGATTGCCCGGTGCTCGTTTCTCTCCTTATCCAGTCGGTGATACCAATTAGAGGAAGCTCGATAGTGGATGCGCGCAATCTGGATCATCGCATGGAGGCTGCGATAGATTTCAAGCAACTTGCGATTCCCAGACAGCTCCACGAATAGTTCGTGGAAGTCAAAGTTCTTGCGCAGGTGCTCTTCGACATTGTCCAGCGACTGAGTCGCCGCCTCCACGGCCAGACAGGCAGCCTCCAATTGAGCCAGGAGTTCTGGCGTCACCGTACGCACCAACCGCTCACCGGCTGCCAGTTCAAGCGCCAGGCGGACCTCGTACGTCTCAAGAACTTCTTCAATGGTAAGTTCGGCCACATACGTGCTACGGCGAGGGCTTATTCGAACCAGACCCTCCGCCGCCAGCAGGTTGAGGGCATCCTTGACGGGGGTACGGCTGACGCCCAATTGTTGTGCCAGATCGTCCACTTGGAGCCGCTCACCAGGTGCAAATGTCTGATTGATGATGTGGGCACGGAGTGTCTGATAGACATTGTCCGCTATGGTCCGTGTTGGCAAGGCATGAATTGGTGCGAGCGAGTTGTTTGACATTCGACTTATAGTCTGTATAATCTAAAATGTGAAATCCTGAAATTTCAGAATATTACCAGAGACATCATACATGTGTTGTCCCCCAATTGTCAAGTAGCGCATGATCATGCCCATCCTGCAGAACATTGCTGTTCCCACGGTACCCAAATTCAACCCGGCAGCGCCCTACTCCACGGCGTTGCGCGCGGGAAATCTTCTCTATATTACTGGGCAGGTTTCCACAAATGAACATAATGTCATAGTGGGTGAAGGAGACATTAGGGCCCAAGTCCGGCAAATATTCATCAACCTGGGGCATATCCTTCGTGCGGTGGACGCCTCGTACGCAAACCTGGCGAAGCTCACGTACTACTACCAAAACATCGACGATGTGGCGAAACTCAGCGGTGTACGCGAGGAGTTCCTACTTGAACCCTACCCGGCTGTCACTGGTGTCGAAGTTGCGCGACTGGCCGACTCACGCCTACTCGTCGAAGTCGACGCGGTGGCAGTTTTATCAACCCCATGACACCCTCTCTGCCCTTGGATCACACCGAAGTCGCGATCATTGGCGGCGGTCTGGCCGGTCTCGCTGCGGCATGGGCCCTGAGAGACCGTGTCTCGGTGGTGCTCGAGGCTGACGACCGAGTCGGTGGCCGCCTCATTTCGTTGCCACGAGAACCCTATTGGCTAAATCTCGGTGCCGGGGTTTTCAGCGGTGAGGAGTCGCCAGTACGGGCCTTGATCCGTGAGGTAGGGCTAACCACACGAGAAATCCCAGGCAACATGATGGGTTTAGTTGTGGGCAAGACATTTGTGACCTCCGGGCGTGTGGAGATGTATCCGCTACGCCTGCCGCTCAGCCTGGCGGGGCGCATCTCCTTCCTTCAGGCAGGCGCGAAGATACGCCTCGCGGTGAGCCAATACAACCGCCTGGCTGAACAACGTCCGGGTGAGACCGCCGAAGCGGCCGAAGCCCGCCTGTTTGCATTCGAAGGCGACCGTTCCTTCAAAGAGTTTCTTGGCCGGCTCCACCCGGAGGCAGAAGCTATCTTCCGGTGCACCGCCGCAAACCGCATTGGTACGGAATTGGAGGACCTTTCCGCAACTGGCGGCATTGGAACTTACGCCTACCAATTCAGCGGCAAAGCCAGTCACCTCAGCCACAATTTGATGGGTGGTTCCGGGCGCCTGCCCGAGGCGCTGGCTGCGAAACTCGAAGGTCGCATCTTTACTGGGGCCGCAGTGGAGCGCGTCAAGCCTGGCCGAGCGAGTGTGACTGTCACTTATAGCCTGGACGGTGAACCGCGCCGGCTAGAGGCAAAGGCTGCCATCGTCGCCACACCGGCCGATATTGCACACACACTGATTCAGCCATTGCCGCCGGGGCTGATCCACGCCTTGACAGCGGTACGCTATGGACAGGCGGTGTTGGTCGCCATGCTTACCGGCGAGGAGGGCGCCATGCCCTACGACAATGTGTACGCGCTCTCCACGCCTCAACGGCGGTTCACGATCCTAATCAACGTTGCCAGCACCCTCAGAGGCACAGGCAAACGTCAGCCCGGCGGCAGCTTGTTGGCCTACGCCGGTGGCAATCTGGCACGCGCGTACATGGATCGTTCGGATGAGGCTATCGAGCAAGAGTTTCTGGATGAGCTCTACCAGATGTACCCCGAAACCCGAGGCATTGTCCGCGAAACGCGGATCAAGCGGTGGGATCGGATCGTGCCATATTCGTTTCCAGGCCGGTACAAGCTTCAGCCTGCATTCGATCAGCCGATGGAGCGGGTGTTTCTGGCAGGCGATTACCTGGGCAACTGGGCCAATATGGAAGTGGCGGTGGCCTCAGGTCAAAGGGCCGCGAAACAGGCTCGGGCGTTGCTTCAATAATGGTGGTGAGTTGACCGGATTATGCCCAAGGGGGTCGGCCGCCGGCCTCGATCGGGTGAGTATCTGACGCGATCCGGTCGGCCCGTGTTTTTCGACACATTTACCGAGACACTCCAGCGTCTCGATCCCTAGATTGCGGGTACCCGAGTACCCCAAGACGGTTCTGGCGCGATAGAGAGATGGGTCTAATACGTTACCTGCAATCCATACCGCTCTTGCTGGAAGTGGTCTTCGACCTGGCGAATGGCGCGCTACGTCCCCTTCGGCGCTGGCTAAAGCCCGGCGGCCAGGTGGAACGCTGGTTCGTGGCGCTCGAGCACGCCGGGAAGGGAGCCATCTTCGACTGCCGCATGTGCGGCCAATGTGTGTTGCACTCAACTGGCATGACTTGCCCGATGACGTGCCCGAAGAACTTGCGCAATGGCCCCTGCGGCGGCGTACGCGCTAACGGTCATTGTGAGGTCATTCCCACCATGCGCTGCGTGTGGGTTCAGGCTTGGGAGCGGTCGCAGCACATGCCTAGGTACGGCGGCGATATACGCCATCTGGTTGCGCCTCTGAACTGGCGGCTGCAAGGCTCGTCGGCTTGGATTAACGATTTCACCGATGCCACCCGACCGCCAGCCGGCTGGATCAAGGTCGAGTCCATCCAGGGGCCATCGCGGCAGCAAGCATAGACAAGCCCCCCGTCTTGTTCATGCGTGAAGAGATTGAGACCATGGAAGCGAACCCGGCCAGGAGACCAGAAGAGCAAAGCGCCCTGGACCATGTTTGGGTCCACGCGATGCAGTATGCCGACCTAGCCCAAGACGACGGGCTGAAGGTCTTTGTGCGAGGCGAGCGAAGCACACTCTACGACGTGCGTGGGCGGGCTTTCCTCGACGGCATGGCGGGCTTGTGCATCGTCAACGCCGGTCATGGACGGACCGAGATCGCGGAGGCCATGGCGGTCCAGGCCGCGCAGTTAGCTTACGTCAGCTCGTTCAACCACGTGACGCTGCCCACCGTGCAGCTCGCGGCCAAGCTCGCCACCCTGACGCCGCCGGGCTTGGACCGCGTGTTCTTTTGTAGCGGCGGCTCGGAGGCCGTGGAGACGGCGCTCAAGATCGCGCGGCAGTACCACGTTCTGCGAGGCGAGCCGCAGCGGCAGAAGATCATCAGCCGTCAGGAGTCCTATCACGGCGCGACCTACGGTGCCATGAGTATTTCAGGCCGGGGCAGACCCCACCTCAATCGATTCTTTGGCCCGCTCATGCCCGGCACCCACCAGGGGCCACAGCCTTATTGCTTCCGCTGCCCGCTCCATCTCACGTATCCCAGCTGCGGTGTGGCCTGCGCCGACGCGTTGGAAGACATCGTCCGCTACGAGGGCGCTGAGACCATTGCCGCCGTCGTGGCCGAGCCGGTTTCGTTCTCAGCCGGCATTGCACCGCCGCCGCTTGAGTACTGGCCTAAGCTGCGGGCCATGTGCGACCGGCACGGCATCCTGCTCATCGCTGATGAGGTGATCACTGGTTTTGGCCGCACCGGGCGTTGGTTTGGCATTGAGCATTTCGGCGTCGTGCCCGATATGTTGACGCTGGCCAAAGGGTTTTCGAGTGGTTATGCCCCGTTAGGGGCGTGCGTGGTACGACGCGAATTGGCCGAGGCCTTTGTCGGGGACAGTGAGCGCACGATACGACACGGCTATTCCTACGGAGGCCATGCCGTTTCGGCCGCCGCCGGGCTGAAGAACATTGAGGTACTCGAACGCGAGGACCTGCCTGGCAACGCGGCCCGTCTCGGCGAACGGCTGCTTTCTGGGCTCAAGGAAATGGCTCGCCACCCCAGCGTGGGCGACGTGCGCGGCTTTGGCCTGATGTGCGCCATCGAGCTGGTGGTAGATAAGCCTAGCCGCCAGCGTATCACGATGGATCAGGCGCACGTACTCGACCGGTATCTAGTGCAGTTGGGCATCCTCACCCGCTGCTGGGACATCCTGTACTACGCGCCGCCGTTGTGCATCACCCCCGACGAGGTGGATCGAATCATCGAGGCGACCGACCTGGCGCTGGGCCGTTTTGAAGACGAGCTGGGCATCGGCTGACGGACGTATGAAGGCAGGGAGGCAGGAGACGCAAGCATGAATGGGCGCGAGCGACTGTTGGCGGCGCTCACCGGCGAACAGCCTGACGCCATCCCGTTTGCCATCAACTTGTGGCAGTGGTTCTACGCCACCCGCAGCCGGAATGCGCTACCGGCCGAGATCGCGCACGCCCAGCACCCGCTCGACGTGCTGCGCTACCTGGGCGCGGACATTCTGGATCGCTGGGACCCGTTTTTCTGCACGCGCGAAGTCTATCCGCCGGGCATGTATTTCGAGCAGTACGTGAGCACCCTGCGCGACCCGCAACGCGCGCAGACCGTCGCCAACGGGATGATGACGTCCTACAACTATTACCCGCCCGGCACCGACACCCGCCAGCGCGAGTGGCATACCTCGGAGGGCCGCCTGACCCAGGTGTGGGAATACAGCCCGGACGCGCAGACCGACTTCGAGAATGAATACCTGTGGAAGGACTTTGACAGCGAATACGGCGCGGTGCGCTGCCTGGTGGAAGCGCGCGACTACGCCTTTGACGGGGAGCAATGGGCGGGCTGGGTGGCCCGCCTCGGCAACGACGGGCTGGCGATGCTCAAGGTCAACGAGACTCCGCTCAAGGCCCTGCATTGGCTGGCCGGGCCGCAGAACGCCACCATGTGGATCCTGGAGCACCCGGACGAGATGAAGGTCCTGGCGGAACTGCACGCCGAAAAGACTCTGCGCCTGCTCGAAAGCGTGGTAGACCGCGACGATGCGCTGGTGTTCATGCTGCTCGACAACATGGACTCGATGTTTTACGCGCCGTACATGTTCGATGAATTTTGCCGCGACTTCCTGGCCCAGGCCGCCGACATCATCCACAGCCGGGGAAAGTACCTGGCCGTCCATGCCTGCGGGCGCAACAAGGCGCTGCTCAGCCGGGTGGGCGAGGTGAAGATAGACATGCTGGAGGGCATCAGCCAGCCGCCGCTCGGCGATGTGTGGCTGCGCGAGGTGCGCGCCGGGATTGGCTACGACCGCTTCACCATGAACGGCGGTATGAGCCTGCACCAGCAGGAGATCGAAGAAGACGCCGAAAACCTGATCCACGCCTACACCCGCGACCTGTTTGACGGGATCAAAGCCAGCCCGGACGGCGGCCGACACTTCATCTACGCGTCGAGCTGCAACACCTCGCCACTCACCCCCTGGGAAAACATCCTCTACCTGCGCGATGCGGCGCGGGCCTATGGACGGTTAGCGTGATGACGGCGAATAACCTGCCGCACTTCCCCATGCTCCTCGGCGCCATCCAAGAAGCGGCCGGCCGGCGGCGGCTGATTAACCCCGCCACCGGCCAGGGCTTCGCGACCGCCGCCGAGGCCACCAGCGAGCACGTAGACCGGGCCGTGGCCGCGGCGCGCGCGGCCCAGCCGCGCTGGGCGCGCCTGTCGTTTGGCGAGCGCGCCCGCCTGTTATTACGGCTGGCCGATGCGCTCGAAAGTCACAGCGCCCGCCTGGCCGAGATTGAAACCGTCAACGTCGGCCACCCGATCAAATCGTCCGACTGGAACACGCACTATCCACCAGAGCTGTTTCGCTACTATGCCGGCATCGCCCGCCGGCGCGAGGGCGTGGCCGCCGGCGAATATTTAGGTGGCTACACCAGCCTGGTGCGGCGCGAGCCGGTGGGCGTGGTGGCCGCCATTGTGGGCTGGAACTATCCCCTCATCACCGCCGCCATCAAGCTCGCGCCCATCCTGGCCGCCGGCAACGCCGCCGTCATCAAGCCCGCGCCCAACACGCCCGCCTCGACCGTGATGCTGGCCCAGATCGCGCTCGAATCTGGGTTGCCGCCGGGCCTGATCAACGTGGTGACCGGCGACGCCGACATAGGCGAAGTCCTGGCCCTGCATCCCGACGTGCGCATGATCACCTTCACGGGCGGCACCGAGACCGGCCGGCGCGTGATGGCGCTGGCGGCCCGGTCAGTCAAGCCGGTGGTACTGGAGCTGGGCGGCAAAGCGCCCTTCATCGTCTTTGCCGATGCGGACGTGGAGGCCGCGGCCCAGGGGGCGGTAGTGGGGGGCTTCACCAATACCGGGCAGGACTGCTCGTGCGCCACGCGGCTGTACGTTCAGGCGGAGGTCTACGACGCCTTTCTCGACCGGCTGCTGGCGCTCACCGCGCAACTACGGGTGGGCGACCCCCTCGACCCGCACACCGATCTCGGCCCCTTGGCGAACGCCGAACAGCAGCGCCGGGTACACGCCTTTGTGGACGAAGCCGCGCAAACCGGCATCCCGGTGCTGGCCGGGGGCAAGCTGCCCGACGGCCCCAGCTGCTTTTACCCGCCCACCATCCTGGCCGGCGCGCCGCAGCACGCGCGCTGTATGCAGGCCGAGATCTTTGGCCCGGTGCTGGTCGTCAATCGGTTTGGCGACGAGGCCGAGGCCATCCGGCTGGCGAACGATGTTCCCTATGGCCTGGTCTCCAGCGTGTGGACGGGCAACGTCCAGCGCGCCATGCGGATGGCGGCGGCGCTCGAAACCGGCACAGTCTGGATCAACGATCACTGCCCCACGGCCTGCGAGCTGCCGCACGGCGGGTTCAAGCAGAGCGGCATCGGCAAAGACCTTTCGCACTACGCGCTCGACGCCTATACCGTGGTCAAGCATGTGATGCTCGACACCTCGGGCGCGCAGCGCAAGCCCTGGCACCATCTGACCTTTGGCGAGCCGGAGAGCGGCCAGGCCCACCACTTCGCCGCACAGGCGGACAACATTTGATGCCGATTGATCCGCACCGGCGCGCCGCCATTCAACAAGCGCTGGCCCAGGCCGGGCTGGATGCACTGTTCGTGCGGCTGGGTGAGAACCTGCTGCCTCTCACTGGGTATTGGCCGGGGCTGTGGCTCTCGGCGGCCCTGATTAAGCCAGACGGGGAGCCCATCCTGTTCTGCCCGGAGATGGAGGCCGAGCGGGCAGCACAGGGCTGGGCCACCGATGTGCGCACTTTCCGGTGTTGGCGGCTGGGCGACCCCGACCCCGAAGCCAGCCTAATCCAGCTGCTGCGCGATGCGGCTGGCAAGTTGGCAGGTCGGCGTGTGGGTTACGAAGGTGGCTTTGATCTGGTTGGCCCGGCTTTTGCGGCCTTGGAGCAGCCGGCGGCAGCGCGGGTGCAGATCGAGCGCGTGCTGTCGCAGGCGCTCGGTGAGGTGGAGTTGGTCGACGCGACCGCGGCGCTGTATGCCATCCGCGCCGTCAAGACGCCGGCTGAACTGGTCCAGCTGCGCGTGGCGGCCGAGATCGCCGCGTTCGGGCTGGCGGCTTTCGTCGAGTACGCCGAGGCCGGGCGCACCGAAGTCGAAGTGGCGGCTGCGGTGGAGCGGGCGGTGATGGTCCAAGGTACCGGCTATCGGGGCACTCGCGTGGCGCGTGCCTGCGCTCAGGTGACAAGCGGATCCGATACCGATGCCTTCTGGGGATATCCCATCTCTCGGCCGCGCCCCCTCAGCGCAGGCGAGGTGGTGGTTCTGGAAATGGGGGTGGTCGCCGATGGATTCTGGGCCGATGTGGCACGGGTGCGAGTGGCGGGGTCCGGCGCGGCCGACGAGCGTGTGGCGGGCATGGCCGCGGCCGTGTGCGCGGCGCAGGATGCTGCCCTGGCCGCTATCCACCCCGGCGTGCCAGCCGCCGCCGTTGACCGGGCCAGCTACGACACGCTCCTGGCGCACAACTTTGGTCCCTACCTGCAACACTCGCTCGGCCACGGGCTAGGCTTTCGCTACCACGAGCCGCTTCCGTTGCTCGACCCAGCTTCAACCGATGTGCTGGTTGAAGGCATGGTGCTGGCGATGGAACCAGGGGTCTACCTGCCCGGAGTGGCTGGGGTCCGCTACGAAAACAACGCCATTGTAACAGCCAACGGCGCTGAACTGCTAACGACCTTTGGCCGCTCGCTGGCCTAACGCGATGACGACGATCCCGCTCGACCTGCGCCTGGAACTGGACTACAAGCCTCACTTGCCGCCCAAGACGGACTACGGCATAGCTTTCGTGGGCGCGGGGGGCATCGTCAACTTTGCCCATATCCCAGCCTACCGCAAGGCAGGCTTTCAGATGCTCGGCTGCTACGACATCCGTCCGGAGGCCGCCGAGAAGACCGCCCGCGAGCACGACTTGCCGCGCGTCTACCTCACCCTAGAGGCGCTGCTGGCCGACCCGGCGGTGAACATTGTGGACATCGCAGTGCTACCCTGGCACCAGCTTGAAGTGGTGCGCCAGGCGGCGGCAGCTGGGAAACACTTGCTCTGTCAGAAGCCCCTATCCGACAAGTACGCTGACGCTGTGGAGATCGTGCGGGTGGCCGAGGCGGCTGGAGTGACGCTGGCGGTCAACCATCAACTGCGCTGGGGGTCGGGTATCCGCGCAGCCAGGGCACTGCTCGACGGGGGTTGGCTGGGCGAGTTGATCGAAGCCCAGTTCATGGTCAGCACGCTTACCCCATTCGAATATTGGCCCTGGATGGCTGATTACCCGCGCTACGACATCCTGCTCGACAGCATTCACTATATCGACGCTTTTCGTTTCTTGTTTGGCGATCCTGATCTGGTGACCAGCCGCCACAGCCGCCTGCCCGGCCAGGCCTTCAAGGGCGAAACCAAGACGATCTCAATCTGGGACTATCCCAACGGCTTTCAAGCCCTGATCGCGCAAAATGCGCACGATTGGACCACCGATCGCTATGCGTTCTGCCGCATTCTGGGCCGCGACGGCTGGGCACGGAGTACGCTGCGGTCGGCTCTCGAATATCCCAACATTCAGCCCGACACCATCGAGTGGCTTTCGCGAGAGCGCTATCCCCGGCACCGGTTTCACCTAACGCTTGAAGGCACCTGGATCCCGGACGCCTTCGTCGGCCCGATGGCGTCACTAATGGAGGCGATCCAGACGGGCGGCGTGCCGGCCACGCCCGGCGCCGACAGCTTGGGCACCTTGCGCGTCGTCGAAGCCTGTTATCGGTCGGCTGCAGAACATCGTTCGGTGGCGCCGAGCGAGATCACCGCCTGAGCACAGCTTGAGGGAGAAGGGAATGCTATGGAGGCAATAGAAACGGTCGGCCTTACGCCGGAGCAATTGATCAGCATCTACCGCCACATGCTGCTCATCCGCCGCTTTGAAGAGGCGTTGAAAGACCTGTACGCGCGCGGTGATATGCCCGGCCTGGCCCACGTCTACATCGGCGAGGAAGCCGTGGCGGTCGGCGTGTGCACGGCGCTGCGCGGCGACGACTACATCACCAGCACCCATCGCGGCCACGGGCACGTCATTGCCAAGGGCGGCGACATCCGCCGGATGATGGCCGAGGTTATGGGCCGGCGCGATGGCTACTGCAAGGGCAAGGGCGGCGAGATGCATATCGCCGATTTCGAAGTGGGGATGCTGGGCGCGAACGGTATCGTCGGCGGCGGGTTAAGCCTGGCGACTGGCGCGGCCCTCGCCGCCCGCGTGCGCAGCACCGACCAGGTAGCCGTGTGTTTCTTCGGCGACGGCGGGGCCAACCAGGGCGTATTTGTCGAGACCATGAACATGGCCGCCACCTGGAAGCTGCCGATGATTTACGTGTGCGAGAACAACACAGTGATGGAGTATACCGACTCGCGCCGGGTCAACGCTAACATGGAGATCGCGGAGCGCGGCAAGCCGTTTGGACTGGCGACCCAGGCGGTTGACGGCATGGACGTTCTGGCCGTCTATGAGGCCGCGCGTGATGCCGTGGCGCGCGCGCGCGCTGGGCAGGGGCCGTCGCTGATCGAGGCCAAGACTTACCGCTTCGAGGGTCATCACCAGGGCGATGTGCGCCAGAACATCTACAAGAAGCCGGAGGAGATCACCTATTGGAAAGGACGTGACCCGCTGCCAGCCTTTGCCCAGTCACTGCGCGCGGCGAAGGTGGCCGATGGTGACCTGCTGGAAGAGCTCGACGCCGAGATTGTCGCGTCCGTCGAGGCGGCCGTGGCGTTCGGCAAAGCGTCGCCTGCGCCCAGCTTGGAGGAGTTAAGCCACGATGTCTACGCGTGAGCTGACCTTCGTTGACGCGATCCGTGAGGCTATTGCTGAGGAAATGCGCACGGATGCGTCGGTGTTCCTGATGGGTGAGGATGTGGGCCTCGCCGATGGAGTCTTCAAGGCCAGCGCCGGCCTCTACAGCGAGTTTGGTCCGCTGCGCATCATTGACACGCCGATCTCGGAAGAAGGCTTCACCGGTTTGGGGGTGGGCGCGGCACTGGCCAACACGCGCCCCATCGTAGAGCTGCTGTTCGGCGACTTCTCGGCCTTGGCCATGGACGCGATTGTGAATCAGGCGGCCAAGATTCGCTATATGACCGGCGGCCAGGCGCGCGTTCCGTTGACCATCCGCCTGACAATGGGCGCGGGGCGCTCACTAGCAGCGCAGCACTCACAGAGCCTGCAAGCCTGGTTTGCCCACATCCCGGGCTTGAAGGTCGTCATGCCATCCACGCCTTACGACGCCAAAGGACTCCTGAAAAGCGCCATCCGCGACGACAACCCGGTGCTCTTCTTTGAAGACAAGCTCATGTATGCCTCGGTCAAAGGACCGGTGCCGCAAGAGGAGTATTTCTTGCAGTTCGGCCAGGCCGACATCAAGCGCAGCGGCGCGCACGTCAGTGTGGTGGCGACCGCCCGCATGGTGCACGTGGCGCTCGAGGCTGCCGCCGATTTGAGCCAGGAGGGGATAGAACTGGAGGTGATTGACCCGCGCACGATTTCGCCCCTCGACCGCGACACCATTGTGGCCTCGGTGCGCAAGACCAAACGTCTGGTGGTGCTCGATCAAGGTTACCGCCATTGCGGCGTGGCGGCGGAAGTGATTGCCTCGGTGGCCGAAAGCGCATTCGACTACCTGGACGCGCCTCCGGTGCGTTTGAGCGCGCCGGACGTGCCAGTGCCCTTTGCACCGACTCTGGAAGGGGCCATCACCCCAACCAAGGAGCAGTTGGTCGCGGCCGTGCGGGAGATGATGTGAACGCCACCGACCTAGTGATGCCCCGCATGGGGGCGACCATGACCGAAGGGGTGATCGTGCGGTGGCTGAAGCAGCCGGGCCAGGCCGTGCTGAGAGACGAGCCGGTGCTGGAGATCGAGACCGACAAGTCCACCGTCGAGCTCACCGCGCCCGCGGCAGGAGTACTTGGCCCCTGGCTGGCCGAGGTGGGGCAGACAGTACCCATTGGCCGGGCGCTGGTCGTGATCCGCCCCGCGGATGGAGCGGAACCGGCCCAGCCAGCTGAGGTACGCGCATCGCCTGTCGCCAAGCGCGTGGCGCGGGTGCACGGTATTGACTTGGCGGCCCTGAAAGGCACCGGCCCCGGCGGGCGCATTGTCGAAGAGGATGTGATGCGCGCCGTGGCCGCCCAGGGCAGCCCGACCATAGCCGAGCCTCAGCTGTTAGCTGTCCCTTCACCGGACCCGGTTGCCGCACCTGCGGAAATCAAGCGTGACCCACTGTCGGGGCTGCGCCGCATCACCGCCGAGCGCATGGCGCAGAGCTTTTCCACCGCCCCGCACTTCTATCTGCAGGTCGAAGTTGATGCCGGCGCGCTCGCGGCCTGGCTCGACAGACTCAACCGTCCACCCGTCGAAGCGGCGATCACCACTTACACCGATTTGCTCATCAAGCTAACGGCGGCGGCGTTGCGTGACCACCCTCGCGCCAACGCTCGGTGGGATGGCGACGGCGTCAGCTTCGGGCTGACCGTCAATTTGGGCCTGGCCGTGGCAACCGCCAAAGGACTGGTCGTCCCGGTGCTGCGCCGGGTGGAACAGTGTTCGCTGCGCGAGGTGAGCCGGCTGCGAGCCGAACTCGTCAGCCGTGCGCAGGCGGGCAAATTGCTGCCCGACGATTACGCGGACGGCACCTTTACCCTAAGCAACCTGGGCATGTATCGGGTGGACTCGTTCCAGGCCATTCTCAACCCGCCACAGAGCGCCATCCTGGCGGTAGGGCGCATCAAGCCACGCCCCTACGTCGTCGCGGGCGCGCTGGCCGTCCGCCCCACGCTGCACCTGAATCTGACGGCTGACCACCGGGTGCTCGACGGAGCTGAGGCAGCGCACTTTCTAGATCGCCTGGTTGAACTGATTGAGACGCCGTCGCTGTTGATCGAATAATTCAAGTTGAGGACACTGCTATGAACCGCGAAGACGAGATCAAACAAGGACTGTACGACCACACCCTAGTCGGTCACCACAAAGAGGTCCGGGAGTTGACCGAGGAGGCCATTGCCCTCGGCATGAAGCCCCTTGACCTGCTGTTTGGGGCCCTCATCCCCTCGCTGCAGGAGGTGGGCCGCCGCTTCGAGGTGGGCGATTATTTTGTGCCAGAGATGCTGCTGGCGGCCAAGGCTATGCAGCAGGCCCTAAACCTGTTACGGCCGCTGCTGGCACAGACCGGGGCCAAACCCATCGGCAAGGTCGTGATGCTGACGGTGAAAGGCGACCTGCACGACATCGGCAAGAACTTGTGCGACATGATGTTGGAGGGCGCGGGGTTCGAGGTCTATGACCTGGGCGTCAACATCGCGCCGGAAAAGTTGGTGGCCGGTGTAAAGCAGCATGAGCCGCAGCTTGTCGGCTTCTCCGCCTTTCTGACGACGACCATGCCGATGTTCAAGGTCAACATGGAGGCCCTGGCGAAGGAAGGGTTGCGCGACAAGGTACGAGTGATGGTGGGTGGCGCGCCCGTGACGCAGCTCTACGCCGACAAGGCGGGCGCCGACGGCTACGCGCCCGATGCCAGTGCCACGGTGCGGCTGGCGAAGCGTTTGATGAGTGAGATGGGCTATGACATCACCGGCGGCCGCGAAGCCTCGGCCGAAGCAACCGCCGCCGTCACCGCCATGGAGCAGTTGATGGATCAGGTTGGGCAGGCTGAGGCGCAAGAGGGCCAGACGTCGTGAACGGTCGGGAGCGCTTCCTGACAGCGCTGCGCGGCGGTGTGCCCGATCGTGTGCCCATTTACGAGTTCCACTGGAACCCGCGCTTCATCGAGAACGTGTTGGGCCGGCCGGCCGGCAAGCACAACGTGGATGACGAGGTCGAGATGTCACGCCGCACCGGCATTGACATGGTGTGGAGCGCGGCCTACGGCTTTTCGGCGCTCTACAACTGCCAGTACGAAGGCGACATCGAGCACTACCGCGACGAGTGGGGCACACAGTATGGCACCAACGAGCACGCCTGGCCCGCCGGCTGGCCCGAAGATTATGCCGTCAACTCGCGCGAGGACTGGGAGCGAATCCAAGTGCCCGATCCTTGGCACCCGCGCCAGGTCGAGCAGCCGCGCCGCGCGGTAGAGTTGGCGGCCAACGAGTTGGCCGTGCTCGGCGGCGTGCGTGGCCCATTCTCGGGCGTGTGGATGCTGGCTGGACTGGTCAACCTAAGCCTGTGGGTCTACGAGGACCCCGACTTCTTGCAGGAATTGTTCCGCGTGATCGGCCAATGGAACACGCAGCTTGGCTTGGCCCTAATCCAAACCGGCGTAGACGCCATCGTCATCAACGACGACTATGGCATGAACGACAAGACCTTTATCAGCCCAGCCGATTGGCGCCGCCTGGTGCTGCCGGTGGTGGCCGAACAGGTGGAGACCCTCGCAGCCACTGGAACCCCCATCATCCTGCACAGCGACGGCAACCTCAACGCCATTCTCGACGACCTGGTTCAGTTGCGTATTGATGGCCTGCACCCGCTCCAACGCTCGGCTCGCATGGACATCGCCGCCGTCAAGCAAAAGTATGGCGATCGGCTGTGCCTGCTGGGCAACTTGAGCGTTACCACCACCCTGCCGCACGGCACGGCCGACGATGTGGCCCGTGAGACTCTGGAATGCCTGCGCGACGCGGCGCCGGGCGGCGGGTACATCCTCGCCGCCGACCACTCGTTCCATGGCGGTGTGCCGATCGAAAACGTCTGGCGCGCGCTCGAGACCTGCCGCCGGTTTGGAACATATCCGCTGGATTTGCCGGCGATTGAAACCGAATGGGCGCGCTTGAAACCCACGGAGGCGACAGCATGAGCGCGGTCCAAGACGGTTTTGACCCGCGGCCGCATCTCGACCAACTCGAGGAGTTAGTGGATGTTGAGCAGCAGCGCCGCGCCGAGGCCCGCCAGCTGGCGGCCCTGAAATTCGAGCCCCTGGACCGTCGCCCGACCATTGTGACCTGCCGCGCCGATTGGAGCCACGCCCAGGAGGATTGGGCGCCGGGCTGGCCGTCCATTCCCTACGGCGAAACCTTCACCAACGCCGCCAAAATGCTCATCAGCGAACTGGCGCGGGTGTACGAGGGCGCGCTGCTTCAGGATGACCGCGTCTTTACCATCCGGGCCAACTACGGGCTGGTGCTGATCACCTCCATTGTCGGGGCCGACTACTGGCAGGACGGTGACAACATGCCCTGGCCCATGCCCGTGGAGAGCTTGGCAGCGGTGCGGGCCATCATTGACCGCGGCATGCCCGACCTGAATGCCGGTCTGGGGCGGCAGGTCTGGGAGACGGAGGCCTACTTCCGCGAGACCCTGGCCCAATACCCCAAGCTAGCGCAGACCGTCCACATAGGCTGCCCCGACCCGCAAGGCCCGTTTAACTTGGCGACCAACCTGGCCGGCGCGGCCATCTACCTGGCGACGCTCGAAGAGCCGGATATCGTCCATGACGTGCTGGATTTTTTCGTGCCGATCTATATCGCGGTGATCGAAAAGCACAAGCTGCTCGTCGGCGAGGCGCCCGAGGCCGGCTACACCTTTAGCTGCCGGCTGCGGGGCGGCGGCCGTATCGTGGATGATACGGGCGTGATGCTCTCGGCCGAGATGTACCGCGAGTTCTGCGTGCCGCGCAACGCCCGCATTGCCACGGCGCTGGGCGGCTCCTTGGGTCACTTTTGCGGCAAGGGCATCCACTTCTACGAGGACTTCGTAAGCACCCCCGGCATCACCAGCCTTAACTTCGGCCAGCCGGAACTGCACGATCTGGTTCAGCGCTACGAGGTCGCCCGGCCGCACAAGGTCTGCCTGATGTGGGATGGTCACATTCCGCTTGAGGCTGACCACCTCACCACCGGCATCATTCATCGTCGGGTTGTGCCGACCTGGCCAGAGGCTCAGGTCGTCGCCAACCAAATCTTTCGATCCGAGTCATGAACGTCGCCATCGTTTTTGGCTTTTTGGGCGCGGGCAAGACCACCCTTATCCGGCGGCTGCTGGCGACGGCTGTTGCGCCGGGGCAGGTAGCCGTGCTGGTCAATGACTTCGGCCAGGTGAACGTGGATGGCAATACCCTGAGCGGTGAACACCTGCGAGTCCTGCCTCTCGCGTCCGGCTGCATTTGCTGCAGCCTGTCGGGTGCATTCGTGCCGGCGGTCGAGGAGTTGCATGCGCAGTGGCGGCCGGAGTGGCTCGTCATCGAGCCAACCGGGGTGGCCGCGCCCTATGCGCTGGAGGCGCTGCTGCGCGGCGAGCGGCTGGCCCGCATCGCCCGACTGGCGTGCGTGCTCACTGTTGTGGATGCCAGCCGCTTCAACCGTTACCGTCCCAAGCTGGGCGAGTTTTACACCGCCCAGGTGGAGCAGGCCGACCTTATCGTGATGAACAAGACTGATCTCGCGACGGCGGCGGAACAGCAGGCGACCGAGACCGCCTTACGCGCCCTGAACCCCACCGGCCGGCTGATCGCCACCCAGTTCAGCCAGGTCAATTGGCGCGACGTGCTCTCCATCGGGGAGAGTGCTGCTCAGACCGAGGGCCACGTCCACGCGCCCGAGTTCGACACAGTTGAGCTGGCCTTGCCACCGCAAACTCGGGCTACATTGGAAGCCGCCTTTTCAGTCATCGGTTCCGGCGCACATGGCCGCATCTACCGCGCCAAGGGCGTCGGCTTGATTGATGGGCAGGCCATGCTTATCAACTATGTAGACGGCTTGCTCCACCTGGAAGCGTCGACGGCCGACCCAACGCCGCTCGTCGTCATCGGGCACGATCTCGATCTTTCAGGCTGGGACGGTTAAGCCGCTCCACCCTTCATACAGGAGTGCTAGATGAATGGTCGCGAACTCAAGGACACCTGGAAGACTGGCAAGCCCAGCTTTGGCGCCTGGATCACCCTGGCTGACCCGGCAGTGTGCGCCATCATGTCGAACCTGGGCTTTGACTGGCTCTACATAGACGCCGAGCACAACCCCTTCAACCCGGAAGCCCTGCGCACCATTCTCGTCACCCTGCGCGAGCGCGGCACCCCTGCCATCGTGCGGGTCCGGGCAGTAGACGAGGCCCTGGTGAAACCCCTGCTCGACTGGGGCGCCGAAGGCATCATGTTCCCTTTTATCCGGACCGCCAACGACGCGCGGCGGGCCGTGGCGGCCTGCCGCTATCCGCCGGATGGCATCCGGGGCTTCAATCCACGGGAGGCCTCCAACTATTACAAAGACCTCACGCCCTATCTCCAAACCGCCAACGACCGCATCATCGTCATCTTGCAGCTTGAACACGCCGATGCCATCGCCAACCTCGACGACATCATCGCAGTGCCGGGGGTGGATGCCCTAATGATCGGGCCGGCCGACCTGTCGTTTTCGCTGGGCGTTCCTTTGCAGCGCCAGCATCCCAAGATGCAGGCTGCCATTGACCTCGCCATCGAGAAGTGCCGCGCGGCCGGGATGCCGCTGGGGATGACGTGGGAAGACACCGACCAGGGCTACCTGGATTACTGCGCGCGCGGCATTACCTTTGTTTCGCCGTATGCCGATACCGACTTCTTGATGATGGCCGGGATCAGGTGGCTGGATACGATGCGGTCGGGGGCCGGGGCCCGGCCCGACTAGGCTTGGCGTGACGCTCACCCTGCTGATCGCCGATTGTTCCCTGAATGAGGCGCAGGCTGGCCGCATTGCCCAGAGCACGGCTGGCTGGGCCGACTGCACGCGCCTGCCGGGCGGTGCGCCGCATGCACAGTTCCAGGCAGCGGTGGCGGTAGCCGATATTGTCGTCGGCTGGCCAGCCCCTGCCTGGCTGCGCGATGGGCACCCCCGGCTGGTGCTGCTGCCTAGCGCCGGGTACGAGGAGTTTGAGGGCCAGGGTTTGGGCTCTCAGCCTGGCCTAACCATCTGCAACACCAGTGGCGTTTACAGCGTCGGCTGCGCTGAACATGCCGCGGCCCTGATGCTGGCCCTCACACGGAATCTGGGCGCGCATGTGCGCGAGGCCGCTCACCGGCGCTGGAACCGCACACGGCCGTACGGCGAGATCGCGGGGGCTGGCGCTTGCATTGTTGGCCTGGGTGATGTCGGCCAGGCCGTGGCGCGGCGCTGCGCGGGCCTGGGGATGTCTGTCACGGGCGTGCGGCGTGCCGGCGGCGCGCCGCCGCCCGGCGTAACGCGAGTTTATCCGCCAGAGGCACTGCTGGCCGCGGTTGCCGAGGCCCAGCACGTCTTCTGCACCCTGCCGGGTGGCCGCGAGACCTTTCGCCTCATTGGGCGGGAAGTGTTCGCGGCCATGCCGGCAGGAAGCTACTTCTATAACCTGGGCCGGGGCAGCAGCGTGGACGAGACCGCGCTCATCGAGGCGCTTCGCGGCGGGCACCTACGCGGCGCGGGGATCGATGTGCTGGACCTAGAGCCGCCTCAGCCCGACAACCCGCTGTGGGAGATGGAGAACGTTATCCTAACCCCGCATGTGGCCGGGCTGGCCGCGCGCCATGCCGAGCGGCTGTGCGCTTTGGTCATCGAAAACCTCGCGCGCCGGCGCGAGGGGCGACCGCTGCTGAACGTACTGGCGCTGGACTGATCACGGGCGAAGGAGGCGCGCATGCTGCGCTTGGGGCTGCTTTCATACTCCGATGGGCGCGACCGGGTCCATGCTGGCCTGGCGCCCGACATCCAGGCCCATCAAGACCGCCTTCGGGCCATCCTGCAGGCCACAGGAGAAGTGGAGGTGATGCCCGCGCCTGAAATTGTGCACTCGCCCGAAACCGCCCGGTCAGCAGCGCGCTACCTGGCCGACCAACGGCCCGACGCCGTGCTGCACAACATCTCTGTGTTCGCCTTTCCCAATTACATTGTCCTGGCAGTGCAGCAGTTCGCTCCTGGCCTGCATCTCTTGGTGGGTCCGCACGACCCCCGCTATCCCGGTCTTACCGGGCTGCTGGCGGCGGGCGGCGCTCTTACCCAAGTCGGCATCTGGCACGAGCGGTTGTGGGTAGATCTGGATGACCCCGCCGTACCAGGTCAGGTGCTCGCGTTTGCGCGAGCCGCCGCCGCCGTCACCCGGCTGCGCGGCCAGGTGTATGGGCTGATCGGCGGGCGCAGCATCGGCATGTACACCGGGGCGGCCCCAGCCGAGCTCTGGCAGCAGCAGTTTGGGGTGGATGTGGATCACGTAGACCAATCGGAGGTGGTGCGGCAGGCTGGGCTGGTGCCCGCCAGCGAGGTGAGCCTGGCCCAGACCTGGCTCCGGCAGCATGTGCGCGAAGTGGTTTTCGACGGCGACCTGTTCACGCCCGAGAAGTGGGACTTTCAACTGCGCTGCTACATCGCGCTGAAGGACATCATCGCGCGGCATCAATTCGATTTTGCTGGCATCAAGTGCCACTACGACCTGAGCGAGTTTTACAGCGTGCAGTGCATCAGCGCCGCTTTCCTGAACGATCCCTACGACTGGCACGGCCCCAAACCCTCCGTGCCCCTGGCCTGCGAGGCTGATTCGGACGGCGCGCTGACAATGCAGTTGATGCGCCTCGTCGCCGACCGGCCGGCGTGCTTGTTGGACCTGCGGTTTTTCGACAAGCGGCACGGGGTCTACGTAATGCCCAACTGCGGCGCGGCGCCCACCTGGTTTGCGGCGCGCAGCGCCGACCCGGCCGAAAACCTGGCGCGCGTCCGGCTCGTGCCGTCCATCAGCAAATATGCCGGCGGCGGCGCACACGTGCAGTTCGTCTTCGAGACCGGGCCCCTCACCCTGGCCCGGCTCACGCGCTCAGCCGCTGGCTATCAGATGGTCATTGGGCTGGGCGAGAGCATCAGCCTGCTACCCGACCAGGTGCTGGGCGCCGGCCCGCGCTGGCCGCACGCCTTTGTGCGGCTAGACCTCGCGCCCGATCGGCTCGTGCGCACGCTCCAGGCCAACCACCTGCATGCGGTGGCCGGCGACGTTCGCGCGGAGATCTTTCAGCTATGCCGGATGCTGAATGTGACCCCCGTGCCACTCGATCCTGCTACGGGCGCGCTTGCCAACAACGCTTGAGACCAGCGTGACGGCCTACCTCTTGGGCATCGATCTAGGCGGCACCGGCGCAAAGGCCGGTATTTTCACGCTGGATGGTGGTCTGGTAGGCTACGGCTATACGGAGTATGCCATGATCAGCCGCTTGCCGGGCCAGGCCGAGCACGATGCCGAAGGCTGGTGGCAGGCCACCACTCGGGCCGTCCGGCAGGCGCTGAGCGGCGTGCCGCCCAGCGCGATCCTGGCCGTGGGCGTGGGCTGCACGAATGGGCTGGTGGCCGTAGACCGGGTTGGGCAACCACTGCGCCCCGCTATCATGCTGTGGGATCAGCGCTCGCTGCCAGAGGTGGCCCGCATTCGCGCGGCTCTCGGAGAGGCTGAGGTGCAGACAGTCACGGGCAACCCGGTGGCGCCGGGAGCGTATTCGCTTCCCACCCTGCTCTGGCTGATGCATCACGAGCCCGACACCTACGCAGCGGCGCACAAGCTGATGGTCCCGGGCGGCTACCTGGTGGCGCGGCTCACCGGTAAATTCACCATTGACCATTCGCGCGCCTGCACCACCTTGTTATTCGATATCCAGCGGCTGTCCTGGCATGAACCGTTCTTGAGCGCATTTGGCATCGCCGCGGAGAAGCTGCCTGAGCCCGTGCCGTCGCAGGCAGTGGCCGGTCGGGTGAGCGCCAAGGCTGCCGCCGAGACCGGCCTGCTGCCAGGCACGCCCGTTATGGCCGGCTGCATGGATACCCTCGGCGCGGCGCTAGGTGCAGGGGTGATAGAGCCGGGCCAGGGCTTCATTATTATGGGGACAGCGGCGCGCGTGGCGACCACCCTCGCCGAGCCGAATTTTGATCACCGCCTGATGAACTGCACCCACTTCCAGGCGGGGCATTGGCTGGCCTTAGGCGCGCTGAATGGGGTGGGCTCGTCGCTTCGCTGGGTGCGCGATCAATTGGGCCAGGCCGAACAGGTGACGGCCAACGCCACCGGGCTAGACGTCTACGATCTGCTGACGGCCCAGGCCGCACTCGCGCCGCCCGGCAGTAAGGGTCTGATTTACCTACCCTATTTGGCCGGCGAGCGTACGCCAATCTGGGACCCCTACGCGCGCGGCGTGTTGTTTGGACTGACACTTGGGCATCAGCGGGCCGACGTTTTGCGCGCTGTGCTCGAAGGCGCAGCCATGGCGCTCCGGCAAGCTGTAGAACTCCTGGAAGCGACGAGCGGCCAGCGCCTGAATTGCCTTCGCGTTGGGGGCGCGGCCGCCGCCAGCCGTGTGTGGATGCAGATCATCGCCGATGTTCTGGGCAGGCCCATCGTCGGCCTGACCACCGCCCACAGCGAAGTGCTGGGCGCGGCCCTGCTCGCCGGCGTGGGGGCAGGGGCTTACAGCGACTTTGCCGAAGCCCGGCAGGCTTCGGCGCGGGGCGATACGCTCTACGAGTCTCAGCCCAGCGCACAGGCCGCCTATGACCAGCTCTATCCGATCTACACTGAGCTTTATCCAGCCGTAAAGCCATATTTTGAAAGGATCGCGCACCTCGACCTGCCTCAGGTGTGGGTGACGCCGTCGGACAACCATGCTCAGCGATGAACTGATCTGCCAACAAGTGGCTGACTATGCTCGCCGCGCCTATGCCCGCGCTCTGGTGGGCGGCACTGGCGGTAACTTCAGCGCCCGGCTGTCGGACGGGCACATGCTCATCACCGCCACCGGGGTTTCGCTCGGCGACACTGCTGTGGACAATCTCATCCGCGTGGCGTTGAATGACGACAGCTGGACTCCCAAGGGCGAATACCGCCCATCAAAGGAGTATCTCTATCACGCCGACATCCTGCGCCTGCGGTCAGATGTGGGGGCAGTGCTGCACGTCCACCCACCGTACGCTACTGCCTACGCCGTCAGGCAGCGCGACATCCCCATGCTTACCGATGCCGCGTTCAAGCAGCCACCCATGCCGCGCGTGGCCTTCGCGCCCTCGGGCTCGGAGGCCCTGCGTCAGTCCGTGGCCAAGGCCGTGCACACCAATCCCGGCTGCAGAGCGCTGCTACTCGAACAGCATGGCCTGGTGGCGCTGGGCGCGTCTGTCGTCGCCGCCTACAACACTGCTGACTTGATCGAAGAGTTAGCCCGCATTGCATTTCTGGCCGACCAATTGTGAGAGCGGCAACTTCGGACAAATAGCCATGCCGACGCTGAACGAAATCCACACCCGCCTGCGCGGCCCGATCTGCTCAATCCCCACAACCTTTGACCGGCACGGAAGCATTGACGAAGCCGGCCTTTGGCGCGTCATCGAAGTTGCCCTGAACGGCGGCAGCCAGGCTATCATGCTCACCTGGTTTGACAGCCTATTCCCGCTGCTTACGGACGAGGAAGTCATGCACCTCACGCGGTTGGTGATCAAGCGCGTGGCCGGGCGCGCACTGGTCATCGCCGCCGACCGCTCCTGGTGGACCGGGCAGAGCACGAGCTTCGCGTCCTGGTGCCGCGCGGAAGGCGCAGATCTGATCATAGTCAAACCGCCTGCATTGGGTCAAACAACACCCGACCGGCTAATTGACCACTACGTTGCCGTGTCCGAGGTGCTGCCCGTCATGCTGGTGGGCCGCGTGCCAGCCGAAATCCTGCCGGGGCTGGCCGAACGGGCACCAGGCATCGTGGCCTTCAAGGATGACATCGGCGGCAACTACGGGTTCCAGGTGGCGCGGCACTTTGCCAAGCGCTGGGCGCTGATCACATCCGGCCACTTGTGGGAACACCTGCAACTGGCGCCCTACGGAGCCGTGGGCTGGCTGTCGAACTTCATCATCTTTGCGCCGCGCGTGGATCAACAGTACTGGGCGGCGATTGAGCAAGGCGACTTAGCCGCCGCCCGCGCCATCATCCTCAAGTACGACGAGCCGTGGTGGGACCTGGCTGAAACCTTTCCGGGCGGTGCGGATTGCATGTGGCACGCCACCCTGGAGGTGTTTGGCCTCGCCGAGCGCTGGCGTCGTTCACCCTATGGCGCGGCCAGAGATGCCGCCCTGGCGCGGCTGCGCGACTTCTATCTCAATCTAGGCTTGCTTTAGGAAGGTCAGCATGATTATCGAGCGCTTTGTCATCACTCGTTTCCAGTTCCCACGTGCGCGCGTCATGGGCGACTCGCGGGTGCGCATTGACACCCACTTCATGGGCGCGGTGGAGCTATACAGCCAAAGCGGCGAGGTCGGGCTGGGTTTCTTCGGGACCCTGCTTTACCCGCTGCCACCCCTGACCGAACTGAACCGCGTATTCGCGCAGGAGGTAGCGCCGGGCCTGCTAGGCCGCAACGTGTTCGCCCTCGCCAACCGCCTGATGCAGCAAGCCGGCCGCGCCGGATCGGCGGGCCTGTTCGGCGACGCGGTGGAACACGCCCTGTGGGACCTGCAGGCCAAGGCTGCTGGGCTGCCGCTGTATAAACTGCTGGGCGGAACGCGTGACCGGGTGCGGACCTACGTGAGCGGGCTGGACTATCACCTTAGCCTTGACGAGTTGCGGGCGTTCTACGCCGAGGCCGCCCAGCGCGGTTTCACAGCCTTTAAGCTCAAGTTCGGCCATCCCGATGTGCGCTGGGAGTTGGAGCGGCTCAGGGCGCTGTCAGAGATCGTCGGGCCGGAGGCCGTCATCATGGTGGACGCCAATGAAGCTTGGACGCCCAAGGAAGCCGTGCAACGGGCGCACGCTTACCATGAGGCGGGCTATTCCATTTACTGGCTGGAAGACCCATGCGCGCGGGACGACTTTGACGGGCTGGCCTACGTGGCGCGCTCGGTGCCGTTCACGCACGTCAACGTGGGTGAATACACCGACTTGCGCGGCCGCCGGCGTCTACTAGAACTGGGTGCGGCCGATATCCTCAATACCTGGGGCAGCTTCACCGAGATCATGCAGTCCGTCCGGCTGGCCAACGAGTTCAAGCGGCCCGTCGCGCTGAGCAATATGTACCTGGAACAGGGCATCCACGCCGCGGTGGCGTCAACATCGGTGGCCTGGCTCGAATACTCGGTGCAGGCCTATGATCGCTTAGTGGAGCAACCCGTCACCTATGAGACCGGCTACGCCATCGCCCCTGAGCGTCTGGGCAATGGGCTGGCCCTCTCCGAGCAAGCCCGCACCGAATACAGCCGGCCCGAATAGCCGGCTACGTCGGCCTTCCAGCAGTCCGCCGCCAGAGACCCGCCTGGAGCCGCGCGCCGGCCAGCACCGCCCGGCACGCATAGTCGGCCCCAATTGACAGCCACACGCCAGCCAGGCCCAGGCCCAGCCATGTCACCGCCGCGAACGCCAGGCCTAACCGCACAAGCACACTCGCCGCCAGCGTAATTCCCAGAATTGCGCCCGTATCGCCGCTGCCATACAGCGCCCCCGAATAGGCGAAGGACGCGGCCATCAGCGGCAGCATGAGCACCGCCAACCGCAGCGCGATGCCGCCTTGGGCCAGCACCTGCGCGTCGGCCGTAAAGATGCGCAGTATCGGCTGTTCCCACACCCATAGGCCCAGGCCGATCAGACCCATCGTGCCTAGCCCTAACCAGCCTGCCAGTCGGGTGTACTGCCGTGCCCGGTCGTGTTGCCGCTGCCCCAGGGCCTGCCCCACCAGAGTGGTCAAGGCGACGCTAAATCCCCAACCCGGCAGTGAAGCCAGAAACGAAATCCGTAGGGTGATCTGGTGCGCGGCAATGGCTTCGGTACCGATCTGGGCGATGAGGCCAAGCTGCGCCGCGAGACACGCCTGGAAGACGATCTGCTCCACGCCAGCCGGCAGCCCGACGGCCAAGATGCGTTTGAGTTGGGCCAAGTCGGGCCGCAGCCAAGCCCAGGCTAAGCGCAGCCGCGCGCCTGGCTGGGCATACCAGGCTAAAACCGCCAAACCGCCCAGCGCTTGCTCCACCGCAACGCCCAGGGCGCTGCCCGCGATGCCGAGGCGAGGCAGACCCCACGCGCCCTGCGTGAGCACCCAGGCGAGGCCGATGTTCAGAAGGCTGACCGTGGAATGGATAAGCACAGGCGTGCGCATGTCGCCCGCGCCCCGCAAGGTGGCATTCCCGGCGGACATGACACTGCGCAATGCAAAACCCGGCGCCGCGATGCGCAGCCAGAGTGTACCCTCGGCCACAACATCCGGCGCGGCCCCCGTTAGGCGCAGGATGGGCTCGGCCCACACCGCCAGTCCTAGCGCAGACAAACCGCCCAGGACACTGGCGAGCAGCATGGCCTGGGCCGCCAATCGCGAAGCACCCTCCCAATGGCCTGCGCCGGTCTGCCGCGCCACCAGCGCAGTCGCTCCAATCCCCACGGCGCTGATCGTTGCCGTCGGCACCAGCAGCATTTGACCAGCCAGCCCCACGGCCGCCAACGCTGTGGATCCAATGTGGCTAACGAGATAGACATCCGCCAGGATCACGAAAGTGAACAAGGCCTGTTCGAGCACAACGGGCCAGGCCAAGCCCAGCAATACCCATGCAAGTTTGCGTGTTTCGGTTGTCGCGTTGATCGCTACGGTACTGGCATCCACGATTTCATCCACACGTACTAATGCGGCCGCAGAGCGAACCAGGGAGTAGCAGCCATGCAACTGAATCCCCTGCAAAGAGCCTGCTGCAGTACAAGAAAGGTGTCTTGTAGTTCATCACGTTGAATAAGATGGAGCGGAACTTGCAACTCGGCTGGGCAAGGAGACCCTGCCCATGCCGAAGAAACGATACATCGTCGAATAGACGCCCAACGAACGGACGGAATTGCTGGCGTTGACGAGTAAAGGCGAGGTCCGTGCCCGGAAAATGAAGCGGGCGCAGATCCTGCTGAAGGCCGACCAGGGAGCTACGGATGCGGAGATCATGGCCGCGCTGGGGGTAAGCCGGCCGTGCGTCGAGCGGCTGCGCAAGCGGTTCGTGGAAGGCGGGCTGGAACACGCCTTAAACGAAGACCCGCGGCCGGGTAAAACGTCCAAGCTGAATAGCAAGGCGCAGGCGCGGCTGATTGCCGAAGCCTGCAGCGCCTCGCCGGAAGGCCACAAGCGCTGGACGCTGCAATTGCTGGCCGTCCGCGTGGTGGCGCTGGAGTTGGCGGAGACGTTCTCATACGAGGCCATCCGGCGGGTGCTAAAAAAACCACCACCAAGCCCTGGCTGAAACGCGAATGGTGTATTCCGACCGTCGGGTCTGAAAATGTAGCCGCCACGGAAGACGTGCTGGACTTGTACTAGGTGAATTTCGCGCGCACGGCTTGTTGCATCTCTTGAATGCATGGACAGGCATCACCTGTTGACCGTGGACCTGGCCGATGCCTGACGTCTGCACATGGCGGCACGCCACGTAGAAAGGGCTTATTGCGAATCAGACATACCGCAACAGCACAACGCCACTAGCAATGGCAATGCCCCATATCGAAAGTCCCAAGCCCAGACTGCCGACGTCGCCTGCCATGCCGATCAGGCTTGGCATGACACCCGTGCCCACCACGACGGCCAGGGGTATTGTCATCGATACGGTTAGGTTTCGTGTGGTCGGCGAGGCAAGCCGCGAGAGCAGCGCAAAGGCCGCCGGGAAGAAAGCCACGGAGAACACCGGCTGAATGAACAGCAGCAGTACCAGCCAGTGGCCTTGAGCGAAGCCAAGTAGGCAAGTCACCACGCCGGTCAGCACCAGGGCGCTGCCCATGAGCCGCTTCAGCCCAAAGCGATCGGCCGCCCAGCCTGCAAATATGACGCAGATAGGTGTGGACAACCGTGAGAGCATTAGCAGCGTGCCTGCCCACTCCTGCGGATATCCCCGTTCGGCCACCAAAAACAGGGATAGCATCGAGAATACGCCCAGATTACTGCCGATGCCCAAACTAAAGAGCCCAATCATCAACCATATGGCGCGGCTGGACAGGATGCTGCGATATACAGACAACTCGGGCGGACGGCCTCGAATCTGTGGACCACGGTCGCAAACCGCAAATAGCACAGCTGTGGCTGTACAGACGAAACCCAATCCTACAACAATTCCGCGCCAGCCGATCACCGCATACAACACGCCCGCGAGCAGCGGCGCTGCCAAAGATGACAGGTTTGGCGCCAACTCATGAATGGCCATCGCGCGCCCCCACCGTTCACTGGGCAGCAAAGTCGTGATCTTGGCCAATCCCGAGGGTAAATACAATCCGGCGCTTAAGCCCAATAGCAGCAAACTAAGTTGGACAGTCGCTAGACTCCGGCTGAAGAGCAGTCCGATGAGCGCTAGGCCGAGCGCCGACAACGAGGCCACAATCGTCCAGTGGTGGGTGAGGCGGGCCGCCACGAAGCCGGAAGCCAACAGCATAGAGCTGTAGCCGAGCGAAATGAACAAGAACAACGAGCCAGCCTCGGCGTGGCTAACCCCGAGCTCCAGCTCAATGGCCGGCAACAGGGGTGCCAAGACCACGCGCGACAATGAGTTGAGGAAGAAGATCAACGTTAGCAGATAGAGGAGGCCGGGCAGCGCCAATTGCCTGGGCGGCTTAATACCTCCTGGGCTTCGTTCGAGGTCAGGTGCGGCCGGTTTGCGGGGAAATTCAGGGGACATACGAGCTTGCAGCTGATCGTGGGTCGGCATGCGTGAAACGTCGGCTAAAGATTACCAGGAGAGCTGCCAAGATCTGCCAGAGCGCAGCAATCCACCAGGCCTTCGAGAATGAAACATGCTCGGCGAGAACGCCAAACACAAATGGGCCTAGCGCAGCGCCAGCGAAGATACCCGCCTGTGTGAATCCTGTGGCCGACGCCGGCGCGTCTTCGTTCGCCAGAACAACGGCCAGGTGGAATACGCCCGACCAACTCCAGCCTGCCCCGAAGGCGAGCAGAGTGCCCGGCAGCAAGGTGTTGCCCTGATTGAGGGCCAACAGCGCGAAACCGGCGGCCCCAAAACACAAGAGCACGACCAGCATGTCCAGGCTGCGGCGATATTGTCGGTTCGCAACCCAGCCCACCAGCAGGCGCATAGCCAGGCCCACCAGGCTTCCATGGATGAGCAGCCTTGCAGCCGCCTCCTCCGACAACCCGGTAGCAACACCCGCCAAAACCAAAAACCCGCCGAGGGCGTTGCCCGCAGCTGCCCCAAGTCCGCCGGCGACCCCCAAGCAAATGATGGACCACGCGCCGCGGAGTGGCTGGCGCGCCGTCTTCGGGAGAGGGTCCAGGCGCGTCGCTTGTATCGGCACCAGCCAGGTCGCCAGCAAGGCCACGGCCGCAGCTACAAGAAATGCCGCCCGCCAGCCCACCGTCACCGCCAGGGCAGGCACGGCCAGGCCGCCAAGAAGCACTGCCAACGGGATGGCCGCCTGCTTGGCACCAAAGCTAATGCCTTGTTGTCTGCGAGGAATGCCACGCACCAGCGCAAGATTTGAGGCGGGTTGGGCAAGCGCACCACTCAGGCCGCCTACAAACAGGCAGGCTTGCAGGCCCCACCAGGAGGCCACGCCAAGCCCGATGGCCGCCAGCGTAATGGTACTCAGCAGCGCCGCACTGCGGAGCCCCACAGTCCAGCCCAATCGCTCTGCCACGCCGCCGAGCGCGAATGAACCTATCGTGGCGGTGATGAAGTAGGTGGCCAGCGAGGTGCCCAACTGGCTCTCCGACATGTTCAGCTCAGAACGAATTTGCACCGCAAGCGCGCCTGTGAGATATACTGGCATCGCTGCGGCCACGGTTACAATGAAGGTCGCACCTACAAGTCGGATTCTTGACCGAACGAGCACTCTTACCTACGAGACCTGAATTTTCCACGTATCTGAAGTTGGCGGCAGGCGTGTTGATTTCGCCACTCGGCGCATTCTAGCACAATAGCAGGAAAGTCGTGTTATAATGAGACAAATGTCCCTGATAACAGACCAGTTTACAAAATGCTGGGGGTGAAATGGCAAAAAGCAGACGAAATCCTCTCGGACGGGCATTTCAGATGATTGTGCACATGGTCGACTCGCCTGATCAGGCGTGGGGTGTCCGAGAAATCGCTCGCGGACTGCACATGTCGCACAGCACAGCACATCGCATTCTTGGCCTGCTAGAAGAAGAGGGATTCGTCACGCAGGAACCGGCTTCCGGCCACTACCGCCTGGGCCTGGAGCTCTACCGTGTGGCTTGGCGTGCTACTGGAGTCCATCCCATCAGGAACGTGGCGTTGCCGATCTTGCAGGACCTTGTGCAAGAGGTCAACGAGACGGCCCTGCTAGGCCTGTACGATCCGGCGCGGTGCGAGATGATCTTTGCCGCCAGCGTGGAGTCGCGCCACCCACTCCGCTACGTTGTGGAAACAAATCGCTGGGTGCCTATCCATGCCGGCGCCACTGGGCTGGCAATTTTGGCGTTCTTACCAGCTGAAGAGCAAGCCAAAGTGATTGACCGCGCGGTGAACGCGGCTCCGTTGACCGCGCGCACGCTGACAAACGCAAGAGACCTGCAAGCCGAGGCGGAGGCCATTCGGCACAAGGGTTACGCCTGTACCGGTGGCCAACGAATTGAGGGCGCTGTGGGGATTGCCGCCCCCATTTGGGGAGCAAATGGGCGAGTGGTTGGTGATGTCGCCATCACCCTGCCCGACCAGCGTTTCAGTCCAGCGCAGGAAACCGAGCTGGCCGCTGCGGTCATTCGCGCTGCTGATCGGATCACTCACCAACTTGGCGGTACCTCGCCAGCAGCGGGTTTCGACATCAAGGCAGTGGAATCCAACGTCAGCGACCAGATAACATAATGATACTGCTCGCCCGACTGTTTGGATCTTTCAGAGAACACGCTAGTCAGGAGAGGCGCATGGCGTTATGACAACTCTTATTCCAACTCCAAGCCAACCGAAACACTTTGACCCTGAAGCTGCCGCCGGCCCTCAGCTCATAGGCAGTCGCTGCGCAGATTGCAGCATGCTGGTCTTTCCGCCTCAGGATTACTGCCCGGCCTGCGCCAGTCCCAATGTGACGCCAACACGGCTTAGTCGGGACGGTAAGCTGTATACGTACTCTGTCGTACACATTGCGCCCAAGGGTTGGCAGGCTCCATATGTCATCGGCTACGTGGATTTGCCCGAAGGCGTGCGCGTGTTCAGCCACATTAGCGTCGGCGACACCCGCCAACTCCAGCACGACATGCCGGTTCGGCTAGCGCTGGGAATCCTGCGGACTGACGAACTAGGACAGCCAGTCCCCAGTTTTCTCTTTGTGCCCGCGCCTAACCAATCCACCTAGCCACGAGGTTCATATCATGCGCGACGTTTCCGTCGTCGGAGCGGCGATGATCCGCTTTGGAAAGTATCCACAGGCCACGCTTGCCGATCTGGCCCGCCCCGCCGTGATGGCGGCGTTAGCCGATGCTGGCGTGGAGCGCCAAGCGGTCCAGGCCGCCTATTGCGGTACAGCGCTGGGCGGCATGTTGGCTGGACAGCGCATCCTGAAAACAGTCGGCCGGACCGGCATGCCGGTGGTCAACGTGGAGAACGCCTGCTCCAGCAGCGCTTCTGCCTTCCGTGAGGCCTGGTTGGCGATTGGCAGCGGGTTGTACGATGTTGCCCTGGTTATTGGTGTTGAGAAGCTGACCAAGTTCGGCGGCGGCACCCTGCCCCTCGAGGAAGAAGACTGGGAAGTCTCGCAGGGCATGACCATGCCCGCGCTCTATGCTATGCGGGCGAGCCGCTACATGCACGACTATGACCTGTCTGTTCAGCAGTTGGCAGCTGTAGCGGTCAAAGCCAAAACGCATGCCGCGCTGAATCCATACGCCCAGTTCCGCAAGACCGTCACGCTGGAGGAGGTGCTAAGTTCGAAACCGGTGGCTGAACCACTCACTTTGTATCAGTGCTGTCCTACAGGCGATGGCGCCGCCGCGCTGGTCCTGTGCGCCAGTAGCGTGGCCTCGCGGTATGCTGGTCAACCGATCCGCGTAGTGGCCTCGGAACTCGCTTCAGGCAGATACGCCAGTGGATTTCGCGATATGACAACGCCCGAGATCACTGTACGCGGCGCCGCCGAAGCTTACGAGCAGGCGGGGCTTGGACCCGAGGACATCGACGTGGCCGAAGTCCACGATGCCTTCACTATTGCCGAGCTCATGTACTACGAAGCCCTCGGGTTTTGTGGCCGAGGCGAGGCCGTGCGCCTGTTGGCCGACGGAAGCACTTCGCTTGGCGGGCGGATTCCGGTTAATCCCAGCGGCGGCCTCCTCTCCAAAGGCCACCCTATCGGCGCGACGGGCGCCGCCCAGATGGTCGAGATCGTCTGGCAATTGCGCGGCACGTGCGGCCACCGGCAGGTGGCGGGCGCTCGAGTCGGCCTCAGCCACGCCACTGGTGGCGGCATTTCGGGCCTGGATCACGGCGCATGCGCCATCCACATTTTCGCCCGGTGAGCGACTCCCGCCCCATGCGTCGCTCGCTTTGCAAATGTATTCCCGCCCAGCGTGGGGGCCGATAGTTCGTATGCCATCTTCCGAAGCCGCAGGCACCCTGAAACACATTCGGATTCTCGATCTGACTACCTTTTTATCGGGGCCCTATTGCACCCAGGTCTTGGGTGATCTGGGCGCTGAGGTCATCAAAGTCGAGCATCCAGACGGCGACTTGACTCGCACTCTTCCGCCGCACTTCGTTGGCGAGGACAGCGCTTACTACCTCAGCACGAACCGTAATAAGAAGAGTATCGTCGTCAATCTCAAGCAACCCGCCGGCCAACAACTTGTGGCAGATATTGCGGTGCAATGTGACGTCCTGATCGAGAATTATCGGCCGGGCGTGGCGGCCCGCCTGGGAATTGACTACACAGCTCTGGCGGCTCGCCATCCCGGCCTGGTCTGGTGTTCGCTCAGCGGATTCGGGCAAGACGGCCCATACCGGGATCTACCAGCATACGATATGGTCATTCAGGCTCTATCCGGGATTATGAGCCTGACGGGGGAGAGCGGTCGGCCGGGTGTGCGCACTGGCATCCCCCTCAGTGACCTCGTCGGCGGGCTGTATGCTGCAATTGCCATTCTGGCCGCCTTGCAGGAAAGGACACAGTCTGGCGCTGGCCAGAAAATCGACATTTCCCTGCTCGATTGTGTGACGTCCATGCTTTCGTATCAGGGTGTCTATCATCTCGTGTCCGGCATCATCCCAGGACGGCAGGGTCGCGGGCACGACTCGATCCCAACTTACAGGACCTTTACCGCGGCCGATGGAAACGACGTGACCGTAACAGCGAATACGGAAAGAATGTGGCGCGCACTGTGCCAGGCGGTGGACAGGCCCGATCTTGTCGAGGATCCGCGCTTTGTTACCCTCGATGTACGCCACGTAAATCGGGAAGCTCTCTGGACGATCCTCGAGGCGCAGTTCCGCACCCGATCGGCCAACGACTGGGTTGAACGCCTCCGAGCGGCCGACATTCCAGCGGCCACAGTCAACACGGTGGATCGGACCCTGAACGACCCCCATGTGCTCCATAGGGAAATGGTACTAACGCTGGAGGGCCCCGACCAACAACCGGTTCGCCTTCTGGGCAATCCGATCAAGTATACGCGCTCGAATAGGCAGCAGCACCGCTACCCCCCGACGTTGGGCCAAGACACCGAGGCGGTCTTGCGCGACATGCTTGGACTAGCGCCTTCTGTTGTCGAGAGTCTTGCAGCTGCAGGCGTAATTGCCGGACCAAACCTGGCGCAGGGTCGCGCTGCCTGAACCGGGTTGCACATAGCGTATCGCTGCGCGATAGGAGCAAGTAACCATGTGGTTCTACATCAACGGCGAATTCGTTGAGGACGACGAGGCCAAGGTTCCGGTCACCGATCGCGCCTTTCTCTATGGTGACGGCTGTTTCGAGGGTCTAGGCATCTTTCGGGGCCGCATTCCCCACTTAGAAGATCACATTGCCCGGCTTTATCGAAGCGCGCGCATGCTGCGGATCAATATCCCGCTTGGTCGTGATGAGATGCGTGCTGTAATACTGGAAACCGCTGCGCGCAACGGCATGGCGGACGTCGAAAGTGCCTACATGCGGCCGCTCATCACACGTGGCTGCGGTCCGCTCGGCGTCAAGAACTCGCGTAAGGTAGGTCCGCCAACAATCGTCGTCATTCCGCAACTGACGGGGCGCCGGGCGGCGTTTGGCGACGATATCGAGATATGCAGCGCTGTACTTACGCGCTTCATCCGGGCCGGCGCCGCCACGCTCGATCCCGGCGTGAAGAGCAACAACTATATCCCTTCGATCTTAGCTTTCCTCGAAGCTCAGGATCGTGATGCAGACGCTGATGTGGCGGTGCTGCACGATGCCCAGGGCTTTCTGGCCGAAGGCCACGCCATGAATCTGTTCTGCGTGGTGGATGGCGTTCTATACAGCCCCATGGCCAGCGCCGCCTTGCGGGGGATAACCCGGATGCACGTGCTGCGGGTAGCCCGTCAGTTGGGCATCGAGACTCACGAAACCAATTTGACAGACTATGATCTGATTTGCGCTGACGAAGCCTTCGTAACCTCAGCCATGGAAAGCGTGGCCGCGATTGGTTCCGTCAACGGTGAAGCCATGCTGGGAGAAGTGCCCGGACCAGTGACAATGAAGATCCGCGCCGCCTATCTCGAACACGCCTGGATCACAGCCACTGAAGTGCCAGCCGCGTGGGGGTCGGATGCCAGGCCAATCAACTGAGCGCCGGTCGGAGCTCTATTCCAACGAGCCGTGGCCAGCATTCACGCGCTTCAGAGGATGGCCAGCGGTGTGCGGTCGTCGTCCCACGCGCTCGCTTGGTCTAGGTTTTGCTGCGCCTCAGCGGTGAGGCGAATGCCGGCGGCTGCTAGGTTCTCGGCCAGCTGAGAGGGACGGCGCGCCCCGACCACAGCGGCCGTGACAGCGGACTGCCCGAGCACCCAAGCCAGGGCGCCCTGAGCGGGGGTCAGGCCAGTACTAGCCGCCATTTGCTGTACTTGCCGCAACAGGGCGAATTTGCGGCTCGAAAAGTGGTTGGCCACCTCGGCCCTTTGCGCCGCCCGCGTGTCGGCTAGGGGTTGTTGTCCCTCTTCATATTTGCCGGTTAAGAATCCCTCGCCCAATGGGCTATACGCGAGCACCCCTACCCGCTGGTCCACGCACAGTGGCTGCAATTCCCGTTCGTATTCAGCTCGATGCACCAGGCTGTATTGCACCTGCGTTGCCTCTAATCGATTCCACCCCCGCATCTCGCTGATCCACAGTGCCCGACACAACAGCCAGGCAGGGAAATTGGAGCAACCAAGGTAGCGCGCCTTGCCTTGCGTCACAATGGTCTCCAAGGCTCGCAGGGTCTCCTCCAAGGGCACACCTGGATCAGGCCAGTGGATTTGATAGAGATCGATGTAGTCCGTCTTCAGCCGCCGCAGGCTGGCCTCGATGGCTCGCAGCAGGTAGTGCCGGGAGAGACCCTCATCATTCGGCCCCAGACCCATGCGACCCCGCACCTTCGTGGCCAGGACGATTTGCTCGCGGCGTTGGCTGGCTAGCCAGTCACCAAGCCATTCCTCGGCTGTGCCAGCCGGCGATTTCGGCCGTCCATAGCGGTCCGCCGTATCTATGAAGTTGCACCCGGCTTCCCGCGCCAGATTCAGGAGCGCCACTGCATCAGCACGATCTACGCTCCAGCCGAAGGTCCAGGTACCCAGCGCGACAGTGGAAACCTGCAGCCCCGTAGCGCCCAAGTACCGATATTCCATGACCGCTCGACTGAGGACTCGATCCGGATAAACTATGGCCTATAGTGCAGGCGGAGGAAGATGATCATTCCCTGCGCTGGCGGCGCCGCGACCTGGCCGGCGCGCGCGATGGAGTGCCTGGGCCGAAACCTCCTGGCTAGCAAAGTGACACGCGACCGGATGGGCGAGGCCACGCTGCTCAAGCCGTGGCTCATCGGTCGCGCACACCGCTTCGGCCTTCCAACAGCGAGTCCGAAAGCGGCATCCGGACGGCGGGTTCGCTGGAGAAGGTATGTCGCCATGCAGGAGTATGCGGCCCTTATTCGGCCGCGACCACGAGTTAATGTCAGGATGAGCCGAAATCAGGGCCTGCGTATAGGGGTGGCAGGGGTGCCGAAAGACCTCATCACAGGCGCCAATCTCGACGATCTTGCCTAGGTACATGACCGCCACCCGGTAGGCCAGATGACGCACAGCGGCCAGATCGTGGCCAATGAATAGATAGGCGATGCCAAACTCCGCCTGCAGATCCTGAAGCAGATTGAGGATTTGCGCTTGGATAGAGGCATCGAGGGCCGAGATGGGCTCATCGCAAATGATGAGCTTTGGTCGAACGGCCAATGCTCGGGCTATGGCCACACGCTGGCGCTGCCCACCCGACAATTGGTGCGGAAAGCGGTCGCCATACCGCGCGCCCAACCCAACGCGCTCAAGCAATTCATCCACTTGCACCGCCCGCTGGGCCGGCTCCACCAAGTCGGGATATATCCTCCAGGCCTCGCCGATCAACTCACGCACACTTTGGCGCGGGTTGAGGGAGGCATAGGGATCTTGGAAAATCATCTGGATGTCGCGCCGACAGCGGCGAAAGGCCGAGCGCGACAGGCGAAAAATGTCTTGGCCTTCAAAATAGGCCCTCCCAGAGGTCGGCTCGGTCAATCGGACTAGTGTCCGGGCGACAGTCGACTTCCCGCAACCCGTTTCGCCGACCAGAGCTAACGTCTCGCCGCGCCGAAGCTCAAAACTCAAGCCATCAACGGCACGAATAGGCGGCGCACCCCGGCGGAGCCAGTCACGCCGGTTGGGCTGAAAGTGCTTGACCAACCCGTCCACCTTCAACAGGGGCTGTTCCATCAGCCCGCCACCTCGGAGCCGGCCAACAAGACCTGCTCGGCCAAGTGGCACGCCACCTGGCGCCCAGCCAAGGTCCTCAAAGGCGGCAGAGCCTGATCGCACAAGCCGGGCTTGGACCAAGCGCAGCGCGGGTGAAACGGGCAACCCGGTGGGATCCGGCTCAGATCGGGTGGTGTGCCAGGAATGGAGACCAGGCGTTCCTGGCGAGCATCCAGATCGGGCAGCGAATCACGCAGGCCCTTCGTGTACGGATGCGCGGGCTGGCGCAGTACCGTGTCGGTGGAACCGGTTTCCGCAATGCGGCCGGCATACATGACGACGACCCGGTCAGTGATTTCGGCCACCACACCAATATCGTGCGTTATCAGAATCAATCCCATACCAAAGTCCGCCTGAAGTTCGACCAGCAATTCGAGTATCTGCGCTTGCGTCGTCACATCCAGGGCTGTGGTGGGTTCGTCGGCAATCAGTAGTTCCGGACTCAGGGCCAGCGCCATCGCAATCAGCGCGCGCTGGCGCATTCCGCCCGAAAACTGGAACGGGTAGTCATCGAAACGCGCCTCCGCGGCTGAGATTTGCACCCGTTTCATCAAGTGGATCACGGCCTCGCGAGCTTGCCGGGTCGATATGCCTTGATGAACACGAAAGACCTCAGCGATCTGCCAGCCAATCGGAAACAACGGGTTGAATGCCGAAAGTGGGTCCTGCGGTACCAGAGCGATACGCTGACCACACAGGCGGCGCACTTCCACCTCGGGAAGTTCGAGCAAATTCCGACCCTTGAACAAAATGCGGCCGCGGGTAATTCGGCCCGGCGGCCGCGGGATAAGCTGCATGATGGAGCGCGCTCCGACGCTCTTGCCTGAACCTGACTCTCCGAGAATCGCGACGATCTCACCCGCATGCACTTCGTAAGAGAGCGCGTTGACGGCGTTGACCTCACCGCCCTCTGTTTCAAACACGACGTGCAGGTCATCGACCTGAAGCAGAGGTGCGGATGCTGTGCCTGTGTCTGTCCGCAGTCCTATTCCTGACATATCATGCATTTCCAGCGCCCAGTTGGCGCGGGCCGATTTCGTTCCGTAGTTCGAGGGCAGTTGAGCGTCCAGCAATTCGCCCCAGGCCCAAAGCGCCCAAGAGGCCATTCCCAGACGAGTAACCACGGCCGCCACGCTGCCCGCTCACTCCCGCCGCGGCACCGCCCCCCGCAAACAGGTTGGCAACCGGCGTACCGTTGGAACTCAGCACCCGCCCCCGCTCATCGACACACAGACCGCCTTGCGTCGCGTTTAGACCAGCGACTACTTCACACGCCACCCATGGGCCCGCCAGCGGCGCCAGGCCAAAGTCGTCTCGTCCCCAGGCATCAATAGTCCGATCAGACGCGCAAGCATTATACGTGTCAATGGTTTCTGCCAGACCAGCTGCGTCGATCGCGCAGGCTTCGCCTAGCGATTCCAGCGTGGCAAATGTCCGCACCGCACCCATCTTAACCAGCTCGGAGAACTTGGGCTCGTGTGTAGCCACTGTATCTCGAATACGGGCGTCAAAGATAATATGGACACCGCCGCCTTGTGCCAGAACCTCGGCGGCAAACCCCGAGTAGCCGACAAGTTCGTTGCCGAACCGGCCCCCAGACCGGTTCACGGCCAGCCCGCCCTTTTCCACCACCGTCCAGGATAGAGGCAGTCTGCTCGGCACACAGTACACCGCATAGCCGTTATAGGCACCGATGTTACCAAGCCTGGCTCCGAGTTGCTGCCCCCACACCACCGCCTCACCCGTGGCACCCGGCGCACCAAAGTAGGAGGCGCTGGCCATCTCCGGCGCAAACTGGGCCACCAGGTCGCTGTTCCCAGCATAGCCGCCGCTCGCCAAGACGACCTTCTGGGCGCGGCAGTGTTGTTGCAACCCATCGGGCCGATCAAAGACGACTCCCAACACCGCCTCATGCGGACCTGTGATCAATTCGCGGGCTGACCAGCCCGTGTGGACGCGAATATCGCGATCGTGTACAGCCTGGAGCAGGACGTCCATGACCTCAGCCCCAGTGCGCGACGCAGGGGCATGCAGGCGATTAACCGAATGCCCTACATGGCGAAAGTCCGTAATCAGCCGCAGTTCGAGGCCAACGGTGTCTACCAGCCACTCGACGAGTGCGGCCGACTCCTCTGTCAGAACTCGAGCCAGCCCTTCCATATCATGCGGGCCGCTTTGTCGCAACAGGTCGCGATAGTATCGCTCAGGAGAATCGTCGATGCCGGCGGCGCGCTGGAAACGCGTACCGGCCCCCGGGATCGAGCCAGCACTGAGGCGGGTCGTGCCACCGACAGTAGGCAGCTTTTCGAAAATGTGGACCCGGGCGCCTAGGTCGTGGGCCACCACTGCCGCGACGAGCCCGCAGCCTCCAGCACCTACCACCAGCACATCGATAGCTTCATCCCAGATAGCCATTGCAAGTGCGCTTGATCAAAGCCCGGACCCGGTCGCAGAGGCATGACGTGGTTGATAGCGGCCCCAGCCGGGCTGCCCAACAATCTCGCCGTCCTGCATCTGCACCTGGCCCCGTACCATGGTCAGCACTGGCCAGCCATGCAACGCTGCACCCTCGTAAACGCTGAAATCGGCGCTTGAGCGCAGGTATGCGGGTGTCGCAGGGCATACCCGGTCGAGCTCCACGATGGCCAAATCAGCATCGCACCCAACCATGAGGGTGCCCTTGCGTGGCAGTAGATTGAAGCATCGGGCTGGTCCGTATGCCGTTGCCATCGCCACGTCGAGCAATGACCACCGCCCATGATGCACAGCGTCAAGCATAATCGGCAGCAGGGTGGCCGTTCCGGCGAAGCCCGGGGCGCCCTGCCAGATGGTCGGTCCTTTTAGGGCACGTGTGACTCCGGCGTGGTCGCTGCCCACGGCATCGACCGTCCCGTCTCGGAGACCGTCCCACAGGGCGGCGTTATCAGCCGCTTCACGCAGGGGCGGGTTCACTTTGCCGAGTAACCCCAGGTCGCTGTGCTTAGTCAATGTCAGATGGTGAGGGCAGACTTCAATAAAAACCTTGTTGGTCCCACGTTGTCGGTGCTCACGACAGACTGCAAGCCCCTTCGCACAGCTAAGGTGCGGAATGTAGACTGGGCAGTTCGCTTGCTCACCTAAGTAGAGTGCCCGCCGGATATTCTCCGCTTCGGCGAAGTCCGGCCGCGACTCGCTCCAAGCCGCGAGATCCTGTCGCCCTGTTGCTTCGACCGTTGGTCGCACACGGTCGATAACATCGATGTTTTCTGGGTGTACCATCACCATGCCGCCAGGGATGCCAGCGACGTTGAGCATTGCCTGGTAGAGCAGGCCATCATCATAACGGTTGCTGGCATTACCCGAAGCGGCGGCGTCAACCCCACGATACGACATGTAGAACTTGAAGGACGTGATGCCGTAAAGCCGATAGTAGTCAGGAATTTGCTGGACTTGTTGGTCGTTGAGGATGCCCAGACTGTAGGCAAAGTCGACGCGGGAGTTCTCCTCGCCAGCCCGGCGCATCTCGTCAAAGATGTCGGTGTAAGGCTGCTCATTGCGATAGGTGTTGATCAGTGTGGTCACACCGCCGATGAGCGCTGAGGCAGACTCGCTAGCATACTGGCTTGGCAGCGCGTCTAGCGGCATGCCGCGGTGACCAGCATAGCCGATGTGGGTGTGAGGGTCGATGACGCCCGGCAGCACAACCCGGCCTCGTGCATCAATTGCCTGTTTTGCTTGCGCCTGCCCCGGCTGAACGATCCCAGTGATCCGGCCCTCCGTGATGAGCAGATCCACGTCAAAGATACCTAAGGGCGGAATCACTACCCGGCCACCGATCACGGCCATGTCCGGCTGCGTTATCGTCGCTGTGCTCACGAGCGCCTCATTCCTGTCTCTGGTCCTGGCCCCAAATCACTATTCGGTGAGCGGCCCATAGAGGTCGGGCCGGCGATCGCGAAACACCGGCCACAGGCGGCGCTGGGTTTCGAGCAGTTCCCGGTCAATCTCGGCCACCACCACCTCGTCGCCCTCCGTGCCGGCCTGAACAACAACTTCACCGCGCGGATTGACAATCAGGCTGCAGCCGAAGTACCTGTTGGCGGGGGAGCCGCCATCTTCCAGGCCGACCTTATTGACCCCGCACACATAGTAGGCGTTGGCAAAGGCATGGGCGCGCAGTTCGAGTTCCCACGCCCAGCGCATGGGTTCCCGCCAGGTAGCAGTCGGAACGAACAAGATGTCTGCGCCACGCAACGCCAACACCCGCGCTGCCTCAGGGTAGTGCCGATCGTAGCAGATGAGAATACCAAGCTTCACGCCGTACTCAGTCTCGAACACCGGAAAGCCCAAATTGCCAGGGCGGAAATACATCTTCTCGTTGGCATTCACGCCGTTGTTCCCAACTGATAAGGGGATGCTGTTCTTGCGATACAGTCCAGCCATCTCGCCACGCGAATTCACGATAAAAGCGCTGTTGAAGTAGTTGGGACCTTCAGCCTTCTCGTAGACACTACACACGATGGTCAGCTGCATTTCGCGCGCGATATCGCCTACGGCCAGAGTTGTCGGTCCCGGGATCGGCTCAGCCAACCCGAAGTTATTGGGGTTCGACTCCCAGCAGAAGTAAGTTGTGTTGCAGAGCTCGGGAAAACACACGATCGAGGCGCCAAGGTCACGTGCGCGGGCAGCCATCTCGCGGAATATACCGAGGTTCTTGCTTTTGTCATTGCTCGAACCAAACTGCGCTACAGCGACGCGCAGGGGCGGGGTGTTAGTTGCCATGTATCATCTCTCCCAAATACTGGTTTCGTCTCGCAATGGTTTCTGGCCATCGCTACCAGGTTTCTGGCGCGAACATCCGGATGATTTCTTCAACATCCTCCTGCTCAGTAATCAGAATGGGGTAGGATGCGCCTGCATCTACGTATTCCTGGATTCGCTGGCGCACATCGTCTTCCGACCCGAAGGCGATTAGCGACCGGGCGAGATCATCCGGCACCATCTCAGTGGCAGCTTCCAGGCCTCCTTGTTTCGGCGGCCATCCGCCCATCACATCCCAGATCTCCGCAAGTTGTGCCTCGCTAAGGCCGCTCGCCTTGCGTACATGCGGCTGTGCCCCCAAATAGCGTGCCACCTTCCGCTTGACCGCCAGCCATGACTCCGGGCCACGATCCAGGGCCACGTAGACAAGTTTAGGCATTTCGACGGTGGCCGGGTCGCGCCCTGCGCGTAGCGCACCGGCCCGAATCCGCTCTGCAGCATGGCGCATGTAGTCGGTCGAAAAGACCGCGTTGACCACGGCACCGTCGGCGATTTCGCCTGTGAGTTCAAGCATCTTGTCACCGCTTGGCCCTAGGTAGATCGGAATGACGGACGGATCAGTGTAGTGGTCCTTGCCATAGTGCATTTGGGCAGCGTTCGCCGCGTCCAGGCACAGATTTCTCACTTTGACGACCTCGCCCTCGAAGGTGACGGTCTCAAGGCGAAACAAGCGCCGTAGCACTTCAACATACTCGCGCATGGCGGTGAGCGGCTTAACCATGGTGATGCCCTGGTTAGAGGCCAGCGGATCCCAGTATGCGCCCAAACCCACCGCCACCCGCCCTGGTGCCAACTCGTTCAGAGTGGCCCATGTTACTGCGGTCAGGCCTGGTCCACGCGTCCAGTTATTGGTCACACCCGGACCAAGCAGCATGCGTTTGGTCGAATTGGCCAGCAGGGCCAGCCCGGTCACCGCGTCGCGGGCCATCCTCGGCTCACTGACCCACAATGAAAAGTACCCCAGCTCTTCCGCCAGTTGCCCAAGACGCACATACTCACGGATGTGGGGTTTGTCTGAAAACAAGAAGCCGATGCGATCCATATGACAATTGTCCTTCCTTGGATAGTAACGAGTGCCAAGCTCAGGCGCTCCGTTCGCGTTGGGCTGGATCGAGAGCGACGCGTAAGCCGTCACTAAGTAAGCTCAAGCCAATGTTGTTGACCGTCAGAAGCACGCCGGGCGCCCAGAGCAGCATCGGGAGCAAGTGCATGAATCGGCGCCCCTCCGCCACTAACAGACCAAGTTCGGCGGTAGGAGGCTGGACGCCAAGCCCAAAGAAGCTAAGCGAGGCGGCTATTAGTAGACCGCCGCCGATCATGACTGGTAGCAAGGTAAAAGCGGGCGCCAGAACATTTGGCAGAAGATAAGAAACCATAATGCGCGCAGGACTTGCGCCCAGGACGATGCCGCCCTCTACAAATTCCTGGTTGACAAGACCCTTGGTGGTTGCATGGGCGACGCGAACGAAGGCTGGAAAGCCCCGCAGGATAAGGGTTACGGTCACCGCCAGGGATCCCGGACCAATTAGGGCCGCGATCACAAGCGCCAAAACCAGGTTGGGTACTGCCAACACGATATCCATCAGTCGCAGCAGCGCAGTTTCCCATATTCCCCCTGCATAGCCAGCCAGTAGACCACAGGCAACTCCAAGCGCCATCGCAAATAACGTACTTGACAGAGACACGGCCCAACTCGTACGGAGACCAAGGGTTAGGCGCGCCGCGTAATCCCGTCCAGCTTGATCAGTTCCCAACCAGTGGTCGGTCGAAGGCGCGAGCATCGCCTTGCCCAAGTTTTGGTCCAGGTCGGCGCGCTCAATGAACGACGGCCCCAATCCAGCAATGAGCAGTAACCCGCCCACAATGAGCAGACCAAGTCGCCCCCGTGGATGGCGCCACACACGTCTTAGGGGTGCCAGGCTCTTGATCGGCCGCAGCTTACCAGCCGGCACCTGGTGCGCTGAGCGAGATTGCATGGCTCCCATTATCTTGTCGGTCATGCGCCTAGGCGAATGCGCGGATCGACTAGGCCATAGGTAAATTCCAGGCTGAGGTTGATGAGCACAAAGCCAACCCCAATGGTCAATAGCAGCCCTTGCAGCAAAGGATAGTCCCGCGACAAGGCAGCTGTCACAGTCAGTTGACCAAGCCCATTCCAGGCAAAAATCGTCTCAGTAATAGCAGCGCCACCAAATAGCAGCCCGGCCTGGGTGCCCATATAGGCCAACGTGGGCAGCAACGCGTTCCGCAGTGCGTGTACAGCCAGAATGCGCCATTCACCCACCCCTTTGGCACGCGCCATCCAAATGTAGTCTTTGCTTAGGATCTCAGCCAAGGAGCTGCGTGTGATTTGTGCGATGGGCCCCATCAAAAAAAACGACAAGACCAACGCTGGCAAAATTAAGTGGCGAGCTGTATCCTGACCGCCGGTGGGCAGCACGCGCCAGCGCACTGCAAACAAGTCAATGGACACGAGTGCCACCCAGAATACCGGTGTTCCATACGCCAAGATGGCGGTGACGTTGATTGCCGAGTCGGCCAGTGAACCGGGGCGCCGGGCGGCCACCACTGCAAGCGCCAAACCAAGAGAGAGTGATAACAACAGGGCGGCACCACTCAGTACCAGGGTGCGGCCGATGCGCTGCTGAATTTCGACCCACACGGGCTGATACGTCCGTAGAGACTTTCCCAAGTCGCCCACAGCCAGCCGTTGCAGATAACGCACGACCTGGACATGCAAGGGCTGATCCAAGCCCATTTCCTGGCGCACGCGCTCGACATCTTCAACCGTGGCCAGTTCACCAGCCACCGCCCGGGCGGGGTCGCCCGGCAATAGGCGGATCAGCACAAAGACCGCCAGCACCAGCACCAATACCGTCAACAAGCCTTGACCAGTGTGAGTCACCACGCGCGTCAGGTGAGACACGTATTCCTCCGTGTCGCAGGCGGCCCTAGCCGGATGTCCGGTAGCCCATGCTGGACTGTCGGACATCCGGCTAGAGATCTCACACCGGCGGAGGCTGGACCGTTATGGGTTCGCGAAGTAGGCGAAAGCGATCGGGTGAAGATCATTCGGATAGAGCGTGACGTTGAGGTTCGCAACCTTGCTGGCTACGAGTTGAAGCTGCGGGCCGGGTACAACGGGCACATCATTCCACATCATGCGCTGGGCCTCCTCAATTAGGGCCGCCCGCGACGCGGGATCAGCTTCGCCCAGTGCTTCCTCAATTTTGGCCCAACTATCGGCATTACTGTAGAAGCTAAAGTTGCAGCAGGCCGGCGGGGTAGCACGTTCAGTAAACGACAGATCCAGGAACGCGGCACCATCCTGAAAGTCAATCTGGAACGGCACAGCGATCACTTCGTTGTTGTTGGGTGAGTTCTCATCCACCAGTACCCCATAGAACGTGCCGCGGTCCATCGGCTGCTCTTCCACTTCAATGCCAATCGCTCGCCAAAAGCCGGCGACTGCTGACGCGATGTCCTGGTCGCCGTTATAAACGCCACCAGTGGTGTGCGCGAGTTTGACGTGCAATGCGTCACCCTCGCTATTGCGCAGCACCCCGCTACCGTCTTGGGTCCAACCCGCGGCTTCCAGCAATTCTAGCGCCGTGGCCGTATTGTACTCGTAGACCGGATCAACTTCGACGGAGCCCAGGTGTTTCTCGGGCACCAGCGAGTACCGAGTGATGGCATATCCCTGGAACGCCACCCGCACGAGTGCCTCCTGGTCCACGGCATGGTTCAGGGCTTGGCGCACCCGGACATCCGACAAGTGCGGCTGATTGGCGTTGATGTAGAAGTGCCATTGTCGCAACGACGGGGCCGTGACGACCTCAAGGTCAACATCCGCCTCGATTTGGCTCACGTCGAGCACTGATTGGTACAGATTCAGGTCGGCCTCGCCTGCCAAAAGGCGCGACGTGCGAGCGCTGTCATCAGCCACGGTATCAATCACGATACGATCCAGAACAACTTCATCCGCCCTTGGGCCCGCATACTCGGGCCATCGCTCCATCACGATTCGTTCCCGCGGGACGAATTCGGTGAGCCGAAACGGGCCGGTCCCAGCCGGCAGATTGAGGCCCAGTTCGAGGTAATGCTCCTCAATATCCTTCTGACTAAGCATGTAGTGGAAACCTTCGCCCATGGTGTTCGGCAAAGGCGGATAAGGCCGGCTGAGCCTAAATTCAACGGTAGTCTCGTCCAATGCCACCACATCTTCAATGGCCTGAAGGCGTGAACGGGTGACATGGGTGAATTCCGGATCAAGCCAGCGGTCAACATTTGCAACGACCGTTTCGGCATTGAAAGGAGTGCCATCGTGGAATACGACTCCCTCCTTGAGATTGAAGACCCAGGTCAACCCATCCTCCGACACATCCCAACTTGTGGCCAAGAGCGGTTCGATAGCCCCCGTGTCGGGATTGATCTGGGTAAGACCCTGCAGTACTGGGCTCATCAAACCACGCGCCAGTCCTCGGCCAGAGGTAGCCGGGTCAAACAACGACACGTCGACACCCCAGACGATTCGAAGCGTGCCACCAGCCTGCGGTCCGCTGGTATCGACCGTCGGTTCAGGGGCAGATGTGGCCTGGCTTGTCGGGGGGGCAGCTGTTGGAGTCGCGCCGCTACAGGCGGCCAGCAACGCCAAGAGAACAACCCCCAGCAGGACGCGATACCCTAGCCTACGAAGTGGTACGGTAGCGTGGCGCATGTCTCTCCTCCAGTTTTTGGGTTGTGAACTGACGGCCCTATCAGGTGTTCGCCCCGACCAGATGAACGTAATGTTCACCATTTGGATGGGTTTCGCCTACAGGAACCAAGGGCTTTCTGACTGTCCCATTTAGTGGGACAGTTGTATCGTAAATAGAATAGCACAGTATTCGTTGTAGGGCAATGTTTTCGTGGCAATTGGGTGCCCCGCCGAATTCGTGCTGGCGGGCATTTGCCTGACGCGGGTGACCATGTGGCGATAGGCGAAGGCACGGTAGGCCGGCTAAGCCACGACGCCAAGGGTTCACCTGGCGTTCGAGTTTGCCCAGCGGATTACCGCCGACCCGGCGCTGGTCCGCGCCGTTGTTCGTTACTTCCGCCAAAACGCCGACGCCGACCGGGACGTGGCGCTGAAGCCGGAACGGGCACCACAATTGTGGGGCATGAGGCGATGGGGGAGAGGCCCGGCAGACAGCCACCTATGTAACGGTTCCGGCAGCGCGAATTCTAGCCGGATCTACGTCATCTCATCAGGATAAGGTGTCTTCTTAGAAAATCAATAATTCGTGAGGCAACGCCCAAAACATTCGCGGGCTGGGCGATATCATGGGCCTCACCAGGATACAGGACGAACTCGACATTCCTCCTAAGTCGCGCAGCATCTTCACAGTACGATGGGCATCTATCGCGGGCGTTCCCAGGTCCAGGTCGCCCTGGGTCAAGAGAATTGGCCCGCGAATGTCCTTGTAGTAGGTCGAACGGGATTGGGCAACGTTCTTCTCGCGCCGATAGTAGGGCAAGCCCATGGGCCGCACCGTCCGGTTCGGCACGAAGGTTAGTTCAAAAAACTCTGTCAGGTCGTACAGCCCAGCATGGCAAACCCCAGCCCGAAAAGCTTCGGGATGTGCGCGCTTGCGTGCATCATAGCGCCGTACAGGTTGCGCACGTCGGGTTCGCCGACAGGGCTATCCTACGGCCTGCATTGTACGACTTCAATACCGCCCGCTGGATTAACCATGTGGACATCAATTCCGCGGCCCCCGCTGCGGCCGACGCTCCGCGCCTGATAGCCAAGTCGGATGAATACCTCCATCGCCAGATGTTCGAGGTCGGACCACGCTAGTACAGAAATCCACTGCTGTGGCGGTCCAGTGTAAGCCGAGCCATACTCGGCCCCAAAGCGTTTCATTAATTGCTGCCAATGCCAGACTTTCACGCGGCGCGCATGTTCATTCTTGCGTTTCAGCCAAAGCCCGAGGAATATGAAGGCTGGCAGGCCAGTCAAGATTAACAGCACTGCAACCATAACAGCAGCGCCAGCTCAGGGTTTTGCGTAAGCGCCGACAGAATGCCGCTAATGGCGCCGAGCGCTACATAGACAACCAGGCCAATAAACAGGACTGGCCCCACACACGGCATGCTTGCCACGGTCGAGCTCCGGCGGCCTCGGCGGCGCGAAGGAATATCACCGAATGCCCAGTCCGAAGCGGCTCATCGCCTTCGGCGCTTGGGCGCCGTAAGGTCGTAGCCAAGTTCGCACCAAAGGTCCGAGTCACGTTTGCGGCGGCGTGGCATGGTTCTACCTCGTGTGCCCGGAGAACATCAAATGGGTCTTCGATTATCGTTTTCGTTCATGTGGCAGTCGCCTCCGCAGGAGTCAGAATTCATCGGCGGCATCCTCCAGGGCATCGTCCAGATCGTCCGTAGCCTGATCTGGCAAGAGATACATGGAACATACCTTGCGCACCCCCTGGAGCTCTATCTTGTGCGCCTTCGCCCACACCCGGACGGCTTGATTAGCTAGCCGTTCGACCTTCGCGGCCGGTACAGGAGCGCGCGCCTCATCCTCCGGGCATGCCAGCAAGTCCAAGACCTCAAGGTCGTCCTTGTCTTCAAGCTGGCGCAGTGAAGCGTTATACACAATAGGGAATAGCTGGTCGTCCACGCGAACGAGCACATAAACCAGACGGTGATCGTTCGGAGAGCGCCGAGCGCTTTGAAGATTGTCCTGGAGAGCGAGTGCGCGTTCGCGATGCTGCTCCAACACGGCGGTATGGGTAATCGAGGGCGTTACCGGAATGCCGCCCAGGTCATTGAGGATGTCGGTATCGCGTATGAGCACGTCCACATCGCGCTCATCATCGAGGGAGACTACCTGCTCGGGAGAATCGGTCAGGATGGGTGAGCCGAGGATTTGTTTGGAACGCTCATGGCGCCGGGTGGCTCGGCGAAAGACGTCCTGGATAATTCGGTTAATGGCACCAGGTTCCGGATGGTCAATTACGGAAGGAACCATGGTATAGAGGTGAATGACCCGAAACGGATCGGCCGTCATGCGCAGGATACGTCCGGCGCGCTGGAAGAGACGGTCAGCACCTTCGGGTGGGTCATAATTGACGATGGTGTCAGCGTCTTGCAGGTTGACCCCAATGCCGTCGGCATCCGAGCAAATGAGGACATCGAATTCCTGCTCCCACATGATCAGGTCGTGGGACCGCGGGGAAAAGCTCTTGAGGATCTGCTGGCGCTCGTGACTGGGCTTAAGCTTGGGGGCATCGCCCGGCTCAACGGTACAGCCGATGCGTAGGGCGGGCAGGCTGTGACCAATCGCCTGGATCAAGTAGGTGGCAGTGTTGTACAGACCGACAAAGATGATGACTTTGCCCCCATCCCGGCAGTGCTGACGCAAGATCGCCAACAGCTTTGCTAGTTTGTCGTCCTGCTTGTAGCCCATATCTGCCAGGCGCTGGGCCAAGGGTTGTAGCACCGGCAAGCGCTCGGCGGCGGTGAGCTTCAGAGGAGTCTCGAAGCGATGGCTGGTGCCTGTCCGACGGCGCTCTGATTGGCTGCGCCTGGCGCGCGGCACCTCACGAGGGGCGTTGCCCCAAAAGTCCTGGGCCATGCCCACTTCGGCGGGTTGGTCGGGATCGGGGGTCGAGAGGTTTTTCAACACACTCGCGCGAAAGGCGGGTGGTGAGCTAAGCCAGCTTGAAATAGCAGAATTGAACACGGTGTCAATCAGGCCTGGGCGGATTTCTCGGCTAGCGTCGTCGAAGTACTCCTGACGGAACTTGTTCTGCTGGTCAAAATAGCCATCCTGCAAGACGCCCTGCACCGCCTCCGCCTCGGGCAGGTCATAGCGCACAGCGGATAGGCGCAGCTTGTGAGGGAGGTAGCGCCGCTCCCCACCGAACTGGATGAAAGTTCGTCCGTTCTCGTCAACGTCGCCTCGCTGGCGGGCAATGTTCAAGACGTGGGGCAAGCCCAGGACGGTCACAACGTGCAAGCGCGCAAAGGCGTCAGCGTCTGGCGCCGTCCACGGACCATTGCGGGTGCCCAGGAGATTAATCACCGGCATTCGGTGCGGCAACAGATGCAACAAGCTATCGAGATTCTGCAGGTTGGTACCATAGGCTGTGGCCGTGAGCAGGACCACCTTGGAGCCGCGCTCATTGGCGGCGGTGTTGATGCGGTCGAAGACCAGACTGTGCTTGCGCTTGCGGCGGGCCATCAACTCGTTGCGGTACCAGTGCGCTTCGTCAATGATGATCGTGGTGTCCGAATCGGCCAGCGCCAATTGTCGATCCAGGGCAGAGGCCTGGTGATGATCTTGCATGGCTTTTTTGAACAAGATGCTGTTGTTAAAGTGTTTGTAGTTCAGGTCGCGGCCGTCGCACTCGCCCTCCCAGTTGGTTTGAACTCCCTTGGGAGTAATCAGGATGAAGCGCCTGGCCTTGCCGGCGGCAACTAACCGGCTGGCGATTTCCGCGCCGATGACGGTCTTGCCCAGGCCGGTGGCGGCAACCACACAAGCCCCACCCCACTCACTAATCTGGCGAAGGGCTCGGGCGATGACGCCCTTCTGATAGTAGAGTGGCGGGTGCGCGCCCAAGCCGGTGCGAACATCGCGGTCGGGCAGGTCGTTGAGGGCCAACAGGGTCTTGAGATAGATGTCGAAGGGCTCGGCGAGCCGGAGCCAGCCTTCCAGGATCTGGATCAGTTTCTCGACCAGATCGGTGGCCTGGGTGAAGTAGTCCTCATACTGCTGGGTGAAGTAGGTGATTTGGTCTGGATCGCGAATGAGGGCGACTTGCTCAATGGAGACCATCAACCCCTGGCGCGAGAAGTTCGAGGACCCATGCCACATGGCTTTGTCATCAATGATGTAGAACTTGCAGTGGAAGGGCACCTCCATGGCCCGTGCATCCACAATCTTGAACTGGCCGGCGCGCAGCTTGCGCACCAGTTCGTCCACGGTTTGCCACAAGTCGGTGTCGCAGCGCTGCAGGTCTTCCCAGATCTCATCCAGAATCGCCTGGCGAACGTTGCGCCCGTCTTCCTTACCGACCAGGATGCGGAACTGCACCTCTTCCGCGATGTGTTTGCGGCCCAGCTTGTAGCCGCTGAGCGTGAAGTAGGCGCTGGCAATGCGAACGATTAGTTCAGCTTCGGGAAAGTACACCTTGACGAACTGATAGGGCGCTCGCGGGCCGACCCCCGACAGAGGCCGCCCGTCAGGGCCGAGGGGTAGGTCTAGTTTTGGATTGGGCGTTGCCATCATACGCAGCCCCCTTGTGGAAACGGCACCCCGCAGGGCGAAGTCCATATTCTAGCCCGACGCAGGATGGAGTGAAAGCGCGGAAGGATTACATAAGCGCTGCCGCCGATGGCGACGACAGCGGGCCTGGCTGGCGTGAGCGGGTATATAATCGGTTCCAAGACGCTCATCATCCAGACAAGCGCGGTCTGCGCCAGGGGCAACCTAGCCACGAGCCTTTCACCCGGGCCGTTCGCGCAACGATACGCGGGCGGCCCGGTTTGTTTGCGATTGGAGCACATGGCAAAGCGAGCACCGTATAAGACGGGGGCATCCCCCACCAAGGGCAAGCGTGGGGCGAAAGCCAAAGGCAACGGCGCCAACCTGGGCTTCGAGGAGAAGCTGTGGCAGGCGGCGGATAAGCTGCGCGGCCACCTGGACCCGGCCGAGTATAAGCACGTGGTGCTGGGTTTGGTCTTCCTCAAATACATCTCCGACGCCTTCGAGGAGCGCCGTACGTGGCTCCTTCGCGAAGCCGCCGACCCCGCCAGCGCCTACTACATCAAGGACGAGGCCGGGCGCTACGAAGCCGCCGAAGAGCGCGACGAGTACACCGCCGAGAATATCTTCTGGGTGCCGGTGAAGGCGCGCTGGCCGTACATTCAAGACCGCGCCAAACAGCCCGACATCGGCAAGGTCATTGACGACGCCATGCTCGCCATCGAGAAGGACAATCCCAGCCTCAAGGGCGTGCTCACCAAGGACTATGCCCGCCCCGCCCTCGACAAGCAGCGGCTGGGCGAGCTAATTGACCTGGTGGGCACCATCGGCCTGGGCGACAAGGAGAGCCGCGCCAAGGACGTGCTGGGCCGCGTGTATGAATACTTCCTGGGCCGCTTTGCCAGCGCCGAGGGCAAGGGCGGTGGCGAGTTCTACACGCCGCAGTCGGTTGTGCGCCTGCTGGTGGAGATGCTGGAACCTTACAAGGGCCGCGTCTACGACCCCTGCTGCGGCTCCGGCGGCATGTTCGTCCAGTCCGAGAAGTTCGTCCTTGCCCACGGCGGCCGCATCGGCGACCTCGCCATCTACGGGCAGGAGAGCAACCCCACCACCTGGCGGCTGGCGAAGATGAACCTCGCCATCCGCGCCATTGACGGCAACTTGGGCCGCGAGAACGCCGACAGCTTCCACCGCGACCTGCACCCCGACCTGCGCGCCGACTTCATCCTCGCCAACCCGCCCTTCAACGTCAGCGACTGGGGCGGCGACCGCGTGCGCGACGATGTGCGCTGGCAGTTTGGCGCGCCGCCGGCCGGCAACGCCAACTTCGCTTGGGTGCAGCACATGGTCCACCACCTCGCCCCCGGCGGCGTGGCCGGCTTCGTCCTCGCCAACGGCTCCATGTCCTCCAACACCAGCGGCGAGGGCGACATCCGCCAGCGCCTGGTTGAAGCGGATTTAGTGGACTGCATGGTGGCCCTGCCCGGCCAGCTTTTCTACACCACCCAGATCCCCGTCTGCCTGTGGTTCTTGGCCCGCAACAAGTCAAACGGTAAGTTCCGCGACCGGCGCAGGGAGACCCTGTTCGTTGACGCCCGCAAGCTCGGCCACCTGGTGGACCGCACCCACCGCGAGCTATCCGACGCCGACCTCGCCCGCATCACCGCCGCCTACCACGCCTGGCGCGGGGAGAAGGAAGCCGGTGACTACGCTGATGTGCCCGGCTTCTGCAAGAGCACCGCTACCAACGAGATCGCCGCCCACGGCTACGTTCTCACTCCTGGGCGCTATGTGGGCGCCGAAGAAGCCGAAGACGACGGCGAGCCATTCGAAGCGAAGTTATCCAGGTTGACCGCGAAGCTAGAAGAACAATTCGCCGAATCATCGAGGCTGCAGGAACTGATTAGAGCTTCACTCGCACAATTGAAGAAATGATATGCAATCGGACCAGGATAGTGTGACCTTACAATCGAACTGGGAAGTTCGCACAGCAGGTGAAGTGTGCGACTTCATAGTTGACTGTATACACGACACCCCAGACCTCTCAACTGAGGACACCGGGTACTACATGATCCGCACCTCAGATGTTGGCAATGGGCATATTGAATTAGACACTGCCCGCTGGGTAACTAGGGAAACTTACGACTTTCGAATACGGCGAGGCGTGCCCAGGTGGGGCGACATCATATTGTCGCGGGAGGCTCCACTTGGAAATGTAGGACAAATCTTGGATGACAAGCCTATTTGCCTTGGGCAACGCCTAATACACTTTCGACCCGATGAAAGAATTGTTGATGCCCGATTCTTGCTCTATGCCTTTTTGAGCCCGCAAGTTCAACATGAACTCCACTCTCATGGTGGAACTGGCTCAGTTGTCGACAACTTGAGAATGCAACATGCACGCGAGTTAAAGCTGCCAATCCCGCCGCTTGATGTACAGAAACGCATCGCTGACATTCTTGGCTCTCTCGACGACAAAATCGCCCTCAACCGCCGCCTCAACGCCACCCTCGAAGCCCTCGCCCGCGCCCTGTTCAAATCCTGGTTCGTGGACTTTGACCCCGTGCGCGCCAAGGCCGCTGGCCGCCAGCCGGCAGGGATGGACGCGGCGACGGCGGCGCTGTTCCCGGATGGCTTTGAAGAAACAGAGATAGGCGAGGTGCCGCGAGGATGGTCTGCATTGGTCACAAATGACATTGCAGAGTTCGTTTTGGGCGGTGATTGGGGCGTTGATTCCAATGAGGACGGATTGCTGGTTCCGACCTTGTGCATTCGTGGAGCAGATATTCCAGACCTGCAATCAGGCGGTACTGGAAAGATGCCTACTCGCTACTTAAGCGAATCGAGTCTAAACAGACGCCGCCTGCAGCCCGGTGATTTGGTGATTGAAATATCAGGCGGTAGCCCGACACAATCAACAGGACGGCCAGTTTTCATATCGGCCAACCTCTTGCAGCGAGTATCATTGCCGATCGTGTGCTCTAACTTTTGTCGCATGTTTCGACCAAAACACGCGCGATATTCCCAATTTCTGTACTTATGGTTGCGCTGGCTTTACACGAGTGGAGATTTCTTCCAGTACGAAAACGGCACGACTGGCATAAAGAATCTTGCATTCTCAACGTTTTGCCAGATTCATCCAGTGGTCATGCCCGCAGATTCAGTACTCGATGCCTTCAACAAGACTGTTTCACCGCTGCTCAATATGATTCAAACGAATGGTGCTCAATCGAGAACCCTCGCAAATACGAGGGATGTTCTGCTGCCGAGGCTGATGAGCGGAGCAGTATACATTCGACCAGCTCGCCTGGCAGATGGAGGATCGTAAGAGGTGCTTGCTAATAATCCGGCCCTTGTCTGGCTGAGCGACCCAGCAAATGTACAGGGACTACTGCCGAGCAAAATTCGACTGGACAAACTCTTGGCGCACGGTGGCCAGGGTGTCGTTCATCAAGGCTGGGTCAGCCAAGAAAATGCTGCGATCAAAATCTACCTTCCAGGACAGTTACATACGCGAATCGAACGCGAGGTGGATGCACTACGGAAGATTATCTCGCCCAGTGTGGTCAAGTTGCTATGGTATGGGTCGATTCCATATGGGACGTATCAACTACCCGTTGTTGCCACTTCGCTCGTTCCCGGAGAGCCGCTTACAGCGATGATTGCACGCGGAGCAATCTCACACTCGACGATGGATCATATCGCGTTTGATATTGCCGATGCGATTGATTCGATCTGGCAACACCGTATCGTTCACCGGGATATTAAGCCAAGTAACATTCTTGTTCAACCTAACGGCCAAGCCTGTGTTATCGATCTTGGTATTGCCCGCCACCTAGACAAGTCAACTTTGACGGCGCTCGGGTTTACGGGAGGCACCGTAGGTTATCTGTCGCCTGAGCAGTGTAAAGCTGCGCGGAGTTTGACGTGCAAATCTGATGTTTACGCATTGGGAGTCATTCTCCTTGAGTGCGCCATGGGGCGCCACCCTACCAATCTCGATCAGCAACAGCTAGTCAACAGCAAGTTTCATCTTTCATTGCCTTTGGAAGCTCGTCAATGGAACCATGCCCGGTTGCTTCGGGACATGCTGCATGAAAACCCAGCGAACCGACCAAAGCCTCGCCGGATCAAACAAGTCTTGAGTCAGAACTCGCCTTAGTCTTGTCAGGAGGGGAAATGACCTTCATAGCGAACTTGGGTTACACCTTTGGACTTCCTCAGAGCGTCAACCTCGATACTAGCATCCTTGCTAGTAGCACGATGCCGTCCTTTCAACTTCAACGACGAAAACTGGGCAAATATCCGTACCTTAAACATCGTATGTTCGATCCGCAGTTGTACTTGGCTGGGCTAGATGCTGCGGAAAGCCCCAAGCACTGCACATACCTCGCAAGTTATCCCTGGTTCGGCGTCAGGAACTTGCCTGAGTATGACAGCGAGATTCAGAAGCAGAAGGACTGGAACGACGAAATAAAGTCAAAGATTGCGGCTGTTTGGCCCAGGCACTCCCCAAACACTCCTGGTGAGATAGACGTCTTTAGCCGCGATTGTGTTACTTTTCAAGATCGGCTTGGATGTGACCAAATCATTCTTCCTAGCCCGCTGAGTACTGATGTGAACTCTGACTATAGTGAGGAATTGGCGTGGTTGGATGCTGGACTGGACTATGTGGAGTATCTGAGGACAGCGCATGGCCTCAGTGCCCCCGTTCTCTCGACCTTAGCGTTGGCTGACGTGTGTCTGCGCTATCTGGCCCCTAGCTCTAACAGTTTTCTCGATCTCATAGTGGACAATATCAGTGCCCGAGATGTGGACGGGGTGTATATCGTTGTCGAGCAGGGTTCGGAGACTGCAATGGAGCGCCAGTGCGGCAATACTTGGGTGCTTCAATCCATCCTTCACTTAGTACACGAGTTCGCGGTTAACGCCAAGATTAAGGTTGTTGTGAACTATTTGGGAATGTTTGGGTTGGTCTGCGAAGCGGCGGGGGCAAGTGCGTGGGCGAGTAATTGGTACAAGAGCCTATATCGGCTTCGACTTGCTGACAAATTGGCCGGCGGGCGCGTATACCCGTCTTTTTGGAGTCACAGTTCGGCGGCCGACATTCACATGGATACTGAGTTCGACCGTATTGTAAGCGGCGGAGGACTGAACTTAATAGCAGATCGGACAATTGCTTCTTCCGGTCTCCTAGAAGCGGCCAGGCAGAACCGCAAAGCCGCTGAGATTCCTGCTTGGCAGTATCGCCAAGGCAATGGCGAAGCCGCCCGGGAGCACTTCTTATTGTCTGCGATAAATGCAGAACGAGAACATTCAGGATTCGATGGTCAGCAACGGAGGGATTACGTTCATCAGTGGTTAACACAAGCAGTGAAGAACTCAGCAGCAGTCGCGCGCATCCTGGGCACTGAACCTCCCCCCAGGACACAGGTTCAACACGTTCAGGCGTGGCTTACAGCATTTGAGGGATACCGTCGGGACCATAATTGCTGACGGCCAACCGTAATTGATGAAGCGATCAGATACTCACGATCAGGGCTAGAGACATCAAATTGACGTTTAGGTTCAACAAGCCACTCGACTCTGTCTCTTTGAGTCGCACATAACCCAACTCCGCTGTCTTCAAACTGGCGGAGCATCATTGTGCTAACTCGTATTCGAGTTGCATCCATAGCAACAAACGCACTGTCCGAAAAGCGCAGATATGAAATCGCTTGATGCAATGCGGCGCGCCATTTGCTTAACTTGGCTTCTACTGCTACTACATCTGCCCCAACGGCAGCCATCCCAGCGCTCAACCTGAGCCTATTCGAGTCGCAGAGCTCAATAGCTCCGCACTTCTGAAGATCAAACAGTATGGGTTCGACACGTTCTATTGGTTCATGGAAGCGAGCAGCAAGGGCCACACTATCAAGGGGATTCTGACGCAATAGCCATATTACAAATGCGTGTCGGTAAGTTAGGCGGGCAGGCCACAGGCTTGGGTCAGGCTCATTATCAAAACACACATATATGAAGTCTGGAATGTGGGATCCTACCGGTACTTCCCTCTTATAGATTACATTTCTGTGTTTGGTTGGTAGGATCAGGTCTAGTCGGGCCAGAGTAGACTGAAGTTCCCTTTCGTTGACGAATGCGGTGGCTACCATCGATGAGGACGAATCCATCCGGCCTGCGCATTTTCGTTGACGACTCGGAATCATACTATCCGCCCGATCTTGGCCACTACAAAACGACGATTACAAGAAACTCAGGGGGATTTGGACTGCCGACTTCGCAACAAGATAATAGAACATATTATCTACTTTGTCAACTCAAATCTACTTGAGTCATTCGGCACAATCAAAGTAACTCAGATTTCGCTACTTGGCAACAATTCATGTCCAGATTATAACCATTCTCTAATGTCTAGCTTGAGATGACCACCTCTTTCACTGAGTCTCTCGTTGAACAGGCCGGCCTCGATTGGCTCGCCGAGTTAGGCTACCAGGTCGCCCACGGCCCCGCCCTCGCCCACGGCGAGCCCGCCGCCGAGCGCGCCAGCTTCGGTGACGTCGTCCTCGTTGACCGCCTCCACGCCGCCCTCGCGCGTCTCAACTCCGCCCTCCCCGCCGAAGCCCGCGACGACGCCCTCCGCCAGGCCCTCGCCGCCCCCTGCCCCAGCCTGCTCGAAAACAACCGCCGCTTCCACCGCCTGCTCGTGGAGGGCGTGGACGTCGAAGTCCGCCGCGCCGATGGCGCCCCCGCCCACGACAAGGCCTGGCTGGTGGATTTCGCTCACCCCGCCCGCAACGAATGGCTGGCCGTCAACCAGTTCGTCGTCAAGGAAGGGCGCCGTGAGCGCCGGCCCGACGTCGTCCTGTTCGTCAACGGCCTCCCCTTGGTCGTCATCGAGCTCAAGAACGCCGCCGATGAGGACGCCACCGTGCGCGGCGCGTTCAAACAGCTTCAGACCTACAAGGCCGAGATTCCGGCCCTGCTCCACTACAACGCCGTCCTCATCGCCTCCGATGGCGTCGAGGCGCGGGCCGGGTCGCTCACCGCCGACTGGGAGCGCTTCATGCCCTGGCGGACCGTGGATGGCGAGACCGTCGCCCCGCGTGGCAGCCTTCAGCTCGAAACCCTGCTGCGCGGCCTGTGCGCCCCCGCCCGCCTGCTCGATCTGGTCCAGCACTTCATCACCTTCGACGCCACCGGCCCCACCCTCGCCAAGAAGCTGGCCGGTTACCACCAGTACCACGCCGTCAACAAGGCGCTGGAAACCACCCTGCGCGCCGCCGCGGTGGAGGGCGACCGCCGCGCCGGCGTCATCTGGCACACGCAGGGCAGCGGCAAGAGCCTCACCATGGCTTTCTACGCCGGCAAGCTCATCCGCGCCCTCGATAACCCCACCCTGGTCGTCCTCACCGACCGCAACGACCTCGACCAGCAGCTTTTCGATACCTTCGCCGCCAATCAGGACCTCCTCCGCCAGTCCCCCGTCCAGGCCGAGGACCGCGGCCAGTTGCGCGAGCTGCTCCAGCGCGCCTCGGGCGGCGTCGTCTTCACCACGGTGCAGAAGTTCCTGCCCGCCCCCGGCGAGGCCTATCCGCTGCTGTCTGAGCGCCGCAACATCGTCGTCATCGCCGACGAGGCCCACCGCAGCCAATACGGCTTTGCCGCCCGCGTCGTCGTGCCCAAGGGCCAGCCCCACGAGGCCGAAGGCGCCTACCTCGCCTACGGCTTCGCCAAGCACCTGCGCGATGCGCTGCCCAACGCCAGCTTCATCGGCTTCACCGGCACCCCGGTCGAGCTGAACGACCGCAGCACGCGGCAGGTATTTGGGGACGAGATTGACGTTTACGACCTCCAGCGCGCGGTCGAAGACGGCGCGACGGTGCGCATCTACTATGAGGGGCGGCTGGCGCGGCTGGCGCTGGACGAGGCCGAGCGCCCGCACCTCGACCCCGAGTTTGAAGAGGTGACCGAAGGCGAAGAGACTACAGCCAAGGAAGAGCTCAAAACCCGCTGGGCGCGGCTGGAAGCCCTCGTCGGCGCGGAGAAGCGCGTCAATCTGCTGGCCGCCGACCTGGTAGCGCATTTCGAGAAGCGGCGCGAGGCGCTCTCCGGCAAGGGCATGCTCGTCGCCATGAGCCGCCGCATCTGCGTGGACCTCTACAACGCCATCGTCAAGCTGCGGCCCGACTGGCACGACGATGACGACAAAAAGGGCTTCCTCAAGGTCGTCATGACCGGCTCCGCCGCCGACGGCCCCGACTGGCAGCCCCACATCCGCAGCAAGTCCCGCCGCCGCGCCCTGGCCGACCGCTTCAAGGACCCCGCCGATCCCCTCACCCTCGTCATCGTCCGCGACATGTGGCTCACCGGCTTCGACGCCCCCAGCCTGCACACCATGTACGTGGACAAGCCCATGCGCGGCCACGGCCTCATGCAGGCCATCGCCCGCGTCAACCGCGTCTTCCGCGACAAGCCCGGCGGCCTCATCGTGGACTATCTCGGCCTCGCCCACGAGCTCAGAGCCGCCCTGGCCGTCTACACCCAGGCCGACCGCGACCAGGCCGGGGTGCCGCAGACCCAGGCTGTCGAGCTGCTGCTCGAAAAGTTCGAGATCGTCGCCGCCCTCTTCCACGGCCTCGACTACTCGCGCTTCACCACCGGCACCCCCGCCGAGCGCCTGGCCCTCATCCCCGCCGGCATGGAGCACATCCTCGCCCAGCCCGAGGGCAAGACCCGCCTCCTGCAGGCTGCGTCCGATCTCGCCAAGGCCTTTGCCCTGGCCGTCCCGCACGAAACCGCCCTCGCCCTGCGCGACGAGATCGGCTACTTCCAGGCCGTCCGCGCCGCACTCGCCAAAGCCACCGCGCCCGATGGCCGTACCACCGAGGACTTCGACACCGCCCTGCGCCAGCTTGTCTCGCGCGCCGTCGTCTCGAACCAAATTGTGGATATCTTCGCCGCTGCCGGCCTCAAAACGCCCGACATCTCCATCCTCTCCGACGAGTTCCTGGCCGAGGTCAAGGCCCTTCCGCAGCGCAACCTCGCCCTTGAGCTCCTCCGAAAGCTGCTCGACGACGCCATCCGCGCCCGCGCCCGTACCAACGTTGTCCAGGCCCGCTCCTTCGCCGCCCTGCTGGAGCAGACCATCCACGCCTATCAGAACCGTTCTCTCGAAGCCGCCCAGGTCATCGCCGAGCTGATCGAGCTGGCGCGGCAGTTCAACCTCGCCGCCCATCGCGGCGAAGACCTCGGACTCACCGAAGCTGAGCTGGCCTTCTACGACGCCCTCGGCGTCAACGACAGCGCCGTCCAGGTCCTCGGCAACGAGACCCTGCGCGCCATCGCCCAGGAGCTGGTGCAGACGGTGCGCAGCAACGTGACGATTGATTGGAGCGTGAAGGAGAGCGTGCGCGCCAACCTGCGGCGTCTCGTGCGGCGCGTCCTCCGCAAACACGGCTACCCGCCCGACAAGCAGGAGCAAGCCACCATCACCGTACTGGAGCAGGCCGAACTTATTGCGAAGGATTGGGCGGAGTAGCGCTTGCCATCACAGCCCGCCTGCAATACCCCCGACTATTGATGCCGCTGAGCCTACCCCATCTTCCTTCTTAAGACGTGCGGCCAACTCTACCACCTTCTGCCCTACGCCCGAGTCGGAAACGAGATAATCTAGGGCAATGGTAATCGAGCTGGCAGAGATCCGACGACCAGGCAGGGGTGTGCCAGTAGCCTGAATATGTGCAATCCGCTCTCCCCACGCAAACTGATCCAGCACAACAGGAATTACCAGCGACGGCACGCCGGTCGCCAGCGCCGCCCCCGTGGTCCCGGCACCGCCATGATGAACCAAAGCGGCCATCCGGGAGAAGAGCCAGCGATGTGGAGCATCACCGATAGTCATCATGCCATCCGGCAACCCGATCATGTCAGCCCCATCCGACTGAATGACGCCGCGCAGTCCGAGGCGCTGGAGCGCCGTTATCGCCAGCCTCAGGCGTTGGCCGCCGTCATATGAGCTCATGCTTCCAAAGCCCACATAGACTGGTGGCGGGCCGGCTTCGAGGAAGCGGACGAGATCGTCAGGGGGTGACCAGCTTGGCGGCTCACCTAGAAACCAGTATCCAGTAACGTGGTGCCAGGGTTTCCAGTCAACGGGCTTGGGGACGACCAATGGGCTGTAGCCGAAGAGCATGGGCGTGCAGAGTGCGGCCATTCTGCCGTATGGCCCAAGCCAGAAAGGCAGCGCCGGCAGACCCAACTCCTGGCGCCGCCAGTCGTTTTCCCAATCGCGCACCGCCAGCCAGAGCACCTGTTGGAAAGCCAGATGGGACAGCCAGTTGTAAGCGCCGCCCAGGCGTGGGCCTGGCGGCAGAAAGAAAGATGGGAACTCTCGCGTAGCCGGGAACGGCTGCAGGGCCGCCAGGAAGAACGGCACCCCCAGCTTCTCGGCGCAGCTGAATGCCCCGAACGATGTGCCAGAAGCGATAATGGCATCGGAGTCCTGGCAGGCGGCCCAATAATCGGCGAACAAGGTGGGGTAGCGGGGACCAAGCGTCCGCTGCACGACAGACAGCATGCGCAGAAAGTTGCGGCCCTGGGCCTCGCGCTGCACTGCCGGATCAGCCAGCAGCGCGTCCGCGTCGAGGTTCAGCGGCCGGTAGTTCAGGTCGTAGCGCCGGACCAGGCTCTCAAAGCGGTGCGGCGCTACCAAGGTAACAGCATGGCCGGCGTCCCGCAGACCGGTGCCTAGCGCCACGTAGGGCTGGACGTCGCCGCGCGTGCCCGAGGTCAGGATGGTGAGGCGCATGGGATGGCGGGCAGTTTACACAATGACCAGATTGTCTGAATCGGCAGCGCTTTGGTTGGCTCAGGGCCGGACAGCAGGTAGAATAGTGATTGAGCGCCGCTCCAGCCATGCCCCCCTCATGGTTTGGAGCTGCGCTCATTCTGTTTGTGCCGCTGGATCGGGAGTCCGCACCCGACCTGGCCATGCCACGTCGGGCCAGCTCGTGGCAAGTAGCCATAGCTTACCGACAAGGCTCACGCGGGGTGTGGGGCCGTAGGCAGAGCAGGGCGCGCGTTCCATCCGATCCAGGATGGCGCGATAGGTCAGCGCGCCCAGGCCGACGGTCCACCGGCCCGTGCGGGATAGCAGCGCCAGCCCCGGCCAGCCCTGCGCGAAGTGCCGCCGGGTCAGAGCAATCATGCGCCGGACGAGCCGATGAAAGCGTTCATCGCAGACCCGGCTCTCGATATCGGCGAGGGTCAGGCCGCACGCGACCAACTCGGATTGCGGCACATAGATGCGGCCCTCGGACAAGTCTTCGCCAAGATCACGAAGGATGTTGGTCATCTGCAGAGCGCGGCTCAAGGCGGCGGCGTAGGGCGCGGCCTGTTCAAATGTGATGCCCGGCGCCAGCCCCATGATGGGCGTTGCCATCAGACCGACGGTCTCGGCGACCTGGCGGCAATAGGCATACAGGTCGTCGAGAGCCCCAAACCGCCGCGGCGCCAGGTCGGCCTCGATGCCGTCGAGCAAGTCACGCACGTAGCGATCGTCAACGGCATAGCGCTCACGTACGGCTGCCCACGCCCTCAAGATCGGGTCCTGTTGGTTGGCAGCCAGCTCGAGCGCCTGCCGTCGCCACTGGTGGAAGGCATCGGGCGAAACCTTCGCCCGATCAACCATGTCGTCCATCTGGCGGAAGAAGGCGTAGGCCGCCCACATGGCCTGCCGGCGTTCCGCCGGCAGCAGCAGCGTGGCGTATTGAAATGTTCGGCTGCGCTGGCGAACATACCGCGCCACGGCCGCATGGGCGGACTGCAATTCCAGCAATTCGGCAGTCATATCTGCGCGGCGAGGCGCGCAAGCCCGTTCAGCACGCTGGTGTAACCCTGGTCGCTGCGGCCAATCGCATCGAGGGCTTTGGCAATGCGCCTGGCCTGTGGGTTGGGGCTCGCGTGCAGGGCCTTGCGGCGGTCCAGGATCGCGATAACGGTGGTATAGAGGGCGAACTCCGGTGAGCGCGCCAGGTCACCAACCGGCAGCGGCGGAGCCGGCTCAGCCAGTAGGCGGCCAATTCGCGTCTGCAACCGCCGAAGCAGCAGGCAACGCCAGGCGGTGTGCAGTTGATTGACGAAGCGTGCGATCCTTAGGGCCGCCTGTGTTGGAAGAAACGCGAGGCCGTACGCAAGCAGCACCGCCAGCATGAGCGCGGCGGGGAATGGTGACTGCAAGGTACGCGGCAGCACTCCGAGAGCGATCAGGGCGTAGGTCACCAGGCTGGTAACCATCCATATGCCGATGAGGCTATGCGCGCTGGTGAGCATCCACAGGCGATAACGCAACTGCGGGGCCGATTCGGTCCGGAGAGTGTGGGCCAGGGCCGGCAGCGAGAAGGTGACGGTCACCATCAGCAGATAGGCATGCGCCACGGCGCTCAGCGCCAGGCTGTAGCGATTGTGCAGCGTGTCCTCGCGAACCGTCTCGCCCTGGGCCAACGCCGCCGCCCAGATCAGGCCCATCACCGCGCCTACCAGGAAGAGGAGCATCAACCAACGCCGGCGAGGTGCCAGCGCGGGGGCGAGGTAGGTGGCTGACACGGCCCAGCTCGAGGCGGCCAGGAGCGCAAAGCTGTATTGAAGGACGCGCCCCAAGTCAGGGAGGCGGGCGAGCGCATCAAGCGCTGCCGCAGCAGAGGGCACCTGGGTGGTCGCGGCCAGGGCGAGGAACAGGAGCGTCAGGAAGGTGTAGGTCGAACGTGGCGAGCGCAATTGCAGCCTGGGCGCCTGCCAGGCCAACAGTCCCCACAACGCGCCAGCGGCGATGACTTCGGCGCCGATCATCAACTACGTGCGTGGTTGAACGGGCGAGACCAGGTCAGTACCGGTCCAGCCCCAACCCCTCAACAAAGTGCCGAAGGCCATCTTCCTGCCCCACCTCAGCCAGTGCCGCAGCGCCCGCCAGCGCAATGACGCGCTGCTGGATCAGGCTGGAGAGAGTCTCGGCCTCTACTTCCTGAAGATCGGTATAGCGGATTGACCGGAACAGGCCCTGGACGCTCGCTGGCAGTTGTGCGGCAGGCGCCTGGGTCGCAGCGCCAAACAGCCGCGCGAAGTCGTCCGTGATGGGCGCGGTGGTGTGGCCCAACAAAATGTGGCTGATCTCATGCAGCAGAATGTGGACCGAGTGGATTTGCAGTGGACCGGCTTGGTAGAATACGAAATCGGCCCTGGCACCCCTCAGCCATGCGCCGTCGAGGTCGGGAGGAAATTCCTGCGGCACAAGGTGAATGGGGCGCTGGCGGCGGCGCGCCACCCAGGCTGCAAAGCCGGCCGCGCTGAATTGGCTGAAGTCGTAGCCCAGTTCATCCAGCAGCGCATTCAGGCGGTCACGCATCGATTCGTTGGCGCCCATTGCACGCAATCCCCATGCTCACTCCTCTGGCGGGAGTCGCTCCACATTCCGGACGTAGTCAATCATGTTCTTGATCGCCTCCAGGCCCGACTCGGAGATGCCGCGAGTTCGCAGCGCGATGGTCTCCGTCAGGTGCCGGGCCGTAGCCCCCTCAAGGTAGGCCTCGCACTCCTCCCGCGAGTTGCAGTCGAAGTAAGCCAGACCCACCTGAAAGTACTCAGCCAGCGCCGAAAGGGTGCGAAGGCCGGGATTCTCGTTCTCACCCACATAGATCTTGCGGATGTTGTTGGCATTTTCCTTCGTCGCCTCGGCAATGGCGCGGTAGGTAGTCGGCAGTCCCTTGTCCTGGCCGTACTCGAAGAGCAGGGCAAGCTTGGCTGCAAGCGAAATCGGTTCCGTCATTGTGCCCTCTGCAAGCAACCCACCTGGTCAGACACCACAGTTTCGGACCTTGTGAATCTCAGGCGGGCCGCGAAACTCCTGTAGTACACAAGAGTATACGCCATGCGGCCGCCTGGCGCAACCAGGACGTTCAGGCTGCACACCTGTAGGTTACTTGCATCCGCCTCGCCGCCCGCCGAATATGTTAGGATGTGCAGACTATTCTCGAAGAGGCACTGAATCAGGCCGGTACCGCGGTCCTGGATAATTGATGTCAAAGATAGGGCGCGCTGAACTGTCAGACAGAGCATGAGGAGCTACTATATCCAAGCAGTAGCGATATGTGGGGGAAGCGGCCTGGTCCTTGCCGCAGCTAACATCCTGTTGCCATCCATCTTCACACCGCTGTTTGCCTTTGCGCTTGGCATAGTGGCTTTTTCGCGCGTGTTCATGGTGCTTGGCCCGCTGACCTTCAAGCGGGATCTGCTCATGTTTGCAGTGATCCTAGGAGCGCTGCTGATTGCCCGGTTTGTGGCTGAGTGGGTTTGTGCCGGATATATGGCCTCTTCCGAAAGGTGCACGGATGATTACCTTGGTACAGCCGGATTCGTAAACATCCTTGCGGCCGCGCTTCCTATTGTGTTCTTATGGTCATGGGTGAGGTTTCGGCTAATACGTGAACGGATCGCCGAGTGGCGTCGTCGTTAGCTTCTGGATTCCAAAGCAGCGCAGCGAATGGGAAGCAGAGGCGATGAGACTATCATTTTGCGGACAGCGCAAGGTTTCATCAGCAAACGCTACGGGCACGACCTCGTACTGAAGCCCTGCCCGGATGCGATGTTGTGGCACGGCCAGTGCCGGCGGGCTGCTGGAGATTGACATCGCCACTCCTGATGCCCTGACCTACCACAAGAGTGGCGGGCAACTGGTCATTGAGGCCGAGCACTACGTCTCCTTGCGGGCTAGCACTGGCAGCGCCGCAACCACTGGTATTGGCCAAGGCAGCCACTCTGCAACCCAGGCGTGAGGCGTCCGGTGCCCCAAGTTGGATTCACTGATGGCCATTTGTCTCAATGATCCCCGAGCTGGACGGTTTGCTGGTGCGCGATTTGAGCGCATCCCCTCTGGGCGAAAGCATGTAGAAGGCCCCGTGAAGGCGGTGCCGAAACTCAACTTCACTCGGCCCATGCCGGTTTTTCTCAATCCCGATACGCACGAAGTACTGGCCAGCCGCCTGATCCAGCGCCTCTCGATTCAGGATGATGGCGACATCCGGCTCGTACTGGACTGTTGCAGGGCCCCATAGATCCTCGAAGCGCACATTTCCCTTGCGCAATCCTTCAGCGTCCGCGGCGGCGACGGCCATCACGGGCACGCCGAACTCCATTGCCAGGCTCTTCAAGCCGCGCATCACCAGGTCAATGCGTTGGGCCTCGCTCAGGACAGCGCCGTCCAGCGCTGGGCGCAGCGGTACCCGCTGGGCATAGTCCACGATCAGCATGACGCGACGATGTCCCAGGTGGCGGGCCATACGAACGTATTCGCGCAGCACGAAGTCCGTCGTTTCCAGGCCATCGCCGCGTACCAGCCACAGCCGCCACAGGTACTCGCGCAGGCGGAACCAGGCGCGCCGGGCGGCGGGCAGCCGCTGGAGCACGTGATCGAGGTCGGGCAATTCATCGTTGCCGGGGCCCTGACCATACAACCCCAGGATGGCCTGCTCCAGGTCGGTGCGCGTCAGGCCATCGGCGCTTTCGGGCTCCAAGTCCACCACGGACTCGAGGCACAGAAGCCGGTGTAAAAGTGTTTCGGGACTGTGCTCATAGCAGACGACGATCGGCAGCACCTCCCCGCTCCAGGCCAGGTTACGCGCCACCTGCAGCACGAAGATGGTCTTGCCGACGTTCTGCATGCCGCCCACCAGGCACAGGTCCTCAGCGTGCAATCCGCCGCCCAGGCAGTCATCAAGCTGTGGAAAGCCAAGGGGCGTGGGGCGATAGCTCTCCAGATCGCCGGTGCGCAGGCGGTGATTAAAACGCTCCACCGTCTCCCACAGATTTTGGGGGCGGAACGCCTCGGTGTCAGGAAGACGGATTTCAGGCGGAATGGCAGGCACGGTCAGAATCCTGATAGGGCCGGAAGCCATAGATACAGCAGCCCGGCCAGGGAGATCAGCCACGTTACCCGGCGCCCGCGCGATTTGTAGGCTGCGGCGATCTCCTCGCGGGTGGGCACGCTGCCTTGAATGGCGCTCAGGGCCAGCCAGCGCAGCCGCTGGAGGCCCCTCCTGCCCTCTTGGCTGACCAGAGTGGCGAACAGGCCAACCAGCAGGCACGCCAGCAGCAAGCCAACAAGACGACTCTCTGGAAACAGCGTCACCAAGCCCAGCGCCAGCTTGACATCGCCGCCCCCGAACACCCTGAGCCACCAGAGAGTAAGCCCAATGCCCCAGGCAGCCATGACCATGGTCAGCGCATCTCGATCCAGTTCGCCGCGCACAGCGCGAACCATGAGCACGAGCACTGACGCAGCCAGTATCGGGAATGTGAGGGTGTTGGGCACGCGCCCATGACGGCGGTCCAACAGCGCCGCAAGTACGAGCGCCGCCGAAAGGATGGCATTCTGAAGCAAGTTGAAAGCCGTCATCAATTCTCCTGAAAAATCAGATCCGGCACTGCGATCAAGAAGCCGGCGTTGGGCGCTCTCTCAATCAATCCTTCTGGCGCGCCCAAACGCCGCAACTTGGTCCGCAGACGGTAAATGCAGGTCAGCAGGGTCTTGGCATCCTCGCTGCGGACCAGCACGTCGGTTCGGTGCCACCCCTGCGCCAACAACTCCTCGTACGTCACGGCCTCGCCCGGCGTCCGCATCAGGCGCGCCAGTACCCGCAGCTCGCGCTCGCCGAAGGTCACCGACCGATTTCCGGCAGTGGCGAGACCGCGCTCCAGGTCGAGGATCAGGCGGCCATACTGATACCGGCCGATAGCGGCGGGCAGCTTCCAGAAGCTGCGGCGGCGCAGGTGAGCGCTCACGCGCGCAACAAGCGCGGCGGCCGAAATGGGTTTGGACACAAAGTTGTCAGCGCCTAGGGTCAGGCCGCGCAATAGCGAAGCTTCGCCAGCCTGGGCGGTCAAGATGAGGACCGGGGTGTCGCCCTGTGAACGCAACGCGCTGAGCACATCAAAGCCGTCCAGGTCGCCGATCAGGCCCAGGTCCAGGATAACCAGATCAGGCTTCTGCGCGCGGCACAGGGTCAACCCCTCCCGCCCGGTGCGCGCCGTCTGTGCCTGGAACCCGGCCTGGGTCAGCGCCTGCCGGTAACAGTCGGCCAGATGGGGCTCATCCTCAACGATGACGATGCGTGACGCCGGCATCCTGCTGTCTGTCCTCCTCTCTCACTCAGACTCCAGCCCTTCCACCACATGCCGGCTTTCCGCCAACAACGCAGCCACACCCACGGAGTCGGACATTTCGCGCAGCCCGTTCGCGATGGAATCGACCGCCTCACGTGCCAGCCGGGCCGCCTCACCGTTTCCCTGCAATTTCGCCCGCGCGGCGTTGGCGAGCTCCTGCACGCGGGTGGCGCGCGCCAACGCGCTGTCGTCAATCAGCGCCAGCGCCTCCCAGCCTCGCTCATCCCAGCAGCGCTCGCGGTGTGGGCAGACCTGGCAGTTCTGATAACCGGCCAGCGCACGCGGGATGACCACACCAGTTTCGATGCCGCGCACGGCAGCCGCCGCCACAGCCACCAGGTGGCCCGGGTTCGTCTCGCGAAAGGTGAAGGTCTGCCCGGCCAGCCACTGGCGGTACACCACGCGATCCACCCGCTCCCAGGTCGGCGCCTGGTCGGGCACGGGCTGCGCCATGGACGCGGCAATCACACGCAGATCGCGGCCGGCCAGCCCAGCCCGCACCCAGGCGGTGTCCTGCAGATCGTGGACCTCCAGCACCACCGCCGAGGCGCCGCGCTCCGCCTCCGCCCGCCAGACGAGGTCGGCCATCCCAGCCAGACTCCAGCCATTGGGCAACTCAACGCCATACGCAACCTGCCATCCCAGGACGACGTCACGGGACGGAAGCTGCGGCCCCATACGCTCCGCCGCTGCCAGGCCATCGGCGTAGGCGTCCGCCAGAGATCCATTCTCCCCGTCGTCGCCCAAGGACAATCCCACTTTCTGTGCCACTTCGTCGAGCCCCCGGCCCAGGTCCGTTAGCCCACCGCTGTGCATCCTGTTGCGGTATTCGTTGGTCAGGCGAGGCGCGGTGTAACGCCGCCCATCCGGCCGCGTCACCCGGCCCCGCTCAAAAAGCTCAAGAATGGCAGCCCGGCCCTGCGCATATCGGTCAAGACCTGACGGTAGCGTCGCCTGACCCCAGGCATCGGCCCAGTCCTGCCAGACCATGCGAAGAGCATCCCTCAGGGTAGGAGCATGCCCCTCGTAGAAGAAGGCCTGCGCCTGCCGCAGACCATCTGCCGTCATACTGTTCGCGGCCAATGGCCGGGGAACATGCGCGCGCCGTTCCCAGAACCACTCCAGCGGGCAGCGGACGTACTGCAGCAGTTCATCCACGGTCAGAGTCATGCGGCACCATCACCCGCCGCAGCCGGCAGTGCGAAGAAGAAACGAGCGCCATGCCCCGGGTCGCTCTCGCACCAGAGTCGCCCGCCCATGGCAGTGACAAGCCGGCTGCTGGACCACAGTCCCAGGCCACGCCGCCCATCGGGATGCGGGTCATCGGCGAGCAGTATGACCTGCTGTTCTTGTGAGATGCCGCTGCCATTGTCGCCAACTTCGAATAGCAACTCATTAGGTGATGGCTGCGTTACACGAAACCAGACGGTCAATCCATCTGCATTGGTGTTGTGCCGGACCGCATTCGCCAGCAGATTGTCAATCACGCGTAGCAATGCCACGCGCTCGCCCCAGACAGCCGGCAGGCCGGGCGCAACGTCACTGGCGTAATTGACCGCCTCTCCTACCTGAGCCATGAGGCAAGCAGCCACCTCGGCCAGTTCAGCGACAGGAACCGCCTCCAGCGCCAGCGGCCGGTCAGGCGCATGAAGGTCATCCAGCACCGACTCCGCATACTCAATCTGGTGGACGACTTCCTGAAGCAGTTCCTTCCCTTCTCCTTCATCGCCGGCTTGCACCACCATGCCCGCCAGGCCGGCGATGACATTGAGCCGGTTGCCCAGATCATGTGCCGCCGTACGGGTCATCGTCTCCTGCCACCGCAGTGCCGCATGCAGGGCCTGAAAGTCCGCTGCCCGCTGATCGAGCGTGTCGAACTCACCAATGACCTGCGCGGCATAGTGGGCAATGCGCATCAGCGCCGGCACGCTGGCAAAGGCCTGATCGGCGTCCGGCCAGCCAGTGGCAAGCAGGCCGCGCAGGTTGCGCCGTTGCCCAAGCGGCGTCAATACCACAGCGTCCGCACCGCCGTGCGTCAGCGCGTGCCACGGCCTGCTGTTACTTGCTGTCTCTATGACACTGCTTTTGCCTGTGGCCGCTACACCCCGGCACACTTCATCTTCCATTGGAATGCGGGCCAGCACGTTTAGGCTCTCGACACCCACGGCATAGACTAGGCGGGCCTCACCCTGTTCAGAATCCGCGAGGTGAGTACAGCCGCTCAGGGCGCCCAACGCCTCGACAGCGCGCGCCAGGATGAGGCCCAGGCACTCCTCCCGACTGCGGCGCTGGACGGTGGCGTCCATGACGGCCATCAGCGCCCTGGCGGTTCGCTGCTCTGCCCGCGCCGACGAATAAGTGGCCCACGCTGCGCGCAGTCGATCCCTCATCTGAGGCACGGCCAGCGCAATTCCCGCTGCGGGTGGCGTTTTCGACGACATATTGGATTAGCCTCCTCTGCCGCTGCGCGGCTCAGCCCGTATGCCGGCCGCTCGGAGTCTGCTCTCCAACTCGTCTACCCCGCCGGGCTGGACGCCAAGCTCGTTCAGGTCTTTGACATCATCTGGAAGGCAAACCAGTACTCCCTGCCCAACCTGTTCACGCCAACGAGCTGCGGCCTGTTCCCCGCTCCCGCCGTCGTTGTGGGGAATCATCACCAGCGGTCGCCGCAGCCGACCGAGCAGTACCGCATGATCCTCTTTGAGATGGCTTCCGGTCACGGCCAGCGCATCGTAGCCCCACTGGCGGGCCGTCAGGGCATCGGGCGGGCTTTCCACCAGCAACACGGGCCGGTCGCTCTCGCGCCGGTCCAGCCGGGCGTAACCATAGAGCGGCTTGAGCATTTCCTTTAGGCTCAGGTACTTGGGCGTTCCAGAACTCAGCCAGGGCGCATAGGCGCGGCCGATCAGGTGCAGCACCCGACCACTGCGGTCGCGATCGACAAAGATGATGCGGCCGGCCAGGAATTCCCGCGACCGGCGCTCGGGGTTCAGCAGATTGAGGGCGGCGGCTCGAGTGCGCGACAGGCCGCAGGCAGCCAGGCCCGGCCCCAGCAGATTTCCGGCCGCGTAGCCAAGCGCCTCCGCACGAATCGTCTCATCCGTGAAGCCCCGGCCCCGCAGGTAAGCATAGGGTGTGCCTGGCGCGCGCCCCAGGATCAGCAGGCTGGTGTGGTAGATCCGCGCCGCGGTGTGCAGCACTACCTGATGCGCGGGCTGGAGCGCTTCTGGTCGCCACTGCGCTAGGTTGCGCCACACCGGAGGGATGGCCTGGCGTAAAGGCGGCAACTCGCCGCCCGCGAGCCGCCGCAAACTCTCCTTGAACATGGCCGGATCGCGGCTGTTCCAGGCCCGGCCAAAGTGCGCCACGCCCACCAGGTCAATCACATCCCCTCCAACCCCGCACGACGCGGCATAGCAGCGCCAGGTCTCCGTGGACAGATGGACGGCAAAGCTGGGATGGCGATCATCGTGAAAGGGACAGCGCCCGATCAGGTTGGCGCCCGTGTGCCGCAGGCCCTTAACAAATCTCGGCGCGACCTCCTGGATCGGGTGCTGCCGTTTGAGTTCGTCTACGCTGGTGCGGGTATCCATGCCGTTCACAGGTCAAAGGCCCTCACAAAATCATTCGAGTACAGATTGCGCCATGCGTGAAGCGTCGGGTTCAGGCCGGCCCTGCCAGCTGAGAGTAGGTCGGCGCGCGTCAAGCGCACATCGAGCCTGGCCCCGAGGGTGTGACGGAGGCCCAGCATCCGCCGGCGCACGTTTTGCAGTCTGGCCTCATCCCGATGCTCCATCAACAGGAGCAGTCGCGGACCCCGCTGGCTGAGACCCGGCCATGTGGCCAATGCGTCGCAATAGCGCTGCAGCTTGGCTCCCAGCGCGCTCCCCTGGACCGTTCCGCGATCCACCTCCAGCCAGAAGTCAAGTTCGCCCCGTAACACTTGGTCGTGATCCAGAAGCTGTACGGTTCCAGTGGCGTCCGGCATGACCCATCGAATTGTGTCTATATCGTCAGCAGGGAACTTGCTATGGGTGATGAAAGGCCGCGCGAAATGCATGTGCTGCCAGTGCTTCAGACGCAGTCCGGCATCCGGCCCGTATTTCCGCAGCCCAACCAGGAAGTCCATAAGCAGCCGGGTATGCTCAAGCGCCGCCCGTAGGGCCTTGACCGAGTAAACCAGGTCATTATCCTCGTGCCGGATCGGCCACCCCCGCAGCCGCCCGTAGGTTGCTGGCTCAATTCCGGCTTGGGCCGCCAGCAGAGACAGACCCCGCCACGTAATCACGTATCCGCCGGTCATCGGCTGCGTCAGGCCTGCTTCACGCAGTTCGGCGAGGCCGCTGCGCACATGGCGCTGGGTGCAACCCATCACCGCCGCCATGTTCGTGGATCCCAGCAAGGGATATTGCCCCACCCGATCAAGCAACTCCCTCGCGTGAAGACTCAATTGACCATGTAGGCGCACCAGCCGCGCCTGCGGCACGTTTGGGCGACTGGCCCAAGTCAGGAGAGCCTGATTGACCACTAGCCGTGAGTGGGTGAATAGTGGAGCATCAGCGCTGCCAGCATCGGAGGCGAGCGCACCCCACCAATGTGCAACAGGGCCCGTTGGCCGCTCGCTGGGCTGCTTGAACGGCACCGTGCCTCCCCACAACGATGTCCGGCTGCCCTGTTCGTTGTGCCACGTTGGATCTGCGATCTCGACCAGGGTGGTTGCACGCAGAGGACTCGGCGTATCCCCCGCGCGGACCGCTTCCTGCCACAGGCGAATTAGCACCTGCAAACGAGTGGCATCGGCGGCGACGAGAACGAATAGAGGCATGGCATACTCGTGTCCCCGAAACTCCTCGCGCCGTCCCCAGGCATGGGCGCTTCGAAACTGCTCAGCCAGCCAGTCGGCGCCGATGCCGCCAGGATCTACGATCACGGCAGCATTCAGGAACACCCCCTGGTCCAATTGAACGCATGCCAGCGCATCCAGCCGCAGGGAGCGGTAGGCCAGCGCCCGCCAGGCCGGCTCATCCTGCGCCCAGCCGGGCCGTGGGGCTGGCCGCAATGCGCCGGCGGGTAGCGTGAAGGGCGAGAGCGACCATACCAGGCTGTGCTCCGCCAACCAGGACTGCATCAGTCGCCGAGCGACGTCAAGCTTCAGGGCCTGCAGCCAGGCCTCAGCCTGGGCCGCGCGCGACCAAGCCCAACCTGCCTCAGCGGCGCCGGCCGAGGTCAATGCCAGCCGCTGCGGCGCCCGCCGGGCGACAGGCACATCACCTGTCTCTAGAAGTCGCGCTTCCAACCCGAGACGCACCGTGGCATCGAAGGCGCCCGGCCACAACCCGCTTACCGCCTGCAGAAAATCGGACCTCGCCCAAGGATGGCCGGCCGTCCCCTTCAGGAGCATGTTCATGCGCTCTTGCTGGCTAACCCACTTCCGGCGGATCATGCGGTGACTCGCTCTCGGCGTGCAACTGGTCTGCGACATTTCCCAGAAGTTGATTAGGGGTCGGGGCAGTTCGCTGCTGCACCGTGTACGCGGGCGGCAGGGCTTTGGGCCGGTTTAGGCGAGCCAGTGCCGCCTGGAGGTCGCGATGCCCCTCTGACACAGGCTGAGCGGCTGCGGCCAGATTGCCAGTCTGCATCACAAATGAGGGCGAATCAGGCGGTGCGGCGGCGTTTACCGGTGTCGCATTTGATTGTGCCGGTTTCGCCGCCGTGGCCTGCTCCTGCGCGCGTTGGTACTCATCCTTGATCACAGTCAAGGAGCGGCGAGCCAATCTCTCCGCTTCACCCGCCGGAGTGGAATAGGCATGGCAGCGCTGCAACACCCCAGCGATGACCTGCGAATCTGGTGTCAAGGGCGGTGAGATCTCCAGCGAGTAAACCGGCACAGGCCGGCCGCCTTCGG
>CAYSXO010000001.1:89977-92436 GCA_964434995.1 uncultured Sphaerobacteraceae bacterium
CGACACCAGCGTGACCTCGATGGAAGGCGATTCGCCGGCCGCCTTCGGCAATCGTCTTCACGTAGGCTGTATAGGGCGGCAGGTTGACCAGGCTCTCAGCCCGCAGCCGCTCGACGTCCAGTTCGCGTTCGACCAGGTAGCGAGCGTCGTCGCCGTTGACCTGGAACACGACTTTCGTGGCCACGCCAGCCAGGATGCTGCCGGTCAGCGCATTGGTTTCATCTACCCGGCGCAAGTTGTCCAGCGCCTGAGTACCCAGCACAAAGTTGCCGCCGTTCTTTTGCAGCTCGCCCAGCAACGCGCCAAAGTCGGTCCCGGGCATGGTCTGGAACTCATCCGCCACAACAGACACCAGCACCCGCTGCTCACGCGGCAGGGCATTCTGGCGCGTGATGACGCTCCGCATGACATTCAGAAACAGCGAGCCCATGAAACCCGCCAGGTCTTCACCGAGTTCGGCCGCGTTGGTGTTCAGCACGATGATGCGCCGGCTGCGGATGGCGTCGAAAAGCCGCAGCGTCGAACGCGGCTGCCCGACCAGGCGACGGATCGCGGCTGACCGTTCAAAGGCGTGACACTTCGAGAGCACCGGCGAAATTACCTGCTCACGCTGGCCGGGGCTGAGGCTGGCATACTCGCCCTGGAAGTACAGGGCGACATCTGGCCGCTCGTCCATGGGCACCTCATCTTCAAGTAGCCGAGAGCGGACGTTAGGCCGGCAGGTGAGGAACGGCGCCAGCGACAGCAAGGTGTATTGCCGATCAGAGGGGCGACGCAGGTTGGCCTGCGCCAGCGCGCGCAACCCGAAGCTGAGTGGAATGAGCATGCGGGGGCCCCAGTACTGCTGCCACAAGGCCCGGCCCACGTCCACGAATGTTTCCGCGAGCATGTCGGGATCAGAGCCATCCGACACATCAATCAAGTTCAGCCCAACCGCGCGGCTCTCGTCGGACAGGTCAATGTAGATGACGTCGCCGATGCGCTCACGCGGCACCAGGCCGATCACGCGCCGCGCCAGATCGCCATGCGGATCAACGACCAGGACCGACCGCGCCCGGTCGCGCATCCAGCCGGCGGCAATGTGTTCCATCAGGGTGCTCTTGCCGTGCTGCGTCTTGCCAATGATGAAGATGTTGCGACGCAACGCTTCGGGTGAAAGCGTCACCTCGATAACCTGACCGCCCTTCTCCGACAAGCCGATCGGAGCGCCCGTAGTACTTGTGACGTCGGACAGCAGGGGTTGAAATTTCTCGTATGTCTGCCGCTGCAAAAGTTCCAGGGACTCGCCGACCGGCATGTGCCACAACCCCGCCAGTTCCTTCACGCTCAACAAGCTGGATCGCCCATTGGCGGCTGGCCTCAGATCGTCAGGTCTCGCACCCAGCGGCAAGCTAACCACCTGCCAGCGATTGCCGGAAGTTGTGTTAAAAAGCTGGTAGGCGGCAACCAGTTGATCCAACAAGGCCTGGGCGCGACCAGCGCTTGTTGCGCTGGCGAATAGCCGTACCTCGACCTCAAGGGCCTGGTCCCGCAGCTTGGCAGCCGCTTCATCCTCAAGCACCCTGGCCCATTGGTTATCATTGAGACTGAACAGCCAGCCAGCGAGCAATCCAAGCATCGTCCCTACCGGCAGAGCCACCAACCACCGCGCCCATGCGCCCACGAGCGCCCAGAGCACAATCACGGTCACGCACAGCAAGAGCAGTGAGGCCCCCGTTACCGCAACGATGTTTCGTGTTGGCGCAGGAATGTCGGCACCGTAACCGCGCCGCTTGAGCGCCGCCAGTTGGCGAAGATGAGGCTCTGCCCATGCCTCCCGAGCAGCACCGCGCACAATGACTTGCGACAGCACACACTCATCAGGCTGAAGCCCATCAAAGGCACCAAGCACCGCGTCCAGCGGCTCACTTCCCTCAAACTCGCGCCAGGTCTTAATAGGCAAGAACTCCGGGCCAACCGTGTATAACTGGACCGCCGCCCAGGTCCTTGGAGTTGTCGGCGATTGCAACGTTGGGTCGTGCTCCACGGGAAGCCGTCGCACCTCGACCTGCCGATATACTGAGTAGAGTTGAGCAGCCACGCGCTGCACGGCCACTGCCGAGCCCCGAAGCAGCAGTAGCCTTTGCCGCTGCAGACCCGCGATCTCCAGTGCAACCGGCCCTGGCAGCCCCCCGAGCGTGCCGACCAGTTGCTCCATAGCGGTCGAGTCACGCAAGTTTCCAGGCGGCGGCAGTATCAGCACTGCAACAGAGTCGGCGGAAACGTGAGTCGAGATCATGAGCTAGAATTACTCGGCTTGCGTGGTTGAGACTCAACAAGGTTGGGCTTGTCGTGTCCAATCGAAGCGGCATGCTCATCTGAGAGAGAAGCGGTCACTTTGGACATCAACCAATACTTACCGTTTCTTACTCCGAGTCACCAAAGTCGCCTAACAGATAGGCCAGCCGCATGAACGAAGC
>CAYSXO010000002.1:0-12274 GCA_964434995.1 uncultured Sphaerobacteraceae bacterium
CAATCGTATAGAGCGAGACATTCCCGACCGGGTCATCGGGATCAGGGGCGAGGAATGCGATGCGCGAGCGATCCGGGCTCCAGGCAGGCCAGATGACCTCGAGCGCGTCGGTAAGCTGCCGGTCGGGCGAGCCATCTGGCGCCACGAGCCAGAGCGCGCGCTTGTTGCCAACGATCAGGGGCCCGTGCTGCCGCTGAAGGGTGGCGAGCCGCGTCCTGGCGATCTCATCGGTTGGATTGAGGCCAATTAGCTTGCGCAGCGTTTGCTCGGCCGCTGCCCAGTCACGCGCGGTCTCCGCTTCGTCGGCCGCGCGGCGCAGTTCCTGACCAAAGAGCCGACGCGCATCGTCAAGGCGGTACTCGACATCTTCAAGTGTCGGCGCGGACTCCGCGACGGACGTGAGGAGGTCAACGGCCCTCTCGTATTCGCCATGCTCGATGGCTTGCAGCCCTTCCACATATCGTGCCTCAATGGGCTCGAGGAGGATTTTCATCTCTCTTGCGCGCTCATCCGCATCGCGATACCCGGCCAGTTCACCGAACTGATCTCGCGCGGCGACGAGGTCGCCTGCGCTGGCGGCGCCTTGCGCGGAGGCGTATGCCGCGGCAAGCCAGGCTTGATAGGCCATTTCTCGTTGCACGTACGCGGCCGCGAAGGCGAGGAGCAGGGCAAGAGGCGCAATGTAGAGGAGGCGGAGCATGGCCCTGTGCAGCGGGCTCGTCGGCCCGTCACCGGGAATGACACGCGGCGCATTCGACTCCAGCGTCGTCCCGCAAACGGGGCACGTGGACGAGGATGGGTCTTGTGGTGACGCGCAGACGGTGCAGAATGTCATCGAAGTCCGCCGTGAAGCAGCCGACAGCGCCAGTCGCTTGCGAAACGACAGTGCGAATCGTACCGGATTCCGTGCGACACGTGGAGTTCGGCCATTGGCGATCGAGATCGAACCATGCCGGAAACGACGAATCCGCGCCGAATCGCAACGCTGGCCCTGAGCCTGGCCGTCTTCGTTGCTCCGTTCCTGGCGCTGCTCTTCAGCCTCGAAGCAGGTCTGGGCCTGATGGCCGCCGCGCTGCTGGCACTCACCTATCTGCTAAGGGAAGCGGCCGCGAGCGCGGTCCCGGAGGCCCGGGCGCGGATTCGTCTGATCGTCAAGTTCAATCTGACGCTCGCGGCCGCTTGCATTGGCGCTATTGTGTGGCTGACTTTTGGCGGCTAGCTGGCTGTCATCGCTATACGTCTGGCGATATCCGATTCTCTCCATGGAGAGCCTGGCAGCCATCCGGACGCCAAACAGAACCGCTCCGCAACACGCTCCCATGAACCGTCGGGTGCGCTGAAGTCGCGGGATTGGCGGCTCGTGGCTCAGGCAGGCGTCTCAACCGTTTTTCGCCGAGCGCGTGATGGTTTTGCAGGTGTGCCTGATTCGGTCGGGGCTGCATCGCTCTGAATGGCCCTCGCGGAAGCCTTTCGTGGCTTCTTGCCTGGCTGTGCCGCGCTTTGTCCCTTCACGGCCCCGGCTTTGACCTTGCGGCCGGACGCGGGCTTGGCCACCAGGTCGTCCGGGTTCTTCTTCCGGGTTCGAGTCCTGGGCTTTGCCGGGATTTCGCTGGCAGCTTCTTCCAATTCCGCGCGGTCAATCTCGGGCAATTCGATTGGCGCGAATCCGAGCGCGAGTGAATGCTCGACGATATCCCGGCGCAGCAGAGCTTCAGCCTGACGCAGCTTGATGCGTAGAACGTGGTCGGGTTTGACATGGTCGAGCATTTCGGCAACCTGGCGCATGAGGTCAATCGTCTTGTTGAAGGTCATGACCAGATCGCCTTCGGAAAGCTCGATCTTCGCGCCGATCTCGGCCATCGTCGCACCGAAGCACCATGCCCGGGCCGCGCCATAGAAGTTCGGGTTATGGCCTTCGGAGATGGCGAGCCCCTCTCCTCGCTCTTCACCCAGGACGGCGTGCTCGACATCCTCTATGCGGCGGCGGGCGAGAACCAGTCGGTCTGGCAGGATGTAGCGGTTTCCGTAGCGGAACTCCCGGTCGAACGAAAACCAGGAGAATGCTTCCGCGAGATCCTCTGGCGAGAGATTGTCGAGGATCCCTCGGTCGATGATCTCGCAAAGGATGAGGCCGTCGTTGTCAAAGACCTCTGCCAGCATGTCTGCTTTTTCGGTTGGGTAGCCCCGGTGCAGGTAGCCGAACCGGTGGAGCACATTGCGGATGCCACGGATGACATTTCGCAGCCGCTCCTCTTCCAGGTCGACTTCGCGGCCAAGCGATTCCTCGAGGCCGCGTCGCTCGCGGTCGAGCCGGTCGACCTGGGCCAGATAGTCGCGGTGCTCGTTCCGGCGCGTGCACTCGTGGCAGGGATGATCCTTTCGCTCCAACCAGAGTGTTCGAGAAAGCTCACTGGCCTCGGCCAGATCCTCGGCCACCGCCAGAATGCGCATGGTGGCGCGTTGTTCTTCAACCGCCTGATGCGCGGTAGCCATGGCGTCGAGATCGGGGAGCTCCAGTGCGTCAATGTCGGTCCAGATTGAGGCGATCGCGGACACATCGGCAAGCTCGTCGGCGCTTTCGAAGTCGTCTGCCGGATTGGCCAGCACGCCCGGCACGTCGATGCGCTTGTCAGTCAAATGGTCGATCTGCCGATACTCGGAAATGAGCCTGATCGAGCCGTCGCGAAAGAGAAATCGGCCCACGCCGCCACGCGATCCCTTGCCCAGGAGAACAGCCCAGCCGCTATCGCGGACGTGCGCGATGGTTCCGGGCGGGGCAGCGCGGAACGCGCGCCGGAGGGCCTGGCGTCCTGGCTCCGTCCAGGGCCGGCTCGTATCGACCGTTCGCCGAATGGTGATCTGTTCGTCCTCGAGCCGGCGTTCCTTGTTTTGCACGGCGGCGAGCGAGCGGTTCAGCCGGCGATACTCCTCAAGGAGCTCATCTCCCCCGTCCAGACCAATCAGGCAGCCCTGGGGAACGAGGTCGATTTCCTCACCGATGGCAATGATCTGATCCTCGAGGTCGCGGATGCGGCGGCTGCTCTGGAATTGGCCGAGACTCTGGTGAAGGAGCGCGCGCACACGCTCGCCCTTTGGGGGGTCCCAGAGGTTGAGGACCGTGTTGTAGCGGATTGCGAAGGCTGACTGCACGGGGTGTAACTCGCCGGTGGCGATGTCGAGCGTTTCGCGAAAGGTGAACCAGGGCGAGTAGGGGACGACGACATGACCGAGTGGGTCCATACCACGCCGCCCAGCCCGGCCGGCCATCTGCTGGAACTCATTCGGGATGAGCATGCGGCGGCGGCGGCCATCCCATTTGCTCATGCGGCCGACGACAACGGTGCGTGCCGGCATGTTGATTCCGAGTGCCAACGTATCCGTGGCGAAGACGACCTCCATCAGACCACGAGCGAACAGAATCTCAACCAGTTGCTTCAGAATCGGCAGCAGCCCAGCGTGATGAAACCCGATGCCTTTGCGAGCCAGCGAGAGAATCGTCTGCACCTGCTCCAGGTCGCGGTCTTCGGGGCGCATGCCCGCAAGCACGGCGGTGATCGTCTGTTCGATGAGGTCAACCTGGCGTGGCGTTACCAGATTCGGGCGCATGACCGCGAGCCGCTCCGCGTAGGCCTGGCAGTCGGCGCGGCTGAACAGAAAATAGATGGCAGGGAGAAGGTCACGCGCCGCGAGCGCGTCGACGATCTCTCGCGGTTGCGGCTCATCCATTTCCGGCGTGCTGCGCTCGGACCGCCCTCGGGCGAAACCGCCGCGCGCTGCCTGCCGCCGTAGCTCGCCGCCGGTGTGCGGAAAGTCTCTGACTTGTTCGCCGGTATGGTCAACGACGAGGTTCAGTTTTCCGTCGTTGAAGTAGTGGAGGGCAAGGGGCACCGCCCGTTCGGTATGGGTGATCAGTCGGATCGGGCGGTGGGTGCGGCTGATCCAGGACGCAATCTCATCCGCGTTGTTGATCGTTGCCGACAGACAGATCAATTGGACGTGATCGGGGCAGAGAATGATTGATTCCTCCCAGGTCGTGCCCCGCTCGGGGTCGGCCAGGTAGTGAATCTCATCAAAGATGACCGTGTCGACATCGTCGAGATCCCACGGGGTTTGCAGCAACATGTTGCGCAGCACTTCGGTGGTCATGACCACGACCCGGGCATCCCGATTTTCGGACACGTCGCCCGTCAGGAGCCCAACCTCACTGCTGTAGGTTGCGCGAAGGTCACGGTACTTCTGGTTCGAAAGCGCCTTGATCGGCGTAGTGTAGATGACCCGCCCGGTTCGCCTGAATGCGTCCCAGACGCCAAACTCGGCAACGACGGTTTTCCCGGTGCCGGTGGGGGCAGCGACCATGACCGAGTCGCCTGCCAGGAGCGTGCGAATCGCCTCTCGCTGAAATGGATCGAGCTGAAACGGATAGAAGGCCTCGAACTGGGCGATATCAGAATCCAGCCGGTCGGAGGGAGCGATGCGCTCGAGCATAGCTCCCTCGACGTGGTCAGCGTGGCGATGACGACTCGTGGGTGATTCGATGATGGAAGTCAGGGTATTGCTCCGAAACTACGGCACGACGGCTCAGGACGCATGCGCGCAACTTCGCGCGAGTTGTAAGAAATCCTACCAGCACCAGTCATGTTCCTGGTGAAGAGTTGCGGAAAGAGTCGTTAGACCGTGGATCAGGTCATGACTGCCGGCAACCGAAGTCGTGGGGCAGGCCATCGCCGACGAGGCATGCGTTCGGCGCGGCGAGCATGGTAAAAGTCACCGGACGGGAGACATGGCTCGCTTGCCAGCCAACGTGGCGCGGGGTACGGACGAGTCGACCTATGCACGGGCTACAGCAAATCGAACAGCGGTCGGTGCGCGAAGTCGGTGAGTTCGGTCTCATCGCCTTGCTCACCGGGGCATTGCCGGAAGAGGTCCGCCAAGACTCGCGGGTTGCCATTGGCATTGGCGATGACGCCGCCGTCTGGAGGCCAACTGATGGCGCCAGCGTCGTTGTGACCACTGACAGCCTTGTCGAAGGGATCCATTTTCGGCTCGACTGGACCGACTGGAAGCGGCTTGGCCACAAGTCGCTTGCCGTCAACGTTTCCGACCTGGCCTCGATGGGAGCCACGCCGAAAGTGGCCGTGGTGACGCTGGCGCTGCGCGGTGACGAACACGTGCGAGATCTGCAGGCACTCTATGTGGGCCTGGGATCGTTGGCGCTCAGACACGGGATGGTGGTCGTGGGGGGGGACATTGTCCGTTCTCCGCACGGGTTGGCCATCCACGTGACCGCACTTGGCGAGTCCATCAATGGCCGAGTGCTGACCCGCTCGGGCGCCATGCCGGGCGATCTCCTCGGGGTCAGCGGAACGCTTGGTGCTTCAGCCGCTGGCATGCAGCTTCTGCATCGCGAGAGCGACGATCCTCGAAGACGCGCCACGACCGCGGATATGCTCATCGACGCCCACCTCATCCCTGAGCCGCGTGTTCGCCTTGGCCAAATCCTGCTCGAAGCGGGCGCCACGGCTGCAATGGATCTCAGCGACGGCCTGCTCGGCGACCTGCCAAAGATTCTCGAGGCGAGTGGCGTCTCGTCCGTTGTTGATGCGCGGCTCATTCCCGTGGCCGCTTCGGTCCGCGCCCTTTTCCCCAACGAATGGCTCGAATTGGCGCTGCGCGGAGGTGAAGACTACGAATTGCTCTTCACCGCGCCGCGCGAGGCGTGGCAGCGCATTGCGGAGGCCGCGGCGGCAACGGGAGTTCCCGTTACCGCGATCGGAACAGTTGTAGAGCGCGACAACCGTGAGGCGATTGTCGAATTGATCGGCCTCGATGGCACTCGGCAGGTCATTCCGCCAGGGGCGTTCGACCACTTCCTCGCGCCCTAGCGCTGGGCGTGTTCAGGAGGCTCCAGAATTGACAAGGATGCCGGACACGTCCATTGCGTTCGCCAGCGCATGAAACACGTCGGTGTTTTCAATGAACCCACTCAGACGGTCGGCGCCTGGTCCGGTGGCGGAAATCGGGACGGGGGCCGAGGTATGCCCCGTGGTCGCCCAACCCAGAACGAATCCGTAACCTGAGCCCGCGACCGGAAACGGGCCATCTTCGCCCGCGAGCAAGGTATCGAGCAGGCCGCCGCCAGGTTCATACGGGTACGGCTGATCGAGCGAACCCGCGACCGTGAGCCCACCGCACTCGTGATCCGCTGTCACGACGATCAGGGTGTCAGGCGACCTGTTCGCGAAGGACAGGCCCACTTGAACCGCCCGGTCCAACTCCAGCACCCCTTTGAGAGTCAGGGCGGCGTTGTTGCGATGGGCCATGCGGTCGATCGCGGACTCTTCCACCATCAGAAAGAACCCAGCGGGATTCCGGGAAAGGATGCCGATGGCGGCCGAGGTGAGGTCCGCCAGTGAAACCGGCGGGTCGTAGGACGCGCCGAGCCCTTCTTCCGTTTGGACGAAGAACTCTTCGCTGGCAAAGAGGCCCAGGAGCGGACCATCGCCATGTCCGGAACGCCGCGCAAGGCTTGCCTGAAGCGCACGTGACTCGGCGACGAACTCGTAACCTCGCTCCCGCGCCTCCGCGACAAGATCCCCCTCGCTGCCGACTCCTCGCCAACCCGTGGCGCCACGTAGTGGCGCCGGGAGTGGCTCGCCCTCGGGAAACCAGTGGGCCGCGCCGCCGCCCAGAATGACGTCCACGTTCGCCTGTTCGATATATTGCCGGGCAATAGTGCTCTGGGCTGCACGCATGGGAACGTGGGAGGCAAATGCGGCCGGGGTCGCGTCGGTAATCTGGCAGGTGCTAATGAGGCCGACCGATCGTCCCGACGCTTTCGCCAGTTCGAGAATGGTCGTTTGCGCGGCGCCATCTGGGCCGATCGAGACTGAGCCATTGACCGTTTTCGTGCCGGTGGCAATTGCGGTCGCGGCCGCGGCTGAATCGGTGACGAACGTTGAGGGGTCGGCGCACATCGTTCCCATCTGGCCGAGATAGGGGAGTCTGTCCATGGCGAGACGGCCATCGCGGCCAGCGGCCAGAAGTTGGCCAGCAAACCGGTGTGCCTGCCCCATGCCATCGCCGATGAAAAGAATGATGTTTCGCGCTTTCGTGCCGGACCGATCGCCATTGAGCGTGGATGAAATCACAGAACCCTCGGATTGGACGGAGATTTGAACGCGCGGCGGCCTCGCCGCCGCAACAGCGAGGCCAGCCGGGAAGCATCGCCTGACTGACCTGGAGTATCGGTCGAATCCATGGCGCTGTCGAGCCTCGAGCGTTTGCCGCTCGGCGGAGGCCGCAACGTTCGACGGTCTCGGCGCGATCATACGGCACGACGAATGCCGGACTGATGACTGACCGTTGATGGACGTGAATCTTCTCGCATCCCTTGACCGACGCTGCCAGTTGATCGTAGGGTACCAATATCCGACGAGTTTAGTCGGATATTCGTGGCCTTTGGCGGCACCCGACGTGCCGATAATGGCATGGAAGTTCGTGGAAATGCACAGGAGGAACGCGATTCATGACCGCCGATGGTGCGACGAACCGAATCACCGCGCATGGGGCCCAGGAGATCTTTGACCGGCGGAGCCTGTTGGCCGGTGCGGCGGGGCTGTTCGTGGTGGGAATCGCGGCGCCGTCACGCGCGGCGGCCCAGGAAGCGACTGCTGAAGCTCAATCGACCGGGGAAGCGGCGTTCACGCTCTATTCGGGCCGGAATGAGACGCTTGTTGCGCCGTTGATCGAGCAATATGCCGCTGAGCATGGGGTTTCGGTTGACGCCCGCTACGGCGGCACTGGGGAAATGGCCGCGACGATCCTCGAAGAGGGTGATGCCACGCCCGCGGCCGCGTTTCTGGCGCAAGATGCCGGCGCGCTTGGGCTGCTCGCCGATGAGGGGCGATTCCAGACGCTGCCGGACGAAATCCTTGAGCGCGTCGATCCGCGTTTCAGCGATCCCGATGGACGCTGGGTTGGCGTCACCGGCAGGGCCAGGGTACTGGCGTACAACACGGAATCCCTGGCGGAGGCCGACCTGCCCGGATCGGTCCATGACCTCACCGACCCCGCGTGGAAAGGGCGTATCGGTTGGGCGCCTGAGAATGCGTCGTTCCAGTCGTTCATTACGGCGTTTCGCGTCCTCGAGGGTGACGATGCGGCGAAGGCCTGGCTGGAGGGGATGATCGCCAACGAAACGGTGAACTTCGCCGATAGCAACTCCGCGATCGTGCGCGCCATCGGCGCTGGCGAAATCGACGCCGGACTTGTGAACAACTACTATGCGTACGTGGTTGGCAAGGAGGAGGGACCAGACTTTCCAGTTGCGAACCACTTCTTCCAGGCCGGTGACCCTGGCTCGTTGATCAACATCGCGGGCATTGGCGTCATCGACGGTGCGGAGCAGGCGCCCGCCGCGCTGGAGTTCGTTTCCTATCTCCTCTCCGACGAGGGCCAGGGATACTTCACTGCCAACACCTTCGAATACCCAGTGGTGGCCGGTATCGCGCCGCCAGAGGGACTGCCGCCGATCGACGAGATTGGGCATCCTGAGATCGATCTCGGCGAACTGGCTGACCTCCAGGGAACGCTCGATCTGCTCGCGGAAGTCGGCCTGATCTAGCGCGATCGGGTCGCGGCCTTCTCATCGCCCGGGGTGGCGCGGTTGCCGGTGCTACCATGATCGCCATGATCACGCGCTGGCTTCGGCGCCGCCTCGGCGTGGACGAACCAGATGAGGAGGATGACGACCTGGAGGGCGAGGATCCGGAATACGGAGCTCTCGTCCGAAAGGGCCGGCTTGTTTCTCTGCGGACCCATGTTGTCGCCAATCGCGAGGCGTTTCAGCGCTGGTACGCTGACGAAGAGATCGCGTCCCTGTTGCGGCACGATCTCGAACCCCTGTCAGACTGGCAGTCGCGCGGGTATTTCGACTCGTTCATCTTGCCGTCCTCGGCCCGTGGCACCTGCTTTGCCATCCATGAACGAAAGAGCAAGCGCCTCCTCGGCACGACGGCATTGACAGACGTGATGACCGTCAAGGAGGGGCGTTCGGCGCTCTTCCGCATCGTCATTGGGGAGAAGGACGCCTGGGGCCGTGGTTACGGAACCGAGGCGACCCGATTGGTGGTCGAGGAGGCCTTCGAAGTCCTGGGGTTCGTGGAAGTCCGACTCGAAGTCTTCGATCATAACAAGCGAGCCATCAAGACCTACGAGCGCGTTGGCTTCGATGTCACGGGCGAGCACGTGGAGTGGGTTCCCCGGCGCAAGATGGAGCTGCACGTCATCGAGATGCGAGTAACGCGGGAAGCGTTCGCGGCGAGCTTGGGGAAGTGGAAGGGCGGCCGTCGAGGTCCGGCCAGCTTTCGCGGCGAACGACGGCGTGAAGAGCGGCACGCGAATCGGCTGAAGCGAAAGGCGCGGCGAGCCGGCCGGCGGCGGGCAGTGTGGCAGGGACCCGACGCCGAGGAAAGCGTGAACGGAGATTCGGCTCTTACCCCGGAAACGGATTGACAGAAGGGGGCGTCCCCCGTACCATCGGGTTGGGAGTCAATACTCGTGGCGGGACCCGCGGGACAGCGAACTGGGAAACGCTGACCGTCGCCGCGAGGTTGAATTGGGAAGAACAATAAGGGGGACGGGACGCGTGACCGAGAACGAGCGACGCGCGGCTGATTCGCTGCGTGCTTCGGATCTGGTTATCCGCGGGGTAGGGGCCATTGGCCTGATAGCAGTTGCGCTCGTACTGCTTCTGGTGCTGAATCCTGCTTGAGCCGCGAGCATCGCACCTCGATGCTCCAGTCGATTTTCCGCGGTATGCGCGAACCCGGCGACTGACTCGCCGGGTTTCTGTTTTTGCAACCATCAGTCCTGCCGGGAGGGGCGGATGTCCGAGCGGAGAGCCGTGGAGAACCGTGCAGGAAGCGTGCTGAGAGTCATGCTCGCCTGTGTCCTTGCGCTGGCGGCGGCCACGCTGGGGAGTGGAACCAGTCTTTCATGGCAAGGTTCTGACGACGCTGAGGCGGCACACATCCGGGTCATCCACGGCCTCTCAACCGCCGGCCCGCTCGATATCTACATCGACGGAGCCATTGCGCTCATCGGCATCGTGTTCGGGGAAACAAGTGGACCGCTCATTCTGGCGCCCGGCGAGCATCAGTTCGCGGTGACTCCGACCGGAGCCCAACCGGATGATGCGCTGGTGTCCGGCACGATCGCACTCCGCGCCGGCGCGAGCGTCTACGCCCCGCTCATTGGGTCGGCGGATGCGGCGAGCGTTGGCCTGTTCACCATCGACGAGCGTCCCCTTGAGCAAGGACGAGCCCGATTCCGCGTCACCAACGGTGTACCGGACACCAACGGCGTGTTGCTCGCATTCACGGGCGGTGATGCGCTGACACCAACCCTGGGGTTCGGAGAGGCGTCGGAGTACGCGGTCACGGACGCGGGCTCCTACGACATCGACATTCTCGATGCGACGTCTGGCGCAATCCTGTTGTCGCTTCCCGCCACTCCATTTGCCGAAGGCATGACCACCGACATCCAGCTTGTGGGACAGGTTGTCGACGGATCACTGGCAGCGATTGTCGAGGGCGCCCCGGTCGAGGTGACTCGGCCAGTTGGCCTGATCGCCCAGCTCGTCGAGGGAGCATGCGTCGATGCTGGGCCAGTTGTCACTGATCTTGGCCTCGTGCGGACGGGTCAGGGCGCCGCGGTCGGGGTGAGTGGGGTGGCTTTGGTCGCACAGGGATATGCACTGGCCTCAGTGCCGTTTGCCCTCCTCGTGGATAGCCCGCATTCAGTGAAGGTGACGGAAGGAGAGGGAACTGCCGGGGAGATCGTAGCGTGCGGCGAAATCGGCGGGCAACTGACCGATACCGGCGCCCTGGTCGTCGCGCTGCATGAAACAGGAGGCAGCGCCAGCGGGATTGCCGTCTTGGCGCCAGGCTTTGAGGCGCCTGAAACAACCGGCGTCTCCGTGTTCCTGACGACTGGCGACATCCTGGGCGAGGCGCTCCCCGGCGCGACTCCCACCGCAGTTGACGGCTAGCGCGTTCACGTTTGGGTAGGCAGGCGCGGTGAGGCTCCTTTCGCGGAGCAATGCCTCGAGACGCTCCTCGTCAGGCCTCTTCGGCGACTATCTCTCGCGCAATGGCCGTCGCGGCCGCGCGGTCTCCCGGGGCGAGCTCGCCGTCGATGACCAACTCCCTGAGATGTTCCTTTACGCGCTTGATCCACGGGCCAGGGGGGCGCTGAAACAGGCGCATCAACTCGTTGCCATCGAGCGGGCTCTCCAGCTGCGCCAGCGTGGCTTCGGCCTGCAATCGCTCGTAATGAGCGCGCAACTCGGCGACACGCTGCGCGGCCTCGGCCCGTTTTCGCTCCCGGCCCGACGTTACGTCAGAGGCCGCCAGATCAAGCAGGTCTTCCCAATCGTCACCCACGTCGAGCGCCAGCCGCCGTACCGCGCTGTCGGTCCAGGAGGCATCATAGGCAGCCGGCCTGCCATGCAGCGCGACAAGGTTGCAGACCGATGAGCGCAGCGCCTTGTCAGCGTTCAGGCGCGATAAGACTCGGCTCGCCAGCTCGGCTCCCGCCCGTTCGTGACCAAAGAAGTTCACCTCGGCGTCAGGTCCGAATCCGCGAGTCAGAGGTTTTGCCGCATCATGGAGCAGTGCGGCCCAGCGCACTGCTGGCCGGGACGGGGACTGCCGAACAACTCGCACCGTATGGTCCCAGAGATCCTTCTCCCTCCCGAAGCGTCCAGTCAGATCGCTCTCTGCCTCGACAAGCAGCGGTTTAAGGTCGGGCAGGGCATGCTCAAGGAGGCCAGTTCGGCGCAACACATCGAGCCCATGGTCGGGGTATTCGCCAAGAAGGAGCCGGGTCACTTCGGCAAACACGCGCTCCCGGCTAATGCGTTCGAGGTTGGCGGCCTGACGCGCCATTGCCTCTTCTGTCTTCCAATCGAGACGGAATCCGAGCTGTGAGACAAACCGCGCTGCCCGCAGCAGGCGGAGCGGATCCTCGAGAAAACGCGCGTTGGGGTCGCCGACAGCGCGGATGACGGCCAGCGCGATGTCGCCTTCGCCACCCCAGGGGTCGATCATCTCGCCGGTGCTGACGTTGACGGCGATGGCATTCATGGTGAAGTCGCGCCGGGCGAGATCGTCCTTGAGCGACGCGGTAAACGTCACATCGGGAAATCGCGTTTGGTCTGAGTAGACCTCGTTCCGATACGTGGTCACCTCGACGCAGAGGCGCTTGTCGTGAT
>CAYSXO010000002.1:12299-31772 GCA_964434995.1 uncultured Sphaerobacteraceae bacterium
GACTGTGCCAAAGCGCTCCCCAATGTCGTAGACCGACGATGCGGGGATCGATTCCAGAATTTCACGGGTGCGTGGCGGCGAGGCTGACGTCGCGAAGTCGAGATCGGCGGGTAGCTCAAGGCCCATCAAGGCATCGCGTACCAGCCCGCCAACGAGGAAGAGCTCTTCATTGCTCGCGGCGAACGCCTCCGCCAGCCTCGCGGAAAGCGCGGCCTGGCTCGCCGGAAGGATATCCAGGGTCGTTTTCGTCACCAATCTCGCCAGTACGATCCATCCGCCTCTCGCGTCGCGGACCTGCCGGGGTGGAGTTTACTCGGTTAGTTGCAGTGGATGGTGCGTCAACTTGCGCGTGCCGCGTGCCGTCGCGGCGCGAAACTGTTGCGCCCGTGCGCTATTCTTGGAATCACGGCGCGGCGCCCTGGTTCGATTCCGTGGAATTGACCCCGCCGAGGTCGTGCTGATGTTCGGAGAGGAGTAATCTATTAGTACGTCGTTGTCGTTGCTGGCGGTCGTCCTGCTGGTGCTGGCAAACGGCTTTTTCGTTGCGACAGAGTTTGCGCTGGTATCGGTGCGCCGCACTCGTGTCCAGCAACTGGCGGCGGAAGGGAACCGCCGCGCGCAGCAGGTCATGACCGAGCTGACCCAGCTCGACACCTACATCGCCGCCACGCAACTTGGCATCACGATGGCCAGTCTGGCGCTTGGTTGGATCGGCGAGCCAGCGGTCGCTGCCTTGATCGAACCGGTATTGCGCTCGCTGGGCGTCTTTTCGGAAGGAACTCGCACAGCACTCACGCATACCATTTCTATCGCCATCGGGTTCTCCTTTATTACCGCGCTGCACATCGTGCTGGGCGAACTTGCGCCGAAGAGCATCGCCTTGCAGCGGCCAGAAGCGACCGCGCTCTGGGCGGCAGCGCCAATCCATGCCTTTTATCTCGCGCTCCGTCCAGCCATCGTCGGCCTGAATCGAATCGGTAACGCGGTCGTCAGTCTCATCGGCATCGAACCAGCGAGTGGCCATCAGTTGGTGCAATCGGCCGAAGAACTGCGATTGTCGGTTGATGCCAGCCGCGCCGCTGGGCTCGTCGGCGAGTCGGCGCACGAGCTGGTCGATCGAGCGCTGCTCTTCCCAGATCTCGAGGTCCGGCACGCGATGGTTCCACGTACTGAAATGGCGGCCGTTTCCACGGATGCGACATTTGACGACGTCCTGAGCGTTGCAATGCGGTCAGGACATTCGCGTCTCCCGGTCTATGAGGGCGACGTCGATCATATCGTCGGCGTTATTGACATTCGGCGACTCCTGCCACGGCTCCTCGAAGAACGGTCTCAGGCTCCCGCGCCCAGAGGATGGGACTTCAGCGTCAAGAACCAGATGACGAACGTTCTGGCAATTCCGGAAACCGCGCCGGCGGCGAGCCTGTTGCCTCGCCTGCGCGCGGCTGAGGCGCCTATCGCCATCGTGATCGACGAGTATGGAGGCACTGCCGGCCTTGTGACGCTTGTCGACCTGGTCGAAACTCTGGTTGGCGAGATTTCGGACGAGTTTGCCCCGGTTCCGATGAATGGGGCGCGCACCCCTGACGGGAGTTACTCGTTGGATGGGCTGACGACGCTGCTCGAGGCAAAGGAGTATCACACCCTTCTACTCGATGATGACTCCGACGTGGATACCGTTGGCGGCTACGTCTTCAGCCGCCTCGGCCGGCCGGCCGCGGTGGGGGATGAAGTCCTGGCGCCTCATGGGGAGCTGCTGCGCGTTGAAGAACTGGATGGGCTGCGTGTCGCGCGCGTGCACGTTGTGCCGGGTCGGTTGTCCCTGGCCTCGGTTGAGTTGATGGCGGGACCGGCGGCGTGACGATCGCCGAGCGTGAGGCCGGAACCGCGACAACAGCTCGGCTGCCCGACGCTGATAGCCGGGCGAGGACACACCTGGCCAATGAGCGGACGTTCCTGGCCTGGCTGCGCACGGGGCTGAGTCTGGTCGCGGTCGGCCTTGCCGCCGCCAGCTTCTTGCCGCTCGATCTCGTGCCTGGAGTCCCGTATGTCAGGCTTTTTTCTACATTTCTCATTCTGGCGGGAGTGGCGACGATCTTGCTCGGGGCGAACCGCTTCGCGGCCGCCAGCCGGCAGATCGACGCGGGGGCGATGGTCCCGGGGAATGTGCAAATTGTGCTCATTGCGATCGTTGTCTCGATCCTCGGGCTGATGGCGCTGCCACTCGTGGTGCTGCTGCGATGAAACGTGCGCCCGCGGGCGAAGATGCCATGAACGAGCAGCCAGCAGGAGGCATGCCGGCTGAGCATGCCCTGCTCGGACTGCTGGCGCTCAATGACGATGGCTCGGGCCACGGGTATGACCTGGCGAGGCAGTTTGGGCACGATGCCGCATTGGGCAACGTCATTCGTCTGGAACCGGGCATGGTTTACCACCATCTGAAGAAACTGGAACGGCTTGGCTGGGTCGCGCCGCTGTCCGGTTCGTCGGGTCGCCCGGCGCGGCGGCCTATCGCGATCACGGAGGTAGGGCGGGCCGAACTCGACCGCTGGCTGGGTGAGCCGGTTGCGCACACCCGCGAAATCAGGCTGGAGTTCCTGGTCAAGCTCTACTTTGCGTTGCTGTTCGATCCCCGCGTTGCCGTGCGCCTGGTAAATGAACAACGGGAGATTTGCATTCGTCTCATCGAATCGATCCAGGAGAGGCGGATGACCCGACAAATCGACGAACATGGCACGCGGGAGTGGCGGTTCGGCAATCTCGTCCTGGACATGCGGCTGGCGCAGACCGAAGCGGCTTTGGCCTGGCTCGATCTCGTCGGCCAGGAGGCGGCCAGCGCATCACCGGGTCGAGGGGCAGCGCGAGCTCAAGGACGTCCGTAGCTGCTGTCACTGCGAACCGGCGCCGCATCACTCGCGCCTGGTCATCGCGCATGGAGCGCGACAGACCCGGCGCCATTTTTGGCCGCCACCACGATCCCGGCAACTGGCCGCGTATGGGTCATCGCGCGTGGCACATGTGCTGGGGTGTTGGCACGTGGCCGGCTCTGTGCCAGGCTCGGCTCGCGGCAGTCTGGCTCTGGCAACAATGGCATGGACCCTCGAAGCTCCACCCCGGACGAACGGTCCGCGAGCGGCGTCCCGGCCGAGCATGGCCAACCCTGAACAGACACCCCGTTCATGTGTTACCGTCGCAGCGGGATCGGATTACCATCGATCTAGCCGCGGCCCCAGCCGCATTCAGTTCACATCGCGCTGTCGCCCAAGTCCACGAAACCGGGTCGCCATGTCGCGCCGTGGATTCAGAGGCACGCTGATCCCGGGAATCCGGCGAACTCGCGACACATGCCACGTTGATTGCTGTACACGGGGGACACAATACGCAAGAAACCCCATGTGATCCGAATGATGAAGGTGAACAATGCCTGAAGCGCTCGGCTCGCTTGCCGCGCCTTCCCCACTGACCGCCCTTGTGGTGGCTCTGGCGAGCGGCCCGATCACCGCGGTGATTGGCTGGCGTCGTCCACGTTTGGCAGCCACGACCGCAATTGTCGCCGCGCTCCTGAGCCTTTTGGCGGTGTTGGCTGTCTGGAACGCGGGCGGCGGCACGACGAGCATTGCCTGGATCCCTGCCTGGGGGCTTCGATTCGATCTGACATTCGATGGCATCTCCGTGATCTATGGTCTCCTTGCGACCGGCATTGGCGCCGTGGTCCTGTTCTATTCGAGCGCCTATCTGCCGAGGCATCTCCAGCATCACGATCGCGATCCCAACGAGGCAACGGGTTTCTACGCGCTCATTCTCCTTTTCATGGGAGCGATGGTCGGGCTTGTCCTGGCGGACGATCTTTTTCTCCTCTTCCTCTTCTGGGACTTGACGGCTGTTGTCTCGTACTTCCTGATCGGGTTCGACCGCGACGAGCCATCGTCGCGGCCCGCGGCGTTGATGGCATTGATGGTCACCGGCGGGACGGCAATTCTGATGCTCGCGGGCATCATCATGCTCTGGTTGGAGTATGGCTCCGCGTCGATTGCCGTCCTCAATGAACTGGAGCCGGATGGAGCCCTCTTTTCTGTAGCAGTGGCGTTGATCGCCATCGCGGCTCTGGCGAAGAGTGCCCAGATGCCGCTCCATTTCTGGTTGCCCCGGGCCATGGTGGCGCCGACGCCCGTTTCGTCGTACCTCCACTCCGCGGCGATGGTCGCCGCGGGGGTCTTCTTGCTGGAACGGCTGTTTCCGCTGGTCCACCGTGCGAGCTGGCTGCCGGAGGCGCTGTTGATCATTGGGCTCACCTCGATCGCCTTTGGCGGGGTGCTGGCGCTCAGCCGGGATGACATGAAGCGTGTCCTCGCCTATTCAACGATTGGTCAGTATGGCTACGTGGTTGTGCTCATCGCGCTTGGCGGGCGATATGGCGCGATCGGCGCGGCGATGTATGTCCTGGCGCATGCGGCTGCCAAATGCGCGCTTTTCCTGACCGCGGGCGCGGTCAGCGAGGCGACGGGCAAGAAGAACCTGTCCGAGGCCGCGGGGGCGTTGCGGCAGATGCCGGTTGTGGCGGCAGCGAGCGGGCTTGCCGCGGCGGCCATTGCGGCACTGCCGCTGACGCTGGGGTTCTTCAAGGACGAGCTTTTCTTTGCCGCGATGCATGAGCGTGGATGGGTCTTTACCGCCATAGCCGTGCTGGCCGCTGGGACAACCTTTGCCTACATTGGCCGGTTCTGGGGCATGCTCGCGTTTGGTCACGCTGGCGCCGCGGTTTCGCCGCTCCCGTGGGTGATGCCGGCGTCCATCGTGGCGCTGGCCGCGATCTGCCTGGCGGGCGGCATCTGGATTGGGCCGGCAAACGCCCTCGCCAACGCGGGCGGCAGCGCCTCACTGCGGGAGCAGGTTTCGATCGCCCTTGCGTACCATCTTGACACCCGACCCGAGAACCTGATGGCGCTGTCGGCGTATGCCGTTGGCCTGGGCATGATTGGGTCCATGGCAGTCTGGTCGTCACTTTCGATGCGATTGGCCATCTTCTCGGAACGCGTTGGCCCGGACCATGCCTACCGCGCGGCCATTGAGTGGGCAAATCTGGTATCGGACAGGCTGTACGGCTACGAAATTCACGATCTGCGAGGCCGCGTGGCGCGGGTTCTCATGCCCGCGGGAATCCTTGTGTTGCTGGGGCTCATTTTCACGTCGAACGAGAATGCCTTTCTCATCGGAGAGATTGGTTGGAGTGATGCCCTGATCGTCGTGGTCCTCCTCGTCAGTTGCGCGGCGGCCATCGCCATTGCCCAGGTCACCGGGCATCTCGCGGCCGTCGTGCTCCTTTCGGCGGTCGGTTTCCCATTAGCGGCGATCTATGCGTTTCTGGGCGCGCCAGACGTGGCCCTGGTGGCCGTGTTAATGGAGACCGTGCTCGCGCTCCTCTTCATCAGTTTCCTGGCGGCGATGCGCAATCGGCCCACGGTGGAGGGCTTTGAGACTGGGCAGGAACACTCGCATCGTTGGCGCGATCGGCTCATTGGTTTGGCAGCGGGGGTAACGACGCTTGTGGTGGTTTGGGGCGTTCTTTCCAAGCCAGCGCCAGTTGAAACCGCTGTCCGAGATCTGATCGCGCTAACGCCATCGGCCCACGCGCGGGATGTGGTTACAGCGATTCTCTCCGACTTTCGTGGGCTCGACACCATGGGCGAGATCACCGTCATTGGGATCACGATGATCGGACTCCTAACGCTGCTCCAGAGACCGATGCAGCGGCGGTCAAGGGAATGACGCGCTACGTTGTCCGACTGCTTTTTGCGCCGACGCTCATGGTCGCGTTCGCCACGCTGGTCAAGGGTTATGCAGGGGCGGGCGACGGCTTCGCGGCCGGGATCATCGCGGGCCTGGCCTTCCTGATGCAGTTCGTGGCTTTTGGTGAGCGGCAGGTGCGGCGGCAATTGCACACGCGGTACGCGCCGGGTGTTGCCGCGTTTGGGTTGGGGCTGGCGCTGGCAGTCACCTTCGTTCCCGTGTTGCGCGGCCAGCCAGTGCTGACGAGCTCTCCCGGCCCAGGGGAACCGGTGTTTCACCTGGGGAGCATTGAGTTCCTGACCGCGTTTGTGTTCGATATCGGGGTCTTTCTCCTGGTCACCGGCTTCACGGTCACCAGTCTGTCGCTTCTGGCGCGCGCCGAATCGAGAGAGCCGCGATGACCCTCGTACATTCCGTTGCAGTCGCGGTTCTGGTCGGGTCGGGAAGCTACCTCCTTCTCAAGCACGATCTCATTCGGGTCGTGGTCGGGATCATCCTGATATCGAACGGCGCAAACCTGTTCATCATGGTGTCCGCGCTCGAGTCCGGGCCTCCGCCAATCTATCCCCTCCCCGAGAATGGCATCGTCGCCGACCCGTTGGTGCAGGCAATGACACTGACCGCAATCGTGATCACATTCGGCATCACTGCCCTTGTCCTCACGTTGATCTATCGTGTCTATATCGCACACGACACCATCGACACCGGTACCCTGGCCGTTGCTGAAGAGCTTGAAGAACTGTCGGCCGAGATCGACGCTGGGTCCAACGATCCCGAAGACGACGCCGAGATTCTGGAGCACGAGGGGAGCACGCCATGATCCTGGTGGCGCCGCTGGCGATCTTCTGGATAGGTGGGCTGCTGCTCGCACTTGTCGATGGACGACGGGCGGTCGTTGGCCGGCTCGCGGCGGGAATACTCGGCGCCGGGCTGGCCGCGATGATTCTGCTCGGCCGCCAGGTTCTGATTGATGGCCGGATTGACATGGTCGCCGGAAACTGGCCGGCAGGGGTCGGTATCACACTTCGCGCGGATACCCTCGGGGTGACCTTCGCGATCACCGCCGCGGCCGTCATCTTCCTTGCATTTCTGTACGAGCTCGCCGGTGGAATTGAGTCTCGGACATTCCCTGCCCTGACGCTGTTCCTTGCGACTGGTCTGACTGGACTGTTCCTGACCGGCGATGCATTCAATTTCTACGTCTTCTTCGAGATCGCCATGATCGCCGCCTATGTCCTTGCGGCGTACGGCGAGGAGCGGCGGCAGCTCCGCGCGGCAGTGGTCTTTACCGTGGTCAACCTGCTCGGGACGGTCTTCTTTCTCTTCGGGATCGTCTCGCTCTATCACCTTACGGGTACCCTCGATATGGCGGAAATCGCGGGTCGGATGCCGATTGTGGAAGAGAACCCAACACTCATCGTCGGAACGTTGCTCTTCATCGCATTGGCCCTCAAGCTCGGCATCTTTCCGTTTCATACCTGGTTGCCGGCTGTCTACACCGGAGTCCACGCCTCGGTCGCGGCCATGTTCAGTGGCGCCCTGGCCATGATTGGCGCATACGGGTTGCTGAGGATCGGAGCGGGAATGCTGCCGCGGATCACGGCCGTCTCGACCACCGTCCTGGTCGTGCTCGGCTTGCTGAGCATCGTCTATGGGGGACTCCAGGCAGTTTCGCGACACGATCCCTCCGCCGTGGTCGCCTATTCGTCGATCGGGCAGGTTGGATACATTCTTATCGCGATGGCGATCGGAGGCACGGTCGGCTATTCGGCCGCGATTCTCTTCACCGTGGTCAACTCGTTCAACAAGACGCTCCTGTTCCTGGCCGGCGCCCAGCCTGACCGCTACTCTGGCATTGCCTTTGCCATTGGTGGGCTAAGCGTCGCGGGAATCCCGCTCGCGGTTGGATTCTGGAGCAAAGCGGCGCTCCTTCGCGCCACGATGCAGTCGGATAGTGATCTCGCGCGAATCGTGTTGTCGACCACGGTTATTCTCGGCGGCGTACTTTCGATCCTCTACATGTTCCAGTCCTATGGACGAACCTATTGGCATGCGCAAAGCCGACCCGTGGGCAGCGCCGCGAGACAACGAACGGCGATCGTGATGATCTTCATGCTGCTCGTGATCGTCCTGGGAGTCTGGCCCGAGCCACTGATCGCGCTGAGCGATTTGGCGGCGACGGACCTCATCCCGCGGAGGCCGTGATGCGAATCTTCCTCGCCACTACCGCGTTGATGCTCATCTACGCTCTGGCTCTGGCTTCGGCCAACCCATGGGACCTGGCGATTGGGGCGCTTCTCGGTCTGGGGCTCTTGCGGATGTTTCACGAATTTCTGCTGCCTGAGCCGGAGGCGTCCGCCTCGACCATTGTCACGCGCGCGATCCATTTGCCGAGACTGATTGCCGCAACTGGAGCCGACATCGTGCGGGGAACCGTGCAAGTGGCGCGCATTGTGCTTTCTCCGGCCCCCCCCAACCTCTCGGGATTCGTGGAGATCCCGAATGACAGCAGGACAGAGACTGGCGTCGTCGTCAGCGGGTTGCTCAACACCCTGTCGCCCGGAAGCGTTCTCATCAGCGTTGATCCCGATACGGAGTCGTGGACGATCCATGCCCTGGATGCGTCCGATCCAGAGGCGGTCATCGAGGACGCGCAGGATTTTTACCATCGCTCTCAGCGGCCAGTCTGGCCGTAAGCACCGGAGGTAATTCTCGATGCAGTCGATTATCGTCACGGTGGCGACGATCTGGATGACGATCCTGATGGCCGCTATCGTTGTCTACTCCACGAAGGCAAAGTCAAACGCGGTTCGCATCCTGAGCATTGATGCCCTGACGCTCGTCCTCGTGGCACTCCTGGTGCTCTTCTCCGTGGCTACCCGGCAGCCCTACTTCATGGACGCGGCGCTGGCGTTGGCGCTTGTTTCGTTCGTCGGAACCGTGGCCGCCGCGAGGTGGCTGGCGTCGGAGCGCATTCTATGAACGCCCCAAATGTCCTGATCTGGGTCGCGGATGGCTTCATCGTGCTCGGCGCAATCGTGATGACGATTGGCGTGGTCGGCATCGTTCGCATGCCCGACATCTATACGAAGCTGCACGCGGCATCGAAATCGGTGTTCCTGGGGGTGTGCTCGTTCCTGATTGCGATCGTCGCCACGGGAGATCCCGCTATCAGCGCCCGCGCCGTGCTGATTGGGCTGCTCTTGATCCTGACAACACCCGTGGCCGCGTTCGAAATTGCCAGAGCCGCCGCAAGAGAAGAGCGGCAACATGCCAACCGATCTCAAGAGCCGAGCGGGGAGGGGCGCACGTTCACGTGGCGACAGGCTCCGTAACCCGTGGCCAGCCCCCGGCTTGCGAGTAAGGCGAGCGTTGCTGCCGGGCGGCGAGGTCCGTCACCGAGTTGCCGAAGAAGCAACTCTGGCAGGCGCAACCGGCGGCGCCTGTCGTGACGATTCCTGGAGGAAGGCCACGCTGCTCAGACGGGAACCAGCTCGGGCTCGGCCATCTCTTCCCCCTCAAGCATGGCAATCGGAAATCGGATGACCGCGGCCGAGCCGTTCTGCACGGGGCCAATGCTGAAGTCACCGTTCAGATCTGAGGTAACAAGCCGCTGGATGATGCGCATGCCGAGGCCATGGCTGCCGGACGGGTCGAAGTCTTCGGGGATGGCTTCGCCATCGTTCCAGATCGTGATCGAGGCATCGCCATGCTCTTGTGTCGCGGTGATCGAGATCGTGCCACGCGAGCAATTCCTGAAGCCGTGCTTGACCGCGTTTCCGACGAGCTCGTTGATCAGCAGGGCGAGAATTGTCGCCTGCTTCGATGGTACGCGGACTTCGCTGGGAGGGATGTCGAATTTGACGGTGAGCCCCGGTGGGGTCAGCGTCCCAAACGCTTCGTCGGCCGCGTGCCGAGCGATGACGTCGACTGTCGTACCCCCCAGCTTGCTTTCATCACTCAGCAGATCATGGACCGAGGCAATCGCCTGCACGCGGCTGACCGCTTCGCGCAGGTGGGATGCCCAGGGCGCTGATTCGTTGTGGCGAAGCTGGATCGAGAGGAGCGCGGCGACCGTCTGCAGGTTGTTTCGTACGCGGTGGTGCATTTCTTGCAGCAGGGCGGATGCGACTTCCAATCCTCGCCGGGTGTCTTCGTACAGCGTGGCATTTTCGATGGCGACAGTCGCGGCATCAGAGAACGCCTGCAGAAGTCCCAGTTCGTCCTCAGGGAGTTCCGCGTCTGTGGCCATGCGCAGGCAGAGTGCGCCAAACGGACCTCGTGCCGAACGAAGGGGCAGACAGAAGAGGCGCCCGGATCCATCGACATAATCGAGATCGACCGCGCGGGCAGCATTGGTGCGCATCACCTCGCGGATGATCTGGTCGCGTCCGGGTTCGTCAACGACGTTGCGCTGCCGGCCTACGACATAGTCGATCACCGGGGCCTGCGAAGGCTCTCCGGGACGGCCGGGAAATCGGAAAATGGCGGCGGCCTCAACGTTGAAAAGAAGGACGGCCTGTTCCGCGATCAGGCGAAGGACGTCGTCAAGATCGAGCGTTGAGGCGATCTTGTGAGAGACCCGTTGCATGGTTCCCAGCTCGGCAATCTTGCGCTGCAAGCGAGCATCGGTTCGCCCATAGAGGCGAGCATTCTCGATGCCGATCGCGAGTTCGCCGGCAACCGTCTGGAGAAACGCGATCTCGTCTTCCGAGAACTCCCGGCGTTGGAGCGTAAAGAGATTGATGACGCCGACCAGGAGGTCCTGTTCTCCGGGACGACGCAGGACCATCGGCACCGAGATTTGCGAAGCGTAGACCTCCTCGCCGGTGGCCGGGATAGGCACATAGGCAGGATGGTTTCGCGCGTCAGACGCGGCTATCACCGTTTGGTCGAGCGCCGCGCGGCCGGTAATGCTGGTGCCAGGATTGAGCACCAGAGCTCCGACCGCGATGGGGTTTAAACCGACGGCCGCGCGTAGCGACAGCGTGTCTGATGACTCATCATAGAGATGGATTCCGCAAGCGTCGGCGCCCGTCGTGTCTGCCAGAACCCGAACGGCAGTTTCGAGCCGGTCGGAGAGGTTGAGGTCCGCGGTTGCCGACCGGTTGATGCGGCGCAGGGCCGCGAGCCAGGGGAGCGGCGCGTCAGCGACGCTGGGGCCGGCTGCCTCATCATCGACAACAGCATCGTGATACGACGTCGCAAGCGCGGCCAGGGCGGTGCCAGCGGCCAGGGCCGTGGCGGGATCGGCTCCTTGCCCTCCGGTGCGGTCAAACAGATCCTGAAGTGCCGCGATCGCGGCCGACATCGCCTCTTCGAGGCGCGCCCCAGCTCGTTTCGATTCCGCGCCAAAGAGCGCAAACCGGTCGCGTAGCGGCTGCGCGGTTGCCGAGCCGACGGTGATGGTTGTCGGGTAGTCGCCACGCAGGTCGGCGATTAGCCGATCGCCAAGATCGTGGATGGCAATGGATTTCACAAATTGCTGCCTCGGAAGGGAAGACGGCCGCCCGAGCGTGTTTTGGGCGGCCGTTCGCCGGGAATGGGGCCTGGAGCCAGCCTAGTCGAGCGAGACCGCTTGGCTATCGAGCCGGTTGAGGATCATGATTCGTGGTTCGGTCATGTCTTCGATGGCGTATTTGAGCCCTTCGCGCCCAAGCCCCGAGGCTTTGACGCCGCCGTACGGCATGTGATCGATGCGGTAGGTTGGCACATCGTTGATGACGACGCCGCCGACGTCGATGTTCTCGTACGCAACGAGCGCCTTTTCCAGCGAGTTTGTGAATACGCCTGCCTGAAGACCAAACTCCGAATCATTGATCTTCCGGATCGCTTCACCAAACGACTTGACCGGCGCGATGGTCACAAGTGGCGCGAATGCCTCCTTCGAGCAAACAAGGCTCTCGGGGCTCGCGTTCTCGATGACCGTCGGTTGGTAGAAGTTCTCCTCGGAGACGCCCCCAGTCAGCACATTGGCGCCTGCTTTGGCCGCCTGGTCGATCCAATTCTGTGTGCGCAGCAGCGACTTGCGGTCGATCATCGGACCGATATCGGTTGTGCGGTCGAGTGGATCGCCGACCTTGATTGCCTTGACCGCATTGACGAGCTTCTCGCGGAACTCGTCATAGACGTCCTCGTGGACGAACACGCGCTGAACCGAAATACAGACCTGACCAGAGTAGGCGAATGCGCCCACCTTGATGCGATTGACGGCGAAATCGAGATCGGCGTCGGAATCAACGATGACCCCCGCGTTGCCGCCCAGTTCGAGGACGACTTTCTTCATGCCGGCACGGTTCTTCATGGCCCAGCCGACGTCTGGTGAGCCAGTGAAGGAGAGAAGCTTGAAGCGGGGGTCCTCAACCAGGGCGTCCCCGACCTCACGGTCCATCGGCATGATGCTGACCGCCCCCTTTGGCACGCCCGCTGCCTCGATAATTTCCGCGAAGACGAGCATCGTGAGTGGATCGCGAGACGGCGGCTTGAGAACGATGGTATTGCCCGATGCAATTGCCGGGGCGATCTTGTGCAGGGCCAGGTTCAGCGGGAAGTTGAACGGAGAAATGCCGGCGATTGGCCCAATAGGGAAGCGCCGCACGATTGCGCTGCGGCCCTTTGACGACGGCAGGAGATCGAGAGCGATGACTTCACCCTCGAGGCGCTTGGCCTCCTCGGCGGCAGTGGCAATCGTGAAGATTCCTCGGTCGGTCTCGACTTCAGCGTTGCGAATTGGCTTCCCAGCTTCCTGGGCGATAATGCTGGCGACCTCGTCCCGGCGCGCTTTCAAGCCGGCGGCCATTGCCTCGAGGAGCGCGACCCGTTCGTACGTCGGCATGGTGCGGGTGATGTCGAAGGCTCGTTCCGCGCCGACGATCGCTTGCTCCAATTGGTCCCGGCTTGCCTGGAATGTTGTGCCGATGAGTTCTCCGGAATAGGGATTGCGGACTTCCAGTGGCTCGCCGGAAGACTGCCATTCGCCCGCGACAAAGATGGGGTACTCTCTGGCGGAAGAAACGGACTTCGATTGCGTACCTTGAACTGCGGTTGTCGTCGCCACGGGGATGTCCTTTCGCTGCCCACGGGATCGAATCCTGATGAGGATGATACGACACGGAACCCAATGGAGGGTCCCGCGTGCCGTGTGCCGCGAAACGTGGAGATCCGGTTAGTCGACACCCTTGCCGAGAAGTGCCTTCCCGTCTCTGGTGCCGGCCCAGGCATCGGGTGCGCCCGCGAACTCTCCGGTGCCATCTTCCCACCAATTTGGCAACTGACCGCCGATGGCCGCCAACTCGGTCTTGGTGTAGATGAGGCCGTCGCGGTCGAGAACAGAGAGCTCGTACTCGTGGCTCATGGTTATGGCGTCAACCGGGCAGACCTGCGAGCAGAGACCACAGAAGAGGCAGCGACCCGAGCGCAGGATGAACTCGCCAAGCTCGCGGTCGCCCTCCTCAGATGGGACAACGTGCATCTCCAGGCATGAAGTCGGGCAGATGCGCGCGCAAAGCCCACAGGCGACGCAAAGCGCCTCACCAGTTTCGGGATCGGTCCGAAGAGACGGCAGGCCGCGGAACCGCGGCGCGTGGCGCCGCTTCTCCTCGGGGTAATTGATGGTCACGTTCGGCTTGAAGAGCCGAAGGAATGTGACTCGGAATCCCTTGACTTCGTCGAACATCGAGCTCTCCAGGTCCAGCCGGGCTAGCGCAGCGCCGCCGCTGGCGTGAAGCGCGGCGACAATGTGCTGCCGGGTTCGAGGATTGGCGTGCCGTGGTCAGCATAGGACGCGGTGGGCGTGCTCACCCCGTGCCGCTCCAGCCGGGCGTATGTGATGCCGCCATAGCCCGGCACGAGCCTCGCGATTTCATCCATCACCTGGGCGGCATTGCGGAACGCCATGCCATATCCAAGCCTTTGCGCGAGAGACGAGAAAATCTCGACTCCGCCACGGGCTTCACCCATGGCCGGAACAGCGACGCGGACACGCTGCACGACGCGGTCGAACGAGGTGAACGTCCCGTCCTTCTCCATCGACATGGCCATCGGCAGGACCACGTCCGCGATTTCCCCGAGCGGGGTGCCGGCATAGGCATCGGTCACCACTAGGAACTCGAGCTTCGCGAAGGCGGCAAGCAAGCGGGGATTGACGGCGGCGAAACGGCCGGCGATGGGATTACTGACGATCATTGCCCTGATGCGGCCCGATTCTATAGCATCAGGCAGCTCGGCGAGCGACACTCCCGCGCTGGCAGGGAGATTCCGGACGGGAACGAAGCCGTTGCTTGTCGTCGCCTTCTCGCCCCAGCGGGCCATCCATGCGCCCTCGAAGCGGGCGCGGCCGCCAGCGTCTCTGACAGGGAAGCCTCCAGGCAGCAGAGCCGGATGCGCGCCCATGTCGGTGGCGCCCTGATAGTTTGCCGGACCGCGCGGGCTTGTCACGCCGCCTCCCGGCCTGCCCAGATTGCCAGTGAGGATGGCCAGATTGATGCACGCCGCGGTGATCTCTGCCGGGTCGCCGTATGGGGCGGACCCATCGGCATCATGGGCGACTGACTGGTAGATCAGGGACGCGGGGTAGGTATTCTCCTCGTTGCGGCCGGCGCCGCCCGTGGCGTAGATAACCGCCGCTTCTCGGATGTCGCTCGCTGACACGCCGGTGATCTCAGAGACGCTGTCGCTGGTGTACCCGGCCAGGCTGGCCCGGTAGGCCTCGAGCCCATCGCTCGCGCCGCGCGCGGCAAGCCCCTGCGCCAGAATTTCGTGGGCGATACCGTTCAGGAGCGCGGCCGTCGTGCCGGGCCGCGGCTTCAGGAAGAGCGGCGCCCTCCAGCCGAGCGGATAGTCGTCGTTGCTGATGACGACGTACTTCGCTTCCCGATAGAGTTGCGAGTGGTAGAACCAGTAGGAACCAACCGGCAACGTCTTGCCGAGGTTCGGCCCAATGACCAACCCGGCCTTGACGTCAGTGAACATCTCCTGCTGGTCGTTCGTGCTGGCGACATCGACGCCGAGGCCGGCTTCTGTCGCCTGGGCGACGGCGGATTGCGCGCGATCGAGGTAGCGGTCGATGTTCGGGCTGCCCATGACGGCGCGCGTAAACACCTGGGCGAGGTATGTCTCCTCGTTGGTCGCGTCCGGCGAAGTCAAAAGTGCGAACTGGTCACCCTGGTAGTGAGCGAGCGACTCGGCGATCAAGTCGATCGCTTCATCCCACGTGGCTTCGTGCGCGAAGAACCCATCAGTCCGTTGCTTGCCGCGGACGATCGGATAGAAGAGCCGTTCGGGATTCTGGACCTGCTCCTGGCCCCACTTCCCACGTTCGCAAAGGTACCCGTGGTTCTTTCCCCGCTCCCACAGGTTGGTGGCGCGGCGAACGAGGCCCCTGTTCGACTCGACGTTGATCGTGCAGCCGCCATCGCAGAACCCGCAGATCGTTTCGGTCGTGTCGAGTTCCCACGGGTGAAGGCCAAAGTGCCGGTCAGTCAGCGCGCCGACCGGGCAAACCGCGATGCACATGCCACACGAGGTGCAGAGTGTTTCGGTTAGGTCTTCGCCGAAGGCAGGCGCAATCGTCGCTTCGAGCGAACGGAAGGCGCTTTCAATCGCCGTGACGCCGATCATCTCGTCGCAAACGCGCGTGCAGCGGTTGCACATAATGCAACGGTCCCACTTGTAGTCGATCAACTCGCTGAAGTGGGTATAGGGTTGCGCGAACTTGGGCCGGCGATAGGGGTTGGCGTGGATGTTGTGCAGATAGGTGTTGTCCTGCAAATAGCATTCGCCGGACTTGTCGCAGGTCGGACAGTCGAGCGCGTGATCGATCAGATACATCTGCAGGATGAATTGCCGCGCTTCCATGACGGCGGGAGAGTGCGTTAACACCTCCATGCCGTCGCCGAGGGGCGTGGCGCACGATTCGATCAGTCCGCCTCGCTTGCCAAGGATCTCGACGGTGCAAATCCGGCAAGAACCCCAGGCCCGCATCAGCGGCTGGTAGCACAGATTCGGCACTTCGATCCCGGCCATGCGCGCGGCTTCGAGAATGACCGTTCCCGCCGGGACGGTCACCTCGAGCCCGTTGATGGTGCCGGTGACCATCTTCTGCTCGGTGCGAGTGGCTGTCACCATCGTATCGTCGTCTGCTCCAACGGGCTCGCCAACCCGCAAGGCGCGGGAGGAGCCCCGTTCACAATCAACTTGCCGCTGGCGAGTCTACCACGTACGTTGGGCCGAAAATCCGGGCCGCGAGGCGGACAGAAGGGGCGAAAATGGTAGACTTCGCGGCCGTTTACGTGGCAGCGCTTGCTGTTCGTAGAGCCGGGAAATGATGTCAATTGAGGGCCATGACGCGTGAGTGACGGGCGGTGCAGATACGAAACGGTCATTGGGCTCGAGGTCCATGCCCAACTCCTGACTGAATCGAAGATGTACTGCGGGTGTTCTGCTCGCTATGCCGACGCCGCGCCCAACACGCACGTGTGCATGGTCTGTGGTGGTTTTCCCGGTGCATTGCCAGTCATGAACCAGGCCGCGGTCGAGGCCGCGATCTTGACCGGGCTTGCGCTCAACTGCGAGATACCCACGTTCTGCAAGTTGGACCGGAAGAACTACTTCTACCCCGATCTGCCAAAGGGTTACCAGATCTCGCAATACGATCTGCCGCTTTGCGTCAATGGCCAGTTGAACTTCGTTTCTGGCGGCGAGCCGCGGCGGGCAGGCATTACCCGCGTTCATATTGAAGAAGACACTGGCCGGCTCGTACATCGTACCGATGACTCCGGCGCGGACATCAGCCTGGTCGATCTCAACCGCTCGGGCGTGCCGCTCATGGAAATCGTCGGCGAGCCAGATTTGCGCTCCCCCGAAGAGGCCCGTGATTACCTCACCGCGCTGCGGCAGATCCTTCGCTACATCGGCGTCTCGACCGGAAACATGGAAGAGGGTGCGTTCCGCTGCGACGCCAACATCTCCGTGCGCGAGGCTGGCGGGCCGCTCGGAGCGAAGGTCGAGATCAAGAACATGAACTCGTTCCGCGCGGTCGAGCGGGCGCTGCGCTTCGAGCAGGATCGTCAGATCGAAGTGATCGAAGCGGGTGGGACGATCGTTCAGGAAACGCGCGGCTGGGTCGAGGATCGGGGAATTACCGCCTCCCAGCGGACCAAGGAGCGCGCCCACGACTATCGGTATTTCCCGGAGCCAGACTTGCCGCCGTTGGCGGTTTCCGATGACGTTGTCTCGGACATCCGGGCGCGGCTGCCAGAGATGCCTGCCGACCGGCGGTCCCGGTTCACCAGAGAGTTCCAGCTTGGCGAAGCCGAGGCGGCGCTCCTCACGGAGGAGCGCGAAGTCGCCGACTATTTCGAGCGCGTGGCCACCAGCAACGGCAATCAGCGCCCCCGGATCGCGGCAAACTGGATCCTCAATGACCTGATGGGGCTGCAGCGCGCTCGCGGACTGCCTCCGGATCAGATGCCCCTGACAGCCGATCAACTCCAAGGCCTGTTGAATGCGCTGGCGGAGGGAGCGCTCACCGCTCGCGCGGCGAAGGAACTGCTGCCGCGGATCGAGCCGGGAGAAGATCCACGCGCGGCGGCGGCTCGCCTGGATCTTCTTGTCCTTGACGAGGAAGACGCGGTCCGGAGCGCGGCCCTGGCGACCATTGCGGCGCATCCAGCGGCCGTGGCCGACTTCAAGGGTGGGAAGCGGGCAGCGATCGGCCGCCTCATTGGTGAGACAATTCGTGGCACTGGCGGCCGGGCAAGTCCGGACCTGGTGCGGCGGATTCTGGAAGAAGAACTCGAGCGAACCTGAGCATGTACCCGGCGCAAGGGCGCGCCGGACCTTCTGGGGAGGAAGACGTGGTCCTCGAACACGTGAACACGGCGCTTGCCTCAACGCGACTAGCCCAGGGGGAAGGTCGCGACCTCTTTGAAACTGCAGTCGAGCAGTTCGACATTGCTGCCGACGTGCTTGGCCTCGACGACGACATGCGGCAGATTTTGCGCTACTGTCAACGCGAGCTAACCGCGAATTTCCCCGTCGAGATGGATGACGGATCGGTCGAGGTGTTTACGGGCTACCGTGTCCAGCACAATACTGTTCCTGGCCCGACCAAGGGAGGCATCCGGTATCACCAGAGCGTTACCCTGTCCGAGGTCAAGGCGCTGGCGATGTGGATGACCTGGAAGTGCGCCGTGGTAGGCCTGCCGTATGGCGGCGCCAAAGGCGGCGTCCGCGTCAATCCGAAACTCCTGTCCCAGGCAGAGCTGCAAAACCTGACGCGCCGGTTTACGGCGGAGCTTCAGCCCGTCATCGGCCCGACAAAGGACATCCCCGCGCCTGACGTGAATACCAACCCGCAGGTGATGGCCTGGATCATGGATACCTACTCCATGAACGTGGGCTATTCCGTGCCCGGGGTGGTCACCGGCAAGCCGATCGTGCTCGGGGGGTCAGAGGGCCGGAACGAAGCCACTGGCCGTGGCTGCGTCTACACCATTGAGGATGCGGCGCGCGTCATTGGTCTCAATCTGGCGAAATCACGGACCGTGGTGCAGGGCTTCGGGAATGCCGGGTCCGTTTCCGCGCGGCTCATGGCGGAATTGGGCTCCTCCATCGTTGGCATCAGCGACTCGCGAGGCGGCGTCTATAACCCGGACGGACTTGACCTCGTCGCGCTGACCGCGCACAAGGCGCGCACGGGTTCGGTAATGGGGTTCAGCGGTGGCGAAGACATCACCAACGAAGAGCTGTTGGTGCTCCCATGCGAAATCCTGATCCCGGCGGCAATGGAGAACCAGATCACCGCGCAGAACGCGGCCGCCATCCAGGCGAGGTTGATCGCCGAGGCGGCGAATGGCCCATCGACCCCGGAAGCCGACGCGATTCTCTATGACCGGGGAGTCTTTGTCATTCCCGACATACTGGCGAATGCCGGAGGTGTCACGGTTTCGTACTTTGAGTGGGTACAGGCGCTGCAGGCATTTCCCTGGACCGAGCACGAGGTGAACGAACGCTTGCGGCGGATCATGCGCCGGTCTTTCGACGCGGTATATCAGACGTCAGAGAAGTATGACGTCCATATGCGGACCGCGGCGCTGGTGCGCGCCATTGACCGGGTGGCCGAGTTCACCCGGCTGCGCGGGATCTACCCATAGGCGACCAGATGTCGAGCGAAGACCAGATCGAGAACCGGTCAGGCGTCGACCACCTGGGCGCCGGTGAGGTGTCTCGCGCGGGGGACCACGATCCGGGTAGCGAAAGGGCTCGGGTAGCCCTTATCCAACCGGAACCGGCAGAGAAGCGATCGTGGCTCTGGCCGGCGCTATTCCTGGCGTCCGTCGTCTCCCTGATTGCCGTGATCAGTTTCGGGGCAGGCATTCTGGCCGAACGGAGCCTCTTTGGCGGCCCGCTCTCTTCCGGCGGGCGGTTGATCGGCGGACTCTCCAGCGACGGCCTGTCCGAGGCCGATGCCGCCTTCCCGAGACAGGCCGAAGTCCGCGAGTTGATTGAAAGCGAGTATTTCTTCATCCCCGCCTCGCCCGAGGCGCAAGAGACATTCTGGTCCGACCTGGAGCGGGGCGCGATGGCGGGGATGGCCGCGGTCGCGGGAACGCCTGTGGCCTCCCTGGAAGAGTACCGGCAGGAACTCGACTACGCGGCCGCGCGAGGCATGACGGACGCGCTTCC
>CAYSXO010000002.1:31782-56804 GCA_964434995.1 uncultured Sphaerobacteraceae bacterium
CTTCCTTGAACCCCTGGTTGGCGCGCCGCTGCGTGAGGAACTCGCGGGCGAGTACGAGGGCATTGGCGTGTGGGTCGAGCATCCGGAAGGCCGCTTCACCATCGTTTCGCCCATCGCTGGCTCGCCTGCCGATCGGGCCGGGTTGTTGCCCGGCGACGTTATTCTGGCAGCCGATGGCAAGGAGCTGGACGGTCTCGAAAACGATGCCGCGATGTCGCTGATTCGAGGACCAGCCGGAAGCGCCGTGGTGCTCACCATCAGCCGTGGCGATGCCGAACCGTTCGACGTGAGCGTTGAGCGCGCGGCAATTGTCATCCCGGCCGTCGTGTACGACCGGCAGGCGGACGGCCGTATTGCCCACATCACCGTCTCCATTTTTGGCGACAACACGACGGCAGAGCTCGACGCGGCGCTCAAGCGAGCCCGCGAGGACAGCGTCGAGGGCATCGTTCTCGACCTTCGGGGGAACGGAGGCGGATGGGTATCGAGCGCTCAGGAGATGATTGGCCGCTTTGTTCCGGAGGACGCTGGCCCGGCCCTCTATCAGGATCTCGACTTCGATGACGATGGCGAGCTGATCTCCGAGCCGATAGTCGCGGGGGATGAGCGCGCGTATGAAACGCCGCTCGTGGTCTTGACTGATGGCGGCACGGCGAGCGCGGCGGAGATCGTGGCGGGCGCGATACGCGACTATGAACGCGGAACCCTGATCGGCGAGCCGACATTCGGCAAGGGGTTAGTGCAGCGCGTGCACGATTTCGACGATGGCTCCTCGGCCCGAATCACGTTCGCGCGCTGGTTGACGCCCGACCAGATGCCGATTCCTGACAGCGGCATCGAGCCAGACCTCGTGATTTCACCCGTCGTTGACCCAGCAGCCGGTGATGCAACGGCCGTGGCAGTTGGTACTCCTGTTGCCGGCAGTGGCGCTGCAGCCTCTCCCGTGGCAGATGCCCAGGCACAAGCTCAGGGACCAGCAGCTGGCATGGTCGATCGGCCACTTGAGGAGGCGATCCGCTATCTCCTTGGCGAGGAGACCGTCGCGCCTGCACCATAACGCCGATCTCCACGGCGTGGAACTGCTTTCAGTGATTTAACACAGCGGTTTCTATCCGTTAACACGCCCGGCAATACCCTTGTGGCGTGATGACTGAGACGCCAACTGCCGACCGCGATGCGCGCCAGGCGCGCCCGGAACCATCCGGCGTGGAAGACGCCACCGTCCTTCTTGTGGAGGACGATCCAGTGCTGCGCTCCACGCTTGCGTACAACCTCGTACGCGAGGGGTTCCGGGTGCTTCCAGCACCTGACGGGTCCATCGCACTCGACATCGCGCGCCGTGAGAATGGGCAGATCGATGTCGTCCTGCTCGACGTCATGCTCCCGGGCATCAGCGGCCTTCAGGTCCTCCGCGAGATCCGGTCCCGAAGCACCGTGCCGGTCCTGATGCTCTCCGCGAGAGGGGAGGAGCAGGATCGCATCGATGGTCTGGAACTGGGAGCGGATGACTATATCGTCAAGCCGTTCGCCCTGCGCGAGTTGCTGGCGCGGGTGCGGGCCGGGGCACGACGGCGGGCCGTGCCGGCCGCGCGGCCACCCGTTTCCCTCTTTCGCGGATCGATGCGCATCGAACTCGACCGCCGCCGGGTGATCGTCTCGGGGACGGACGTGCCTCTACGGCCAAAGGAATTTGGCGTCCTGATGACCCTGGCCATCGAGCCCGGGCGGGTGTTCTCGCGGCAGGAACTCCTCGACGTGGTTTGGGGCGAGGACGTCATCGTCGACGAGCGCACGGTTGACGTGCATGTCTCCTGGCTGCGAGGGAAGTTGCGCGATGCGGGCCTGACAGGCGTGACGATTCGCACGGTGTATGGCACGGGCTATCAGCTCATCTTGCATGACTTCCAGGATGGGGCAAATGCATCGAGACCCGCGACGGGCTCAGGTGCCTGAACTTGGTCGGACGCGGGCAGAACTTGCTCGAAGAGACGTGTTGGCCGGTGGATCGCTGGCCGTACAGGAAGAGACAAGGAGGAATCAGGGGATGACAGAACGGCGAGGAACGACTCTCCTCCGCAACGGGGTCTTGGCGCTGGCATTGGCGGCGTCGGTTGGCCTGAGCGCCGCGCCCACTCTGGCGCAGGAAGCGGACCTGGGGTCGCTGGCCGGCGAGATCGTCTCGGATGGCTCTTCAACGGTTGGGCCAATGACGCAGGCCGTGGCAGAAGAGTTCGCGGCCCTGGCTCCGGGCGTTCAGATTTCCGTCGACATCTCCGGCACCGGCGGCGGGTTCGAGCGCTTCTGCAACAGCGAGACTGATCTGCAGAATGCTTCGCGCCCGATCAAAGAGGACGAGATCGCCAATTGCGCCGAAAACGGCGTCGATTGGTACGTGTTCGAGGTGGCGTACGACGGGATCACGGTTGTCACCAATACAGAGAACACCTGGGCGACCTGCCTGACCACCGACCAGCTCAAGCACCTCTGGCAAAAAGAGAGCCCGGCGATGACCTGGGCTGACCTGAACCCCGAGTTTCCGGCCGAGACGATCAATCTCTATGGCCCCGGCACCGACTCCGGCACCTTCGACTACTTCGTTGAAACAATCCTGGGCGAGGACGACATTCGGGAGGACTTCACGCCGAGCGAGGACGACAACGTGCTCGTCGAGGGCGTTTCCGGCGACGTCAACGGCCTTGGCTACTTTGGCGCCGCGTACTACCAGGAGAATCAGGACATTCTGAATGCCGTGGCGATCGACAACGGCGACGGCAACTGCGTCGTTCCCACGCCTGAGTCGATACAGGACGGCTCGTACGCTCCGCTCTCTCGCCCGCTCTTCGTCTACCTGAACGCCGCTTCGCTGGCGAGGCCGGAGATGCAGGAGTTTGTGCGCTTCTACCTTGACCAGGCTGGCGTTCTGGCTACGGACGTCGGATACGTCGCTTCTCCCGACGATGTCTATGCTGCCGATGCCGAGAAGTTCGAAGCCGCCGTTGCCGGTACGGGCACGCCCGATAGCGCGGCCTCGGCGGATGAAGCAGCGGCCTAGCCGCTAACGCGGGCCGTGCCCGGGGGCAAATCGCGCTCCCGGGCACGAGCGCGCAAGGATGGTTAGATGTCTCTTCCGGCGAGCACCAGGGATGGATCACTCCATGAACGGTTCGCCATGGTGAATGATGGTTCTCCGGCATCGGGCAGTGGAACGGTATCGCTGTCGGTCGGAGACGGGTTCGCGCCCGCGACGCTCGACCTGACTGGAACGCGGTCACGGGCCGTTTCCGAGCTGGTCGTTGGCAAGTTTCTCTGGTTGTGTGGCGCGATTTCACTCCTGACGACCGTTGGCATCGTTCTGGTTCTGGTGCAACAGGCCCTGGTCTTCTTCACGCAGGTCCCTGTTACCGAGTTTCTCTTTGGCACAAACTGGACGGCTCTGTTCAAGACCCCGCGGTATGGCGTGCTCCCGCTAGTCGCGGGAACCCTGATGATCACGCTGGTGGCGATGGCCGTGGCCATCCCACTGGGATTGATGAGCGCTATCTACCTAAGTGAGTACGCGCCGGCACGGGTACGAGATGTTCTCAAGCCGGCGCTGGAAATCCTGGCCGGAATCCCAACCATTGTTTATGGGTTCTTCGCCGTAACGTTCATTCGGCCTGACATTCTGAAGCCGATCTTTTCTGGAATCGGCCCATTCAGCGCTCTTGCGGCCGGCATTGCGGTCGGCATCATGACGATTCCCCTGGTGGCCTCGCTGAGTGAAGACGCGATGACCGCCGTGCCCCGCTCGCTGCGAGAGGGCGGCTACGCGCTCGGCGCGACGAAACTCGAGGTCTCGTGGCAAATCGTCGTCCCGGCAGCGATTTCCGGCATCGTTGCCTCGTTCATCCTGGCCATGTCGCGAGCCGTCGGGGAAACGATGATCGTGGCACTGGCGGCTGGGTCGAAGCCTCAACTCACGGCAAATCCGCTCGAGCCGATGCAGACGATGACGGGCTTTATCGTCCAGGCCTTCTCCGGAGACATGGTAGTGGGAACAACGCCTTATCTGTCGTTGTTCGCGGTGGGGTTGCTCCTCTTCTTCATCACGCTCGGGCTGAATCTCCTCAGCCACGCGATCGTGGCTCGATTCCGTGAGGTGTATGAATGAGCACGCGGACGACGGCTGGGACAGTCACGGCGCCCATGGTGCGCCACGAGCAGGGGTCAAACGTTTCGACTCGGAATACCCGAGCCAAAGTCGTCCAGGCGCTGCTCTTCCTGGCAACCACATTCGCCATGGTGGTCCTGGCGGCTCTGATCTGGGACGTTGCTTCCGCCGGTGGCAAGTGGCTTTCACTCGATCTCTTCACCAACACGCCGTCGCGGAAGGCCGAACAGGCTGGCCTCAGGCCGGCACTCCTCGGCACGCTCTGGGTCATCGGCTTCACCGCGATCTTCGCATTCCCGGTTGGGGTCGGGGCGGCGATTTATCTTGAAGAGTACGCTCCAAACAACCGCTGGACGCGTCTCCTGAAGACGAACATTGCCAATCTCGCGGGCGTACCTTCGGTCGTCTATGGCTTGCTCGGCTTGAGCGTGTTCGTTTCGATGCTGTCGCTGGGGCGGACAGTCGTCTCTGGCGCGCTGACGATGGCCCTGCTGATCCTGCCGGTCATCATCATCGCCAGCCAGGAAGCGATCCGCGCGGTTCCGTCATCACTGCGTCAGGCGGCGTTCGCGCTCGGCGCAACCCGATGGCAGGTCGCGCGAGACCATGTCCTCCCGGCCGCAATGCCGGGAATCCTGACCGGAATCATTCTGTCCATCTCGCGCGCCATTGGCGAAACCGCGCCTTTGCTGGTCGTTGGCGCGGCGGCCTACGTCACGTTCAACCCAACGGGGATGACCAGTAAGTACACGGTTCTGCCGATGCAAATCTACGAATGGGCGCGGCGGCCGCAGCAGGATTTTCAGGATCTCGCCGCGGCGGCAATCATTGTCCTGCTCGTTCTGCTGCTGGTGCTGAATGGGGCCGCCATCTATCTGCGGCAGCGTTTCAGCAAGAAGGTCAGGTGGTAGAGCGCAGGAGTGGTCACGATACGAGTTCGTCGGACTATTGAAGAAGTAAGGGAAACGGTATGGTTGCGGCAATCGAGAATCTGGCGGCCAGAACCGCCGCCGCGGACGCGGACGGAATCGTCAACATCAGGGATCTGAACGTCTACTATGGGGATTTCCATGCCGTCGGCGATGTGACGTTCAGCGTGCCGAGGAACAAGATCACCGCGCTCATTGGACCGTCCGGGTGTGGCAAGAGCACGGTACTGCGCTGCATCAACCGCATGAATGACCTTGTGCTGAATGCGCGGGTTGAAGGGTCCATCGAGTACCACGGTTACGACATCAACGCCAGGAACGTCGACCCGGTCGAGGTGCGCCGGCGTATCGGCATGGTCTTCCAGAAGCCGAACCCATTTCCGAAGTCGATCTACGAGAACATTGCCTGGGGCGCGAAAATCAACGGATTCAAGGGGAACATGGACGACCTTGTCGAGCGCTGCCTGCGTCAGGCCGCGCTCTGGGAGGAGGTCAAGGACAAGCTCAATGAAAGCGGCCTTGCCCTATCAGGAGGCCAACAGCAGCGCCTGTGCATCGCGCGAACGCTGGCGATCAACCCGGATGTGATTCTGATGGATGAGCCGTGCAGCGCGCTCGATCCCATTTCGACCCTGCGCATCGAAGACTTGATGCGCGATCTGCAGCGCCATTACACGATCGCCATTGTTACGCACAACATGCAGCAGGCGGCACGAGTCTCGGACCAGACGGTCTTCTTCTCGCTTGGTGATTCTCGCATGGGCACCCTGATCGAGGCCGCGCCAACCGATCAGCTCTTCACCAAGCCGAGCGACCCTCGAACCGAGGACTACATCACCGGCCGCTTCGGATAGCTGCCAGAGTGTTGACCAAGCGATAGAGGATTCGTCATGATTCGACATGAGTACGCGCAAGAGCTCGAGAATCTCCGTGGGAGCGTCGTGGCGCTTTCCAGCATGGTCGACAAGGCGATTGGCCGCGCGGTTGATGCGCTTGTCCGCCAGGATGTTGTTGCTGCCGAGCAGGTGATCGCCGCGGACCGATCGATAAACCGGCAGCGCTGGGCCATCGAAGAGGACGCGCTTCGAATCCTTGCCACGCAAGGGCCAATGGCAAGTGACCTGCGGAACGTTGCCGCGGCGATCCATATCGTCACTGATCTGGAGCGGATGGGAGATCATGCCGCGGGCATCGCTCAGATCGTCGTCAAAACGGCAAATGAGCCGCTCCTGAAGCCGCTCGTCGATGTTCCCCGCATGGCAGTCATCGCGCGGGAAATGCTCAATGACGCCATTACGGCGTACATCGAAGGAGACGCGGAGAAGGCAGAGCGCATTGCGATGCGGGACGACGAGGTCGATGCGCTCTACGAGCAGATCTATCGCGAGTTGCTCACCTATATGATGGCCGACCCTTCAACCATCAACCGGGCCACGCATTTGCTGTGGGTTTCCCACAATCTTGAGCGTATTGCCGATCGGGCAACGAACATCTGCGAGCGGGTGGTCTTTGCCGTAACCGGAGAACTCACGGAAATCAACGTCTCGACATACTGATCAGCGTGCCCGCGGCTCCCGCGGCTATCAGGGCAGCAACGGCGAGGATCCCTGGCGCCAGCGGGGAACCCGAGCCCGCCCCTGTTCGGGGAACCTGGACAATCCGCGGGTTTGCCAATGGCAGCGACGAGCACGCGAATCCGTCGCCATTGGGATCGAGATTGAATGGGTCGGCGGGGTCCTGGTTGAAGACGGCCTGGGCCTCCTCCTGAAATTCGAAATCGATGCAATCGAGATCCTCGCGAACCGCCGCGCTCCGGGGCTCGTCGATAACCGTGGGCTCAGCGGTTGCCTCCGATTGCGCGTCGCGGTTCCGGCGCGCGCGGCGTTCCTCGCGTGATTCGTCCTGCGCGGCGTCCGCGGTTCCGTCGACGATGAGTTCTTCGCACGCAATCCCGTTGCCGTCACCGTCCAAAGAAGCCAGACCGTCCGGATCACCGTCAAAGGCAGCCTGAGCATCGGCTTGCGTTGCGAAGTCCGCGCACGTGACCTCAACGGGCTCGTCGGCAGCGGCGTTTTCATCTTGACCCGACTCACGAGCCGCGCGCCTCGCTTCTCGATCAGCCTGCCGCTGCGCGCGCTCGTCTTCGGCAGTTTGGGCAAGCTCTACGGGCGCATTGTCTCCGGTATCAATCGCATTCGAGGGGAGCAGGGCGCAAGCCATGCCATCTTTGTTCGGATCGAGGTTATTGGGATCGCTGGAGTCGGCTTCGAGAACGGCCTGCGCCTCTTCCTGGTAGGTGAAGTCCTCGCAGTCGAGATTGTCCGCGGCCGGTTCGGACGCTGTCGATGGTGCGTCTTTGGCATTCCGATGATCCGGGGCACGCTCCTCCAGCCCAAAATAGACTTCGCATGCTTCGCCGTCCCCATCATCATCAATCGCGGAGTCGGCGTCAGGATTCTCGATGTAATAGGCATTCGCCTCTTCATATGAACCAAATGCGGTGCAGTCGAGTTCTTCCGGTTGGCTGGCGAGCGCGTGAAACGGCGTGGTTAGGCCGCCCAGGACGAGCGCCATCGAAACCGCGATGAGAAAGCGTGTTGCCAAGACCATCACTCCGGGCTTCGCATCGGTGACCAGACCGGCTGAATGCCGCGAGGCCCGACACGTTCAAGGACGAATGAGTTCCTGCTGTCGTTCCGGGGGGTCACCATGCGACGGGTGGTGTCCGTACATGCGCACATTGGCACGGAGTGACGATTTTGGCAAGGCCGTGCGCTGGACGGCTGCTCGTTAGTTCCCGAGGGCGGCTTCATCGGCCCATGGCCGCTCAGGATGCACATCGCGCCAGGTGGCCACGGCGTCGTGAATCGCACGCGCAAGTTCCGAGATTTCGAATGGCGCAACGAGCACGGCGGCCAGCTTGCCTTCAACCACGGCGCTGGCGTCGATCTCCGCCAACGTTGCGGCGACGACGAGCAAAGGCACATCCGTCCGCTCGATTGACGCGGCGCGATTCGGCGTGCTGCGGAGTCTTCGCAGCAACTCGGAGGCCCCGATCCCTCCAAGAGCCGCGTCTACGACGACCGCGTCGAAGGACCGCAGCCTGAAGACCTCAAGGACTTGCAGGGCGCTGGCAATGACGCTGGTCCAGAATCCGGCGTAGATGAGTCCTTCGCCAAGAAATGACGAGAGATCCGGATCATCACTCACGATCAGGACATGGGGACGCTGTAGTGACGAAGACATAGGACTTCCTGGTCTCCTGGCGCGGACATCGAGCCGCCGATACGCTATGATGAACCGTACCCCGCGAGCAAGGGTCCAGGGCGGTGCGTGTTGCGTCGTCGGATGGAGGCCCTGGAGATCGGCACATTGGGATGGAACGTCGATCACGCGGAAGCCCAGCGCCATCTCGAGAAATACATCAAACTCCTGGCCCTTCCGGTCGATCATTTGCGTGTGACCACCGAGCGGCGAGTCTTCGAAGCGTGGCTCGGTCGACGAGTGAGATCGTCGATAGGCGGCGCCTACGGCTTCGACGCGGCAACGGACGAACATCGCATCCTGATCAACCTCGCGCGAATCGACCTGACCAGGCCGCGTTCGCTGGAAGTCGTTGTTGCCGAAGAGCTGGTTCACATGCGAGACCGGCTGGATGGCGACACGCGCCGCCACGCGAAGCATGGCTACGATCGGATCGCCCACAGGGTAGCCGCGCTTACCGGCGCGAGTCTCGAAGAGATTCGCGCGGCAGTCGTTGCGCCGCGAAGGCGCCCGGCCAGATACACCTATGCCTGCCCCGGCTGTGGCATGGTCGTGCCGCGCCAGAAGAAGGGCACGTGGTCATGCGGCCGCTGCTCGCCGCGATTCGACGAGCGATTCGTTCTGCGCCTGGTAGCCCCATGACGCCAGTGCATGTTTGGTTTGGATGCATTCGTCTCCAGCCTGGGTCCTTTCAGGGAGGCCGAGGCGCTGGGGCGCCAGGCGGGAAAACGTCCCGGATGCAGGTGGTGAAACGGTGACCGAATTCGATGCGCTAACCGACTGGGTCGCCACGCTGGTTGTTGCCTCCCTGACCTGGGCCGCGGGAGTGGGCGTAGCGCTGCAGCCTGGCCAGCAAGAATCGGCCCTGGCAGCGCCGATCGTGGCCGAGGCGCCAGTCATGCTTGGCTGGGCGCAGAGCACCGATGGGTCGGATATCGAGCAGGTTGGTGAAGAGCCTCTATCGGACGGTGATGTTGAGGAACTTGACAGCGGAACTCCACCTGTCGATTCGGGGTCGGTGGAGGGCGCGGCGGAAGTTGGCTCAACTGTTGGCCCAGTCGCGGATGAGGACGTCGAGCTCCTCGATCAGGGAGCACCGCCCGCCTCTGGACAAACGCTGCCAACGTCCGCCGCGACGACGTACACGACTGATTCGGCAACGGCGCTGGCTCCCGCGCCAGTAGCGGACGCGGCTGCCTCGTATTCCGTGCCGGAAACGAGCGCGCCGGTCGGCCCCGTCCTGCCCGAGGGCTTTGGCGAAGGCTCGGTTCATGTCTCGGCAGGAAGGGGCGGATTTCCACCCGGACTCGAGGAGTGCGAGGTCGGCGCGGTTACGGGGCGCGCGTTTGTGGGGATCAACTGCGGAGATGGGCGAGATGACGTCGTTGGGCATGCGCCGTCATTCGAAGACTTTCCGTTCGTACTTGAAGACACCTTTCCCTTCGATCCCGACAGTCCACTTCTGACGGAAGCGAACTTCCCTTTTGATGACAATTCGGGCTTTTTCGGCGCGAACTCGAGCACGTCTAGCGAGCGTGATGGCGATACCACCAACGTTCTCGTGACCGCGGGAGGCGCCAACGGCCCGTCGATCGGGAACACGGGTGGCAATAGTGGGTCGGGTGTCAGGATGGCGCAGCGGTCGAGGGAAGGCGCCTCAGGTGCTCGCGACTCGGGCGGCGGAAAGAAGCGCAATGCGTCTTCCGCGGCTGGCAACGACAACGGCGGCGACTCTTCGGTGTCATACCAGTCCGCGAAGAGCAAGAACAAGAAAGAGAAGTCCAAGAAAGACGACACTTCGGCAGAGGGCAAGAAATCCAGGGATAAGGACCGCGCCAAGGCCAAGAGCGAGAAGAAGCAGCAGAAGGCCAAGGGCAAGAAGAATTCGAAGGGGAAGGGAAAGCGCGAGCGACGAGGGGATCGGGACCAGGGCTAGCGCCGATGCTCGATGTTCAAAAGGTTCCGAGCCTGAAAAGACGTCTGCCGACTCCGCCAGGGTTGCCGACCTTGAGCAGGGTATCGTTGACGCGGTGATGCCGCCGACGTCCGGCATGCTATCCGCGATACTTTTGCCGATGCAGCCGAACTTGAGGAGATTCGGCTCGATGTCCACTTGTCGACTCGTCGAGACCGCGGCGGACCTGCATCGCAATGGCCGCGGGCAATTGCAGAGCGGCTCAGGTATCGCCCAGGGCCGCTCTGCAACGTTCCTGCTGGCCGGAAGCAGGATCTAGGGACGCCAGACGCTTTTGCACCCGTCCACGCCGTTCAGGGCGCTGGAGCGCCCGTGCCGGCAGTATCCGACCGCGCCAAGAATCGGATCTGCGCTCAGGTGGTACGATCCAGGCCGCTTCATCAATCTGCCACACGAGCCGGATTCGTAGAAGGTGATTCCCGCGGAAACGACTGCTCCTTCTGTTTGCCGCGGTGGCTAACTCGTAAACCCGACGTCGTTGTTGCCGCCGTCATCACTTGGTGGCGGAGGAGGCGACGTCACCCCATCCGTATCACGAATGATGCTTGCGCCGTCTGGACCAGTGACCGCGACGATGTCGCCGGAGCGGGCGAAAGCGAATCCTCCACTTGTGCTCACACTGGCGATGACGTCAGGATTTGCTTCGACGACCAGCGCGGGGTCGTCGCCCGGCAGATCATCCGGATTGACATTTGGATTCGTTGTGGGCGTTGGCGTTGGGGTTGGCGTATCCGTCGGCACGTCGTCCGCCGTTTGCGCCAGATGGATGGGCAGCCACGTGTAGGGCGATTCGTAGAACGACGCCGGATCGCTATCGTACGATTCATCGAGCGAGACGCTATCAGCGTCGTCGTCCGCGGATTGCTGGTGAGAGGACGAATCACGGTCATCGTTGCCCGTGTCATCGCTGTCGCGGTCGCGCCGGCGTGTCGTTTCGTCGTCGTTCGACTGCCGTTCGTCCCGGTTGCGAGGTCGATCGCGGCCGTCATCCTGGTTTGACGAATCGGAGGTTTCGGATTCCGCGCGGTCTCTACCCTTGCGGCCGCCTCCATCGCTTTCGCCGCCGCCCTGGTTGCGGCCGCCGCGCCGGGCGTACTCTTGTTCAACGTCCCCAGAACTGCTGTCACTTTGCTGGTTCTCGTCGGAATTCCTGTTCCGCTCGTCCTTCGACGAGCGGCCGCCGGAATCGTCACCCTTCTTGTTTGAGCTCTTCGCGTATTCCTGGTCAACCGACTGCTCGGCATCGCTTGAAGAAGTTTCGGACGTTTCTGCCGGCTGTCCTTCGTCCTTCTGCGCTGGTTCTTTGCCGGACTCGTTCGCCTGGCCATCGCCCTCCGCCGGCGCGTTCTCGTCCGTGCTCTCTTGCGAACCAGATTCCGACGATTGCGTGGTTTCCTGGTCAGAAGACTCCGGGTCTTGCTGCTCCTGACTGTCACTCGTGTCTTTGTTCTTGTTTTTCGCGGCATCGGCCAGATCCGGCATGACGCCCGCGAGGCCCAATGCCGGAAGGAGCTTCGCCGCGCGAATGGCGATTCGGGATGGCAACATGCGCCAAGGCGCACCGTTCAGTCGACCGTTGGACACGGCGGTTTCCCTCTTCCCACCCCGGTCTGGCCGTCCCTCAACGACCGAATCGGGGTCCCCGTACGCCGCGAGAATGTGGCCGGGAGCCATATCACGCGCTGCGCTTCGTGTAGGTCGGAAACGCGCGATGCGGGCTTGTCGTTTCCGGATTGGCACACCACGCCCCTGGGCGTACGAACATAGTCTATCACGTCATCTTTTCGGCCCCTGGTTGTTCCAATGCGTACGTACGCGGTTGCGTCGGGAGGTCAGATTGACATCATGGGCAACATTTCGGTCGCCCCGAGCGCAATGGTCTCTTCGTCGTCGGGGTCGAGTGTCTGCACGACAAAGTGACGTATTCCGGCATCAACATAGCCCTGGTAGTACTCCGCGACATTCGCGGGCGTGCCAGCCACCAGGAACGCTCCCCAGAATGCGTCGAGGCCATTCGGGAAGTAGCGCTGCACCTTCCGCTCCACTGCCGAGGGGTTGGGCGCCAGAATGACCCAGTGCGCAAAGTGCGAACAAAGAATGTCGCCGAAGTCCCTGTTTGCGCGATCACACGCACCCTTCAGGATGTCGATCCGCTGTCGAGCGTCGTCGGGCGAGTTGACATTGCCGGCTGGTCCTGGTCCAAAGTTGGCAATGTCGGCCAGCCGGGCAACCTGATCGAGCGTCGTCGCTCCACCGCCGCCTATGACGAGGGGTACGCCGCCTTCCTGAATGGGAGGATCGACCCGTGCATTGGTAGTCGAGTAGAACGCGCCATCGAAGGTCAGTGAATCCGCGCCCCACAGTCCGCGAACAATGGCAATTGCCTCTTCGAGCGCCGCCTGACGCTCCCGGACAGGTGGATAAGGGATTCCCATGCGGCTGAACTCGTTCTCGCCCAGGCCGTAGTCGCTGGCATTCCAGCCGATTCCCAACCCAAGGATTGAGCGTCCGCCGCTGAGACGATCGAGATCGGACTGTAGCCGTGCGGTGAGCAGGGGTGTTCTGTAGGGGACGGCCGCGACCATTTGTCCGACGCGGATGCGCGCTGTCCGCGAGGCGACGACAGCAAGATGAAGCCAACATTCAGGCGCCCACGCGGGGTGATCGCCAAGGACGAAGGCCTCGTACCCGTATGATTCCGCAAGGAGGCCCGCGCGCAATATGGCCGCGCCCGGATCGCCCGAGGCGCGCGCCGCCACCGGCTGCAAAGCGAGGCTGATCCTGCATGAAACTTCCGAAACCCATGGGTGACGGGACCGATCGGCCATGCCTGCCTCCTTGCTGCCAACTGTCGAGCGTGCGCCGCGCATCTTCGGGCGATTCCAACCCGGGGTCAATACCAGAAATCCGGGACACGGCGTTTCGCGAGTTGCCAATTGGCTAGCCGTGTTCGTAGGCTTGGTCAGCGAGCGGGAGGGACGACATGAGTCTTCCGCGAAGCAAGGGATACATCGTTACCGAGGAAGGCCAGGCGGTCCTGGTTGCCCGCTGTCCGCTTTGTGGCGCCGATCACCGGTATCCCAAGGGCAACGTGAATGGACCGGAGGTCGAAGAACTCCGAAGACGAGGCTTCAGCGATGAATGGCTGCCATGCCAAGTGGACATGCCCGGGAACTTCTGGCGGGTGGCCATTCGTGGCGGCTCCGGGGGCAAGAAGCGTAACGAGAAGCGGTCTCACTCGAGGCGTGACCAATGAGTGAGCCAGGGGCCGTCGACCGGAGGGCGCTGGCGCGGAGCCAGACTGGCAAGTCAGCCCGCTGGCCTCGCACCTCTCGCCGCCAGGAGCGGGTGCGGTCCGTCCTCTCTCGCCGCCAGCCTGATCTGACCGTGGTATTGGAGAACGTTCACGATCCGCATAACGTCAGTGCCATCCTGCGATCGTGCGATGCTGTTGGCGTTCTGAAGGCGCATGCCATCTACACCGTCGAGGCGGTGCCAGAGGTTCTCTTCTCGCGGCAAACGTCGGCGAGCGCGGCAAAGTGGGTCGACGTTGAACGGCATGGCTCAGTTGAGGAGTGCTATGCGCGGCTTCACGATGCCGGATTCACCATCCTGGCCACGGCGATCGGTCCGGAGGCGAAGTCTCAATTCGATTGGGATTTGACGCGCCCGGTCGCGCTCGTTGTAGGCAACGAGATGCGCGGCGTGTCGGACGAGGCGCTGGCTCTCGCTGATGGCGCGATCGAGATACCGATGATGGGCATGGTGCAGAGCCTGAACGTGTCAGTCGCCTGCGCGGTTTGCCTTTACGAAGCGTATCGGCAGCGTGCCAGCGCTGGCTCCTATGCCGCACTCAAGCTCTCAGAAATCGAGCTCGCAAGGCTCGAAAAGGATTGGCTTCGAAGGTGAGCGTCACGGCGTCTCATCGAGTGAGTCGCCGTCGTCAGGGTGATGCGCATGGCCCATTCTCAACTCCAGCCGCTGCAACACGAGTAGCGCGACAACCGTCGCGATCGTCGCGCCGACGGCCAATGCAAAGAAGCCCGCGCCGATCAGCAGGCCGACGGCGGTGGCGACCCAAAGACTGGCGGCGGTGGTGAGGCCGATGACCTTCTTGCCGGCCGTGATGATGACGCCGGCAGCGATAAAGCCGATTCCCTGGACGACGGTTGAAGCAATGCGGCCGGGATCCGAGATACGGCCGGCCGCATCGAGTTGCTGACTCAGCAAGAGGGCGCACAACATGAAGAGCGCCGCGCCCTCCGTGACCAGCATGTAGGTGCGAAGCCCGGCTGGCTTGTCCGCGCGTTCCCGCTCAAAACCGAGAATGGCGCCGGCCATCATCGCCAGCGCCAACCGCCTGAACGTTTCGATGTCCGTCAATGGCTCCACGCGGCTTCCGATCCTGCGAATCGCGCTGGAGCGCCAGAGATGTGAAAGCGCTAGCTTGCCGTCAAAACTGCAAAATGACGGATTGGCTCTCGCCGTCACGCAGATACTTGGCCGTGGCCTGATCGCCGGGTTTCAGCGTCTCGACCATCTGGTCGAGTGTGGCCATGTTGTTAACGCGCTTGCCAGCAAAACTGGTAATGACGTCGCCAGGAAGGAGACCCGCGCTCTCGGCCACGGTCTTCGGCCTGATCTTGCCGATGTAGACGCCCTTGGTGCCGGCGGGGAGCTTTTCGGCCTTCTCTGGATGGCGCGTCAGGTACTCCTCGGCGTCGGCGGCCAGTATGCCAAGGGGCGGCCGCTTCGGACCAGAGTATTTCGCGACAAGCTTGGCGAACTTCGGCTGGTCGAATCCCAGAATGACTTCCCCGTCGGCAACGGTGACCGGAACGCCCTGCTGGCCACTGATGCGAACCATCTCCATTGCCGCGTTGTAGTCGCTGGCAACATTGACGTCGACGAACGGAACGTTGTTCTGCTTCAGATACGCTTTTGCCCGATCGCACCACGGGCATGTGGGGGTCGAATAAACCGTGACAGGTGCAGCTTCAGCCATCTTCTTCCTCTTCCCATCGGCGTGGCCGGTATACAGTCATCGGCGCGATGACACGCCGATGGGATCATGCACGTTATGGTACCAGCACTGGCGAGCCTTTCTCACCCGAATATGATGGTTACTCCCATTCGATCGTGGCCGGTGGTTTGGAACTGATGTCGAAGGCCACGCGCGTGATGCCATGGACCTCGTTGACAATGCGGCTGCTGATGCGCGCGAGGAGGTCGTGTGGCAGCCGCGCCCAGTCCGCCGTCATAGCGTCTTCCGACGTGACCGCTCGAATGGCGCAGACGCGGCCGTAAGTGCGGTAGTCGCCCATGACGCCGACTGAACGAATTGGCAGGAGGACCGCGAAATACTGCCAGACAGGGTCATCGACCTCGGCGCGCTCGATCTCTTCGCGAACGATGGCGTCCGCTGGCCGCAAGAGCGCCAGATCTTCGGCGGTTACCTCGCCAATGATGCGAACTGACAGGCCGGGGCCCGGGAATGGCTGCCGGTCAACAATTTCCGCGGGCAAGCCCAGGGCGCGGCCAACCTGCCGCACCTCGTCCTTGAAGAGAAAGCGCAGCGGTTCGAGCAACGGAAAACGCATGTCATCCGGCAGACCGCCGACGTTGTGGTGGGTCTTGATCTTGGCCGCCGCCTTGGTATCGGCCGAGGTGCTTTCGATGACGTCGGGATAGAGCGTTCCCTGCGCCAGGAAGTCGAATGGGCCGTTGCGGTCTGATTCGGCTTCGAACGCGCGGATGAACTCTTCGCCAACGATCTTCCGCTTCTGTTCCGGGTCGATCACGCCTTGAAGCCGCGCCAGGAAGCGCTCACTGGCGTCGACAAAGACGAGGTTCATGCCAAAGGCGCGGCCAAAGACCGCCTGAACCAACTCCGATTCGCCTTGCCTGAGCAACCCGTTGTCAACGAAGACCGGAGTGAGACGGTCGCCGATGGCGCGATGGATGAGGGCCGCGGCCACGGACGAATCGACACCGCCGCTCAACCCGAGGAGTACGCGCCCATCGCCGACGGTTCCCCGGATCTTACGCACCGCGCTGTCGATGAAATGCTCGGCTGTCCAGTCGGTGCGGCAACCGCAAATCTCCACCAGAAAGTTCCGCAACAGCTCCTTGCCGACTGGTGTGTGGGCAACTTCAGGGTGAAACTGGATGCCGTAGTGTTGTCCGTCGCTCATTCCAGCGATCGGGGCGTTCGCTGAGCTGGCGATGAGGGTGAACGAATCGGGAACGCGGGTCACGTGGTCGCCATGACTCATCCAGACGTCGAGCGATGCCGGAAGGTTATGGAAGAGGGGGGACGTCGTGGTGACTTCGATCCGCGCTTGCCCGTATTCGCGGCGCTCAGCGGGCTCGACTTCGCCGCCAAGGGCGCGCGTGATCAGTTGCATGCCGTAGCAGATGCCGAGAACCGGCTCCTCGCTTGCCAGGACCCAATCAGGCAAGGTGGGCGCGCCCGGCTCATAAACGCTGGATGGGCCACCCGAAAGGACGATGCCCTTCGGCTGAAGGCGCGCGATTTCGTCTTCCGGTGTGTCCCATGGGAGGAGGACGCTATAGACACCGGCCTCGCGGATGCGGCGGGCAATGAGTTGGCTGTACTGGCTGCCAAAATCGAGAACTACGACGGTATCGAAGTCGCGCTCGAGTTCTGAGTCCTTGTCCCCCCGCGAGGCGGCTGAGAGCTCAAGTGAGGTCATCCGTTATTCCGGCTCCTTCGATCTGAGTGGCTGACGACCAATCGAGCGCTATGCCGACTCCATTGTCTCGCCCAGATAATGATAGGTGCGATCGAACTCCCAGTCCGTAATGGTCTCGATCTCGACCTCGACTCTGGGCCGCAGGGGATCGATTCGCTTCGACAGGTGGAGGTCGACAACCGTGCGATCATCGAAACCGATGGCGCCGCCAAGGGCGTCGAGCGTTATCTTGAGCCCGCCATCGAGATCGCGCTTCAAGGGAGTTTCAAAATAGTAGACGAGATAGATGCCGAGCAGCGAATCGCCGATTGTCTTTTCCACGGCGGGGTGAAGCTTGCCTGAGGAGCGTAGCCCGGCAATGGCTTTTGCGACGTCGCGGTTGAACGACTTGGCCTGGGCGCTGAGGACACGCCTGCGCCCAACGGTAAGGTACTGGTTGTTGACACCTGGCGGCAGGGGGAGAACGAGGTGAAGCGAGATGGGATCGGCGGCTGGCTGGCGCATTGGCTGACTTCTCCACGTCCGGGGTTGCCGCAGTTTAGCGACGATGCAACGGCTGCAACAACATGCGTCGAGCCCGTCAACGCTGGGTCGCCGCGCATCCTGGGTCCAGAAGCCCGCCCAGGAACGCGGCGATGATCGACGTCGTTCTTCTCGGCACCGGCGGCATGATGCCCCTGCCGAATCGCTGGCTCTCCTGCCTGTTGGTCCGCGCGGAGGGGGACGTCACCCTCTTCGACTGCGGCGAAGGAACCCAGATCGCCTGGCGAGCAAGCGGCTGGAGCTTCAAGCGCCTTGGCGCAATCTGCCTTTCCCACACGCATGCTGACCATGTCGCGGGGCTGCCCGGGCTTCTGCACGCCGTCGCCAATGCGGACCGAACAGAGCCAATCGGTGTCTACGGGCCGCCTGGGATCGCGAGCGTGGTGGCTGGGCTGCGCGAAATCGCGCCCGTTCTGCCCTATGCGGTCCATATTCACGAACTCGAGACTGGCGCAGAGTTTATCCTGCCGGGCGGGTTGCGCGCCCGATGCGCGAGCGGGGAGCACGGCTTGCCGGTGCTTGCCTATCGTGTCGAGCAACGCCGCAATCCCGCCTTTCTGGCCGAAGAGGCGCGGGCGCTCGGCATTCCAGTCAATCTCTGGCAGAGGTTGCAGGCAGGTGAGTCCGTTTCCTGGCAGGGCCGCACTATTGAGCCTGGGCAAGTCCTGGGGCCTCCACGGCGTGGCCTCTCCATTGGCTACGTCACCGATACGCGCCCATTGCCCGAACTTGTCGAGCTTGTCGCGGAGGTCGATCTCCTGGTCTGCGAAGGCACGTACGGAGATGATGCCGACCACGAGAAAGCGGTGCGAAACGCGCACATGACCTACCGCGAGGCGGCGACCCTGGCTCGCGACTCGGGCGCGAAGCAACTCTGGATCACGCATTTCAGCCCGGCAATGGACGAACCAGAGCGCTATCTGCCATACGCGGCAAGCGTGTTCGCCAACTCGGTCATCGGCGTCGATGGACTATCTGCCAGCTTGAGCTTTCCTGACTCGGGGTGATCCCTATTCCTTCGCGGAGCGCTCCCGCTCGGCAAGGGTCTGCGTGCGTTGATAGGCGGCGTACACGGCGCGCGAGAGCACCGTTCGTAGGCCGCCTTTCTCCATCTGATAAATCGCCTCGGCGGACGTCCCTCCCGGAGAAGTCACCATGTTGCGTAGCTCGGCCATGTGCTTGCCGGAGTCGCGCGCGAAGGCGACCGAGCCTGACACGGTCTGCAGCACAATCTGCTCGGCGATGCGGCGCGAGAACCCCATATGCACCCCGGCGTCGATCAGCGCCTCCATCATGAGAAATACGTATGTCGGGCCAGTGCCGGAGAGCGCGGTCGCCATATCGACGTATTTTTCCTCGTCGACCCAGATCTCTTCGCCGAGCGCGGTGAGGATGCCCTTTACGCGCTCCCTTTGACCGGGCGTGACGCCGGCGGTGGTGCACCAAACGCTCATGCCCTGGCCGATCTGGGCCGGGGTATTCGGCATGACGCGGGCAATAGCCTGATGCCCGAGGCCATGAACGAGGACATCGATCGGCGCGCCGGCAATGACGGAAACGACGACTTGATCTGGCTTCAGGGCGCTCGCGAGTTGATGCATGACCGATTGCAGGACCTGCGGCTTGATGGTCAGCAGTACGACGTCCGCGCCCTGGGCCGCCTCCCGGTTACTCTCGATCGTGGTGATGCCGTGCCGGTCAGCGAGCTTCCGCCGCTGATCCTGGCGAGGGTGGCTGGCGATGATGTTGCCTGGAAGCACCAACCCCTTCTTCAGGAGTCCCGCGATCATCGACTCCGCCATGACGCCCGCGCCGACGAACGCGATGCGAGCGCCCGACAACGCGTTCGATGCGTCGTCTTCACCCGCGGCAAGTGCTTCCGCCATGCTCAACCTCCTTCGGCCATCCTGTGCCACCATTGTAGCGGCGAGACGGAGACGGTTCTCCGGCCATCGCGCGTTGCGAGCCGATCGAACGGAAAGCGAGCCCCAGGTGCCCAACCGCCTAGCCACCGAAACGAGCCCATATCTCCTGCAGCACGCCGAAAACCCGGTCGATTGGTATCCCTGGGGCGATGAGGCGCTGGCGAAAGCGCGAGAAGAAGACAAGCCGATGCTGGTGAGCATCGGCTATTCCGCGTGCCACTGGTGCCATGTGATGGAGCACGAGTCGTTCGAAAACGCCGAAATCGCGGCGAAAATGAATGACCTCTTTGTCAACATCAAGGTCGATCGGGAAGAGCGGCCGGACCTCGACTCCATCTACATGGCGGCGGTGCAGGCGATGACCGGCCATGGCGGCTGGCCGCTGAATGTCTTTCTGACGCCAGACGGAACGCCGTTCTACGGCGGTACGTACTTCCCTCCCGACGACCGCGGCGGCATGCCCGGTTTTCCCCGCGTCCTCGATGCCGTCGCTGATGCGTATCTGGCACGTCGGGACGAAGTGGACGAGAACGCCGAGCAGATTCGCGAACTGCTGCGGCGTGCGTCGAAGACGCTCCCGGAGCCAGGCGAGCTGAGTGAGGAGATCGAGCGAGCGGCCGCGGAGCAACTCGCTCGCACGTTCGATGCGCGGAATGGCGGTTTTGGCGCCGCGCCGAAGTTTCCGCAGCCGGCGATCGTCGAGTTTCTGCTTCGTCAGGCGGCGCGGGCGGACGACCAACGGGCGGAAGCGATGGCGCGCCGGACGCTCGACCGAATGGCGAACGGCGGAATTTACGATCACGTCGGTGGCGGGTTCCACCGCTATGCGGTCGACGCGGTCTGGCTGGTTCCGCATTTCGAGAAGATGCTCTACGACAACGCGCAACTGGCCAGCGCCTACCTTGCGGCCTACCAGGCCTATGGGGACGAGCGCTACCGTCGCGTCGCCGAAGAGACTCTCGATTTCGTCGCGCGCGAGTTAACAGATCCCTCGGGTGGGTTCCTGTCGACGCTCGATGCCGATACCGAAGGGCATGAGGGGCGCTTCTACGTCTGGACCGTGGAGGAAATCGAGAGCGCGCTTGCCGCGCGCGAAGCCGAGATCGCGAGGGCGTGGTTCAACGTCGAACCTGGCGGGAACTTTGAAGGGCGGACGGTGCTGGCGACACCACGCGCGGCTGAGGCAATCGCGGCGCAACTCGGCATGGATGAACAGGAGTTTGCCGAGGCGGTGAGCAGGATCAAGGCGACGTTGCTGGAGGCCCGCGACCAGCGTTCCAGGCCCGGGCGAGATGACAAGGTAATTGCTGCCTGGAACGGCCTGATGCTGCGCGCGTTCGCGGATGGAGCGCGCATCCTGCATCGTGGCGACTTCGTGGAGATTGCCGAGCGAAATGCGGCCTTTGTCCTGGAGAACCTGCAGCGCGACGGGCGGCTACTGCGTAGCTGGAAAGATGGACGGGCGGCGATTGGCGGTTTTCTCGAGGATTATGCTTTCTTCGTCGACGGGCTCCTCTCCCTCTATCGTGCCACGCTGAACACGCAATGGCTGGAAGAAGCAATCCGGCTGACAGACGTCATGATTGCCGACTTCGCCGATCACGACGGCGCCGGATTCTTTGACACGGCGGAGGAGCACCAAACGCCGATCGCGCGGCCGCGCGACTTGCACGACGGCGCGACGCCCGCGGGAAACTCGGTCGCGGCGGACGTACTGCTGCGGCTCGGCGCAATGACCGGCAACGCGGATTACTCCAACCGCGGCGCGGCGATCCTGCGGGCGCTCGCCGGAACCATGAAGGACCATCCCCTGGCGGCGGGGCGCTATCTCAGCGCGCTCGATTTTTATCTGGGCCCCGTGAAGGAAATCGCTCTCGCTGGCGCCGTCGAAGACGAGGCCATGCAAGCACTGCTCGATACGACCTACGATCGTTTCGAACCGAACCTGCTCGTGGGATACGTTGATACCGAGAAGACGACCCTCGGACAGCGGGTCCCGTTCCTGAGCAATCGCCCGGTTCGGGACGGACTGGCCACGGCGTATTTCTGCGAACACCACGCTTGCTTGCCGCCGGTTCACGAGCCAGCGGAGCTACTCCGGCAACTCGTTGAGGGAACCGGGGTCAGTTGGCGCGAGTTCTAGAACCACGACCTCATTGAGGATCGACGACGCTGACCGCCAGTCTGAACTGGATGGCCGTGGATAAGTAGAATAGGCGAGGGCGCTGGGCGCCCTTCGCTATGCAGATTGCGGGATCCCTCATGCCCGATCTTTTTCTCGAATTGCAGGACGAATCGGGCGGGAAACTGATCACCCCGGCTCCACTGTCGGACGATGAGGCGCTGGCGCTGCTGGAAGCCGCGGAGTTCAGCGGATCGCGGCTGATTCCCTGGGGCTCGAACTACTCCTTTGCGGTGGCTTTGGAGAGCGACGACGGCTGCTCACGACTGGCCATCTACAAGCCGAAGGCCGGTGAAGCGCCTCTCTATGACTTCCCCGATGGGACGCTTTATCAGCGCGAGCTGGCGGCCTACCTATTCAGTCGGTGGGCGAGATGGAATCTCGTACCACCGACGGTCATTCGGGACGGTCCTCACGGTGAAGGCAGCGTTCAGCTCTACATCGAGCCCGACGGCACGCAGTCCGGTCGAGGCGACTTCTGGGGCAGCCGGCGGCTCGACATCGAACGTCTGGTGCTGTTCGATCACCTTGTCAACAATGCCGACCGCAAGATCACCCACTGCCTGCGCGATGCGAGCGGGAAGGTCTGGGGCATCGATCACGGCCTGACATTCAATACTGACTGGAAGCTGCGTACTGCCCTCTGGCAGTTCGTCGGAGAGCCGATCTCCCCGGCCCTCCTGGCCGAACTCGCGACGCTTCATGGGCGATCGGGCGAGTTGCGCGACGTCCTCGGCAGCGTGCTCGACGCATCGGAAGTCGAGGCCCTCATCGGCCGCATGGAGTACCTCGGCGAGCAGCGACGCTACCCAGTGCTCAATCCCCGGCGCAATGTTCCTTATGGCTGGTGGTAGCCGGAGCCACACGGTGTCCGGGCACGGCGCAGCCGGTGATCACCGCCCATCGCGTCGCCAACCACGCACCCTGTCAGATTGGGCCGACCGCTAGTGCCCCATGGCAAGCGCCGCGGTGGGCAGTTGGCGGCGGCCCTGCTCGAACTCAGAGAAACGTGAGCGAACGATCCAGACCATGAGGAACGATGCGGGCGCCGAGGTGATCACGAAGGCCGACCAGACCCAGGTCATACCCGCGTCGAGCCAGCGAACGCCGATCCAGGCCAGGAAAACGGACAGCCAGATTGTTGCCGCGCCGACGATGAGGGGCGTGCGCGTGTCTCCGCTACCCCGCAAGCTGCCGCTGCTGACGAACCAGATGGCCCAGAAGGGCAGCGCGAAGCTGAGCGCGTGAAGCGCTTGGACCCCTTCGGAGATGACCGCGACTTCCGAGGAGAAGACGCCCATCAACCGCTCGGCCAGGATGTAGACGAGAACCGCGCCTGTCCCCATCCAGATCAGTGCCCAGCGCAGGCTGATCAACCACGCCTTGCGAGCATCGCTGGGGATGCGCGCCCCGAAGCTCTGACCGACCAGGGCGGTCGCCGCGATCGAGAAGGCAATACCGGGAAGGAACGCCATCGAAAACGAGGTGAACGCGATCTGTTGCGCGGCCAATGCCGGGGTGCCAATCAGCGCCACGACGGCGACGAGCACCATGAATGCGCCGGACGTGAGCATCTGTTCGAATGCAGCTGGGATACCCAGGGTGAAAAGCTCTTTGGCGATTGTGATGCGTGGCGTCCAGCCCCACGATCCCCGTAGCGAAATCTTCTTGTTCGCGAAGACCATGGCGCAGAGCATGAACACCGCGCCGACGCCGCGGCCAATTGCGGCGCCCCAGGCGCTTCCCGCGACGCCGAGCGCAGGGAAGCCGAAGGTTCCAAAAATGAGCACATAGGAAACCGCGATGTTGATGACGTTCGCGATGGCGGCGGCGGCCAGAGGCGTGCGGCTGTCCCCAGCTCCTCGCAGAACCGCCCCGCAAACGAAGGAGAGAAAGAGGGCGACGGCCGTTGCCGAAATGATCTCCATGTAGATCGTTGCCGCAGAAGCGACGTCTGGCTCGGTGCCAAAGAGGCTGACGATCGTTGGGGCGGCGAAGTACATGATGATCGAGACTGGCGCCGCGAGGAGCAGGCCCCAGACGATTGCCTGGCGCGCCAGATGGTTGGCGCGATGGCTATCGCCCGCGCCGATCGCCTGAGAGACGAGCACGGTCGCCCCGATGTCGATGGCGGAGAGGATCGAGATGATGAAGAAGACGATCTCGAATCCTGTGCCGACTCCCGCGACAGCGTACGCGCCAAGGCGTGCCACCATGAACGTGTCGACGGCCCCAACGGCAGTCTGCAACAGGTTCTCACCGATAATAGGCGTTGCCAGGTTCAGCACCCGGCGCTGGGTCATCGGTTCAGGCGGCACACTTGCCGGCTGGGGTTCGTATTCCGCGAGGACACCTGGCGCCGCTATTGCTTCGGCGGCTTCCAGTTGTTCATCGAGGTCGTAAGAAAGTGACACAAGTCCTCCACAACCAGCGCGTCAAGCGCCGGAGCCGACGGAGAATACTCCACGCGCGTCCATGCAGCCCCAGCGCGCGAAGCACTGCCGCCGATTCTGAAACGCGCGAGCCCGGTCAATGTGAGGCAGGCACGAAAGATGAACGTCAGCGGAGCGGCGCTGCGGTACCCTTGCGCCCAGAGAAACTAAACGGTGCTCTGGCGAGGTATCGCTGTCAGCACGGGAGTCGAGATGGACCATCAGCGCTTGGAGAACCGAATTTCGTCCGGCCGCGTGCAGTGGGGCAGCTATGGATTCATCGCCGGCATTCTGCTTGGCGTCATGCTGGGCTGGTTTTTCAATGGCATCGTCGGCGCATTTGTGCGCCTCGCCATGGCGGCGGTGATCGTCATTCCCCTGATCCTGCTCTTCATCGCCTGGCGGAAGGTTGTGTCCCCGTGGCTCCGGCCACCGGTTGATCCGACGTATTCCGCGCCATTCGGAGCCATCGAAACACGAGGCGTCGTTCACGAACCTCGCACCCGTTGAGCCTGAGTCTCGAGAATCTTCGCATTATTGCCGAACTCGCGGCAGTCACCCTTGTCATTGGATTGGTCATCGGATTCATCGGGGCGGGAGGCGCTGGTTTCGCGGTCGCGATCCAGACGGCGCTATTCGGCGTGCCCGTGCACACGGCCATCGGCACGGCCATGCTGGCAATGCTCTTTGTAACCCTCTCCGGCGCGATCTCGCACTATCGAGAGGGGAACATCGCCTGGCGAATTGGGCTGGCCGTGGGGCTGGCCGGGGCGCTCGGCGCGATCCTGGGAGCCGACTCAAGTCAGGCGCTCTCTGACGATGCACTCAGCATCGCGGCGGGGCTGGCCCTCTGGTTTCTGGCGTTCCTGGTCTGGCTGCGTACGCGCCTCAACCTCGCCGCGCGGG
>CAYSXO010000003.1:0-22080 GCA_964434995.1 uncultured Sphaerobacteraceae bacterium
GATCGCGCCGATCACGCAGATGGCCACGGCGATTCTGGCGCCCGTGAAAACATAGGGGAGGCTGGACGGAAACTCCGCCAACCGGAAGACCATTCCTGGCGTTGCACCGAACGAGCGCAACAGGTTGACCACGTCGCGGTCGGTTGAACGAAGGCCCTCGACCGTGTTGACGACGATTGGGAAGAACCCGACAAGCGCCGTCACCAGGACCTTTGGCAGCAGGCCGTAGCCGAACCAGACGAGCAGAAGTGGCGCGATGGCCGGAATGGGGACCGTCTGGCTGGCAATGACGATCGGATACAGAACCCGATCGAGCGTGGCGAAACGGTAGAGCGCGATGCCAAGCGAAACGCCCGCGACGAGGGCGAGCGCGAACCCGACGAGGACTTCGGAGAGCGTGACCAGGGCATTCGGCAGCAGTATGTCGCGGTCGTCCACCAGCGAGCGGGCAACGTCGCTCGGGGCCGGAAGCAGCCAGGTGGGCGTTCCGGTGGCGCGAACCGCGATCTCCCAAATGGCGAGTATCGACGCGACGAGCGCCGCGGGGGCGAGCCAGCCGTACCGAATCGCCCCATGCGCTTGAGTGGTCATCGCGTTGGAGCCGCGAGCAGGCCGAGCGCCGACAGCAGTGCAGCCCGATCGCCGAGGAATTCCGGCCAGGCGATCATCTCGCGGGTGCGGGGCCGGGGGAGTGAAACCTGCATCTCCTGCGCGACCCGGCCAGGGCGTGGTGTCAGAACAATCACCCGGTCGGCCAGAAAGATCGCTTCCTCGACATCGTGCGTCACCAGGAGCACGGCGCTCTGCTCATCCTCCCAGAGCGCGGCCAGCCACATCTGCAGATCGGCGCGAGTCAGCGCGTCCAGCGCGCCGAACGGCTCGTCGAAGAGGATCATCTCCTTGTGAGGCAGCACCGTTCGCAGGAAGGCCGTCCGTTGCCGCATCCCGCCAGAGAGCTGGGTAGGGAAGGCATTGCCGAATCCCTCGAGCCCGAAGCGAGCAAGCTCCTCGGCCGCCCGGCGTTCCGCGTCACCTCGGGCAAGCCCGGATGCTTCCAGGCCGAGCGCGGCGTTGCCGATTGTCGTGCGCCAGGGAAGGAGCAGGTCCCGTTGCTGCATGTAAGCGCTCCGGCCCAGTCGGTCGCGGCCCGTGGTGACCGCTCCATTGAGCAGCACCGAACCGCGATCGGGGTCGGAGAGACCCGCGACGATGTCAAGCAGTGTGCTCTTGCCCGAGCCGGAAGGGCCAACCAGGGCGACGAACTCGTTCGCGGCCACCTGGAGGCTGACCCCGTCGAGCGCGACCAGGCTTTGTCCCTGTTCGACATAGGACGAACGGATATCAATCAGCTCGAGCCGGGGAGCGTCCAAGGCTGTTGCCATTCGCGATCAGACCGAGTTGTGCCCGAGGGCCAGATCGTCGTGCACGAGCGCCGCGATCTGGTTGGCGAACACTGTAGTTGGTTCCCCGATCTTCCGGGTAAATTTGCGTCGTGTTTGCCAGATAGAGTCCCGGCAGGCCCGTGCGGTGGTCCGGAATTCTCTGGCTGTAGTTGAGCGGGATGATCGGTTGCGCGGAGCGTTCCCGAAAAACCCACTGATCTTCGATCCAGTCCCGCCTGAACTTGGGATTTACCCGCTGCAAGTGGGGGATGTAGGCCTCGATCAGCTCATCATCCGGCAGAGTGAAATACGGGTGGTCCGGTTCGAGATACTTCGAAAGGTAGACGAACCGCTTCCCACCATACGCTTCCGGCGAGATGAAGTTGGTGTGCTCGATGATCCCCGTGAAGGGGAGGTCATCATCCGCCACGTTCAGCCAGTAGATGTTCGTGAGTGGACGCGAAAGTTGGAGCAAGACGACGACTGCCGCTTCATACCCCAGGCCGCCAAGCTTCTGCCGGTATGCCTCGGGGAGGTTTTTCACCAGTCGCGCCAGAACGGGGGACGGGGTGGTGGCGATCACGGCGTCGACCGGGACGGCCTCATTCTCCAGGACGATATCCCAACCGCCAGCTTCTCGTTGCCGGAGCTCCGAGGGGCCGTCGCCTGAAACGAGCGTCGCGCCGGCCGCGCGCGCGGCATCCGCCAGGGCGTCGATCAGCACATTGAAGCTGCCGAGAAAATAGCCAAGGCGTTCTCCCTCGAGTGGGGAACGGCGGGACGTGGTGCGCAGCCAGATCTTTCCCCAGAACCAGACCATCGCGACCTGGTCGTGGTAGCGGCCAAACTTGGCGCGAAGCTGCGCGCCGAAGGTTCGGTCGTAGGCGCGTTCGCCCAGCGCCCGGCGCAACCAGGCGTCTGCCGTTATCGTCTCGAATCGATTCCAATCGCGGACTCGCTGCAGATAGGCCGTGACGAGTCCGACGCGAAGACGGTCATGAAAAGGCAGGAACCCAAGCCGCAGCAGATCGAGCGCGCCATCGAGCGGCCAGATTCGGCCTTCGGCGAAGTAGCCAACGTTTGACGGGAGCCAGACCAACCGGTCGCCGATACCGATCTCTTCGGCCAGAGCTGCAATCTCGCGGTCACTCTGGAAGAGATGGTGGTAAAAGCGCTCAAGGTACGTGCCGGCGACCGGAAACGCGTTTGCCTGACCGCCGAGCTGCTGGCCTCGTTCCCAAAGCGTGACCTGATGCCCAGCCTGGGCCAGACGAAAAGCCGCGGTCAAGCCAGTAATGCCGCCGCCAATGATCGCAATGCGCCGGGGCGAGTCGGGCTTCACTGGTGGTCACCATGGGAGCGCGCGAATGGGCCGCCCGCGAACGGAGCACGGGCGGCCCATTGCCGGAAATGCATCAGATGAAAAGCGACGCCATCACCAATGTGATGGTGGCCATCAACTTGATCAGGACGTGGATTGACGGGCCCGCGGTGTCCTTCCAGGGATCGCCGACGGTGTCGCCGACGACCGAGGCGGCGTGCGCGTCCGTGCCCTTGCCCATCACCTTGCCATCGGCGTCCTTGAGGAGCCCGGCCTCGATCATCTTCTTGGCATTGTCCCAGGCGCCGCCGCCATTGTTGAGAACGTTGGCGACGAGGATACCGGCGATGGTGCCGATCATCAGCATCCCGGCGGCGCCCTCCCAGCGCAGCGTGATGCCGACCAGGATCGGCACGATGACCGCGAGCAGTCCAGGAGCAATCATCTCCCGCAGCGACGCGCGAACGGCGATATCGACACACGAGGTGTAGTTTGGCGTCGAGGTGCCGGCCATGATGCCGGGATCATTGCGGAACTGGCGCCGAACTTCCTCGATCATGGCTCCTGCCGCGCGGCCGACGGCCCGCATCGCCAGTGAGGCGAAGACGAAGACGAGAGCCGCGCCAATGAGCCCGCCGACGAAGACGCGCGGGTTGGCGAGGTCGACGACCTGGGACTGAATGGCCTCGCCACCGAATCGGGCCACCTCCTGCAGATACGCGGAGAAGAGGAGGAAGGCCGCGAGTGCCGCGGTGCCAATGGCATAGCCCTTGGTGAGCGCCTTGGTCGTATTGCCCGCCGAGTCGAGTGCGTCGGTTGTGTCGCGCACGCTCTCCGGCTGGTTGCTCATTTCAACGATGCCGCCCGCGTTGTCAGTCACCGGGCCGAAGGTATCCATCGCCAGAATGTAGGCAGCGGACATGAGCATGCCCATGGTGGCGACGGCGGTGCCGTAAATACCGGACGAGCGGACGAATCCGGTATCGACCGGGAACGCGCCATGCACCCGGTCACCGATGAAGTACGAGGTCAGGAGGGCGATGGCAATGGTGACAGCGGCCGCGCCTGTCGTCTCGAAGCCGACGGAAATGCCGGAGATGATGTTGGTCGCCGGGCCGGTGCGCGACGCCTCCATGATCTCCTTGACCGGGCGATAGCGGCCGCTGGTGTAGTACTGGGTGATCCAGACGAAGACAAAGGCGGTAATGATGCCGACCAGGCCGCAGAGGAGATACTCAACGCGGCCAAACGGAAGCATCCAGAATGCGGCGATGGCCATGCCAACGACGCTCAGCCCGGCGGTGACGTAGAACCCCTTGTTCAGCTCCATCATCGGGTCCGTCGGCGTCTCCGGCGGCCGGACCGCGAGAATGCCGACCATCGAGGCGATCAGGCCGAGCGCACCGAGGACCAGTGGGAAGAAGACGTAGCTGAGCGCCTGGGGGTTCTGGGCGCCCATGGCGGCGGTGAACAGGGTCGCGCCGAGGATCATGGCGCCGATCATCTCGGCGACCGACGATTCGAAGATGTCCGCGCCGCGTCCGGCGCAGTCCCCGACGTTGTCACCAACGAGGTCGGCGATCACGGCTGGGTTACGCGGATCATCCTCCGGAATGCCAGCCTCGACCTTGCCGACGAGGTCGGCGCCAACATCGGCGGCCTTGGTGTAGATGCCGCCCCCAAGCTGGGCAAAGAGGGCCACGAACGACGCGCCAAAGGCAAAGCCGACGATCCAGAACGGCGTTTCCGCTTCGGGCGGGAAGACGCCGTCGACCAGTGGGAAGACTGCCCAATAGACGATAAGGACGCCCAGGAGGCCCAGGGCGACGACAAGAAAGCCGGAAACCGCGCCGCCGCGCAGTGCGACGGTCAGCGCCTCGCCGAGACTGCGCCGGGCGGCCGAGGCGGTGCGGCTATTGGAGCGCACCGCGATGTACATGCCGATGTAGCCGGAAATGCCCGAGAGGAGCGCGCCGAAGAGGAAGGCGATCGAGGTGATCAAGCCTCTCGTCATCTGGTGTTCGGTCTCGAAGAACCCGACCACGAGGCCGATCACCACGGCGATGACGATGGCCAGTATCGCGATTGTCGAGTACTGGCGGCGTAGGAACGCCACGGCGCCAATGTAGATGCGGTTGGCGATATCCTGCATCGCGGGCGTGCCGGAATCGCGGGAGAGGACGTCCCTGGCAAGCCAGATCGCGAAGACAATGGCCGCCAGGCCACCGGCAGCGAGTAAAGCTCCCGAGGTTCCAAGACCCCCTCCTCTAAACCTTTCGGCACGCTTGGCGCGAAAGATCCTTCCCCACACACGCCGGCCAATCCAGCGAGGCGTACGCCACAGCCGCGCGTGGGCATTCGCCCATGCGCGGACTAGCGGACCAGGCGCGTTCTGAACGCGCGAACGCCGCATCACTGAGCCACACGCGAAAGCCGAGTTTACCACGAGGCCACGTCGTCTCACGGCCGTTTGGGAGAAGCTTGACCAGGTTGGTGGCCTGACTGGCGACAAGCGGCGTCAGCCCACGTGGGCCGGTGAGCTTGGCTGGCGGCGGGTAATGCGCCGGAAGAGACTCTGGATTTCCCCATTTTGCCAGGCAACGAGAATCTGGCTGGCGTTGAAGATCGACGAATAGGTGCCGCTGATGATACCGATCAGCAGGGCGAGCACAAACATGCGCGTCGAACCGCCGCCAAAGAGGACGAGCGCCAGCAGCGTAAAAATCACCGTCATCGACGTATTGAGTGACCGTACGAGCGTCTGGGAAATCGAGTAATTGACGATCTCTTCGAAGGAGTCTTCCGGGTGGAGCGCCAGGTTCTCACGGATGCGGTCGAAGACGACGATCGTGTCATGGACACTGAAGCCAATCACCGTGAGCAGGGCTGTGATGAATAGCGCGTCGATCTGCACATTGAAGAGCAATCCAAGGATGGAGAAGACGCCGATAACGATGAGAACGTCATGGAGCATGGCCACCAGTGCCGAGCTGCCATAGAGCAGCGGATTCTGGGTGTTGCGAAATGCGTAGGCCATGTAGAGCAGAATGCCGACGGCGGCGATCGCCACCGCGATGATGGCCCGATTGCGAATCTGAGTCGAGACGGCTCCGCCTACCGTTGAGAACTCAAGCTCGGTGAATGGCCCGGCCGTGGCGTTGAGCGCGGCCACGATGGCGGCTTTCTCTGCCGAACCCTCGCGAACCTCAGGAATTCTGATCAGATAGGTCTCCTCAGACGCCGGGCCCGAACGCTGCACGATCGCGTGCTCGATGCCCGCGTCTCGCAGCGCCGTTTCGATTTGAGCCGAGGTCGTTGGTTGCTCGAACCGAATTTCCCAGAGCGTGCCGCCGGTGAAGTCGATGCCCAGCTTGAGTCCCGAGAACATCAGGGAAATCAGGCCAGGGATGATGATGATGAGCGAGATAGTGAACCAGAGGTTTCGTTTGCTTGCCAGATGCTCCACGTTCTGTACCCCTCAAGACCGATTTCCGGCTACCGCGCGGGCTCTACTGGCGGCGTAACGCTGGCCATCCGCGCGCCAAACCAGAGGCGCTCATCTGTCAGGCCCGCGGCGACGAGGACGCGGAGTAGCGTTCTCGTCACCGTGATGGCGGTGAAGAGGCTGACCGCCACACCGATGAAAAGGGTTAGGGCGAAACCGGTGATGATCGAGGTGCCCGTATAGCTGCCGAAGAGATAAAGAATGAACGTGGTGATGAGTGTGGTGATGTTCGAGTCGCGAATCGAGGGCCATGCGTGAGTGAACCCCAGCTCAACTGCTTGGCCCAGCGGCCGCCCCATGCGCACTTCTTCCTTCGTGCGAGAGAAGATGAGGACATTGGCATCGACGGCCATTCCGATTGAGAGAATGACGCCGGCGATCCCGGCCAACGTCAGAGTGACGGGCACAAGCTTGAAGATGGCAAAGACGATGGCGGTATAAACGAGCAGAGCGATGACGGAAACAAGGCCGGGCAGATGGTAGTAGAGGATCATGAACAGGCAGACGATGCCCAAGCCAACAATGCCGGCGAAGATGCTCTTGTCGATTGAGTCCTGACCGAGCGTCGGGCCGACAGTCCGGCTTTGTACGACCTCGAGGGGTACCGCCAGCGCGCCAGCTTTGAGCTGAATCACCATGCTTTCGACTTCGTCTGGGGGTACGCCCTCGATCACGCCCTGGGATGAGATCGCGCCATTGATCTGCGGCGACGAGAGCACGGTCTTGTCGATGACGATCGACATCGGCTCCCCAAGATGGTTGCTCGTGTATTGAAAGAAGCGGCTCGAGGCATCGCCCTGCAACTCGAATCCAACGACCTGATTCAGGCCGGTCGAGCCAGTCGTGACATATGCGTCCTTCAGGTCCGCGCCGCTGATGATCGTCTCATAGACCGGGCCAATGGGTTCAGACGATCCCGCGACTGGCGTCGCGGCCGCGCCGGACATCGGAGTTGCCTGGGGTGTCGCCTCCAATGACGCGACGTTTTCAGGCGCGGGGCCGAGCGACGTGTTGACCACCATGCCTGGCGGCAAATATTGTCCCATGGGGTCGATGATCTCGAGCAGCGCTGTCTGCTGCATGATCTCGATCGCTTCCCGCGGGTCCTCGACCCCAGGCAGCTCGATTATGATCTGGTTGCTGCCGCGGGTCTGGATCAGCGGCTCGCTGACGCCAAGACCATTGATTCGGCGTTCCAGTGTCTGCCGCGTGCCTTCCAACGTCTCGCTGTCGAGGGTCTGACCGGCGACCGGCTCGGCCTGGAGTACGACCTGCAGCCCGCCCTGGAGATCGAGTCCTTCGCGAATGGGATGGCCGGCGCGGAACCCCCCGATATCGAAGCTCGAGCCAGGCAGCGCGACCCACGTCGCGGCGATTGCCAGGACGATGATAAGTGCCAAGGTGAGCCAGGTTCGGTTGCGCAAACCGCGATCTCCAGGGACGCTTGGGACGAAATCGTCCCCACGCGAAGCAAGCCGACATAACATGCGGCCGATGGGCGGCGGCGGGGAGTATAGGTCGGGTGACGCTGGAACGCTAGCGGTCGCGCCCGCATGCCATCTACCCGGTGCATTCTACGCCGCCGGCACGACAAGCGCGTCATGGTGAACTTGCTGCCGACGGCGAGCGCCTTTGGGAGTTGGCGACAATGGCAGGGCGAACCGCGCGCTCGGTTCAGCATCTGAATCGGTAGCCCATGCACGATGTCGCACTTTCGACGTGCCATTTCACGGCGATACAATGCCCGTTCGCGGGCGCGAGCCGGAATGGGGGAGTAACGAGAACCGGCCGCTCCCGAGCCTCGGTTCACGGCGCCTGGCATGGCCACGCATGGCCACGAGTGAAGGGAGAACCAATGCAACGATTGCGTCGGATTGTCTCCATGGCAGCAGTTGTCATGTTGCTCGTCTCGGGCTTCGCGGGCGTTGCCGCGCAGGACACGTCGGCTCCCGAAGCCCCAAACGCTGGCTCCCCATTACCGGGGCAATATGCCTTCTATCCCGCCGATGTGGCGCTGCCGGGAGGAGATCTTCCCGGTGATCCTCAAGTTCAGCTTGTCGAGGTCAGTGGCGATCTGGCCGAGCCGGTCAACGTTGCCGCGCCGAACGACGGCACGGGGCGGATCTTCGTTCTCGAGCGCGGCGGCAAGATTCGCATTGTTGAGTCTGACGGCACGCTCCTCGAGAAGCCGTTCCTTGATTGGACTGGTTGGACCATGTCCGCGTTTCTCGAGCAAGGGCTGCTCGGGATGGCGTTTCACCCGAACTACGCGCAGAACGGCATCTTTTACATCAACTACACGGACGTCCTGCGGAGCGGCGATGTCTTGACGCTGCAGTTCCATGTTTCTGACGATCCGAATGTTGCAGACCCGGACAGCGCCGAGGTCATCAGCTTCCGCGCTCAGCCGTATCCGAACCATATTGGCGGCGACATCGAGTTCGGGCCGGACGGCTGTCTGTACATCGGTCATGGCGACGGCGGTCTCGAGGGCGACCCGCTCGATGCAGGGCAGGACCTGACGACCCACCTCGGCAAGATGCTGCGGATCGACGTGAATCCGGCGCTCGGCCTGCCGCCCTGTGGCAAGGGGATGCCACAGGCGACGCCAGAAGAGGCGTCAGCGGCCGCGGCGGCGATGGCGGGATCGCCACGCACCACGACCGTCAACACCGGCGGGACCGGGCGCGAGAAGATCGGCAAGGGCTATGCCATTCCGGCTGACAATCCGTTTACCGGAGGCGATCAGATCCTCGACCTCTTCGGCCTGACCGAGGATGACTTCGCGCGCTACCACCCATACGCGGCCCCGGAAATCTGGGCGTTCGGCATTCGCAACCCGTGCCGGTTTTCGTTCGACCGCGACACCGGCGACCTCTGGATCGGCGACGTCGGCCAGAACTTCTGGGAAGAGGTCGACTACGAGCCAGCCAGCAGCATGGGTGGCTTCAACTACGGTTGGAAGTTCCTGCAAGGGTCGCACTGCTTCCCGGATAGCATGAACCCGGATTGCCCGAAGGTGGGTATCCTGCCGGTTGCCGAGTACCCACATGACCCGTCCGGCGGCTCAACGGTGATCGGCGGTCATGTCTACCGCGGTGACGCCTATCCATCTCTGGAAGGGATCTACTTCGTCTCCGACTACGTCTCTGGCCGTGTCTGGGGCATCGCGCCGGGCGAGGATGGCTCCTGGCAGATGGAAGAGCTGCTCGACACGAGCCTCTTCGTCACGGGCGCGGGCGAAGATGAAGCGGGCAACATCTACTTCACCTCGTGCGAATGTGGATACGGGCAGACGGCTCCGAATCCGGTCGGCTCGCTCTGGATGCTCGTCTCTGCCGATCAGGCGCCCGATGGGGCGACCGTGGCGCCGACGGGCAATCCTGAGGCGCCCGCGCCAGCGGAGGACATCGCGGCGGCGACGCCGGAGTCGTAGCCTTCTGTTGCCGGCGATCGCGAATCGGGGTCGTCGGACAGGTTGAGCATCGGGGCACGGGCGATCGTGCCCCGGTGTCGTCTCCTGCGACTTCTTGCGTGTTGACGAAACCGCGGCCGCACGGCACGATCCCTCGTACACGCGAGCAACGAGTTGGCGGCAGCTGCATGGGCATGAAAGGACCTGATCGTGGCGAACACTCCGGGCGCGATCGAGACAGAGGAGCTGAGCGCGATTGCGCTGGAGCACTGCATCTTTCCCCTGGCCCAGGTCGACGAAGTCAAGCGCGAAGGTCCACGCATCTACGTCGGCGGCGACGGCGTTCGTCTGCGGGATAGCGAGGGCCGGGAATTTCTCGACATGATGAGCTCGCATACGCGCGCGAACTCCCTGGGGTATGGCAACGCGGAGATCGCCGCGGCTGTCGGCAGACAGCTCGCCGAACTGCATTATGTCGGCACCGTTAACAACCTCGCGCCGCCAACGATCGCCCTGGCCGACAAGATCGCGGACCTCGCCCCGGAGGGTCTTTCGAAAATCGTCTTCGTCAATGATGGGTCAGAGGCGGTCGAGGCGGCGATCAAGATCGCCAAGCAGTTTCACGCCCACTCCGGCAAGCCGCGAGCGACGAAGATCATCTCACGCTGGAATGCCTACCACGGCGCGACCATGGGCGCGATCGGCGCCACGGACTGGCTCGGCACGCGGCACATCTCGGAGCCAGGCGTACCCGGCTATTCGCTGATCCCCGGCCCGAGCCGCTACCGCAATCCGTTCGGCATGGAAGAAGAGGCGTATTTCCACTTCTGCGCCGACTACCTCGAGCGGCAGATTCAGCACGAGGGGCCAGACTATGTGGCGGCCTTCATTGCCGAGCCGGTCATGCAGGCGAACGGGGTGCAGGTCCCGACCAGCGACTATTTCGCCCGCGTGCGCGAGATTTGCGACCGCTATGGCGTCCTCCTGATTGTTGATGAGGTGATCACCGGGTTTGGCCGGACCGGGGCCTGGTTTGCCAGCGATACCTTCGGCATCAGTCCGGACATCATGACCGTGGCCAAGGCGCTCACCGCCGGATACATGCCGATGGGCGCGGCAATCGCGCGGCCAGAGCTCATTGATGCGCTGCCCATTTTCCGGCATGTCCATACGTTCAGCGGCCACGCCGGCGCGGCGGCTGCCGCAAACACGGTAATCGCCATCAAGGAGCGGGACGGACTGATCGAAAAAGCACGAGAGAACGGCGCCTACATGCTCGATGCGTTGCACGAGTTCCTCGATCCTCATCCCATCGTCGGCCAGGTGCGCGGACTTGGCATGTGGCTCGCCATCGACTTTGCCGCCGACAGGGAATCGCGCACGCCGTTTGAGGACGATACGGTGCGGGCGATCGTGAATCGGATGTACGACCATGGCGTGATCGCGAGCCCAATTGGGACCGCGCTCGAAATGGCGCCTCCGCTGATTGCCACCAGGGCTGACATCGACGAGACGGTGCGGGTGGCGGCGCTGGCGATCGATGAAGTTTCTCGGGAGCGCGCGTTGATCTAGGCTCCACCCGTGCTGCCTGCCGGCAGAGATCGTTTCGCGATGCGCGCCATGGGGAGAGGGCGACGTGGTCTTATGGTGCGCTCGTATTCGCCGTCCGCCTGACGTGCGCGCTGTCGAATTCGGGGTCTTCGGTCCCACGGGGTCCTGCGTGATACAGGCCCCTCCTGGCGATGTAGTCCGCGACCGCTGGGGGCACGAGGCCGGCAATGGACTCTCCGCTGGCAACCCGGCGCCGAATCTCTGACGACGAGATCGGAAGCTCATCCAGAGGCGCCAGCGTTAGTCGATCCTGCAGGCCGGGAAGCGCTCGCGCCAGCTCCTCGACGTTGGTCTCGATGCCGGGCCTCCCCGCGACCGCGAGCTCGGCGGCGCGGAGAATGCGCTCCGGGTCGCGCCAGGTTGGAAAGTCGCGCAGCGAGTCCTCTCCCAACATGAAGACCAGCGATGCCGGGGCCAACGCTTGCTGGAGCTGCTCCAGCGTATCCGCCGTATAGGACGGGCCAGCGCGTTCGATCTCCAACGTGCTGATCTCATCGTTCGGTGATCCGGAGAGCGCAAGCTCGAGCATGGCCAGCCGGTCGGCATCGCCGCTCACGATCTGTCCGCGCTTGTGCGGCGGGCGACCGGCGGGCACCCAAATGATGCGGTCAAGCGCCAGCGCCTTTCGGAGCTGATCGGCGATATGAAGGTGGCCGGCGTGGACGGGATCGAAGGTGCCCCCAAAGACGCCAATCCGTGGAATGCGTTGATCCGACGTCATGCGTCGTTTCCTGTCGCCCCGGAGGTAACCGTCGCCTCGGGAAACGCGGCGTGCAACTTGCTGATGATGACGTCGTCGATGCGATGGCCAAGATCGTACTCCACGGTCACGACGGCGGTCGCACCCTCGGGACCCGCGGAGACAACGTCGACGATTGGCCCGCGAACGGACACATGGGCCGTGCCCTTCAACGCCTTTGAGACTTTGCTGGAGATGGTCAGGATATCTTCCTTGATGCCTGCTACATGAAACTGCTTGCGGTCGAGTTGCCCGGTCGACTGTTTCTCAACCGCGCTCGTGAAGACAAGCGAATTGGGTACGATGACTCGCTCGCCAGTTTCCGCGCGAACCCGCGTCGTGCGAATGCCGATCTCCTCCACCCGGCCTTCAACGTCGCCAACGCGGACGCTGTCCCCGATCTTGTATGGGCGTTCAACGAAAATGTAAAGCCCGTTGATGAAGCCGCGGGCAACATCCTGCATGGCAATGGTGCTGCCGAGCGTGGCGGCGGCCAGAATGGTGGTGATGACCGATGGGTCCACGCCGAGGGTGGCCAGGATGATTGCGCCGCCGATGACATAGATCACCAGAGCGACCGCTCGGCTCATCAGCGAAACCGCGTCGGCGTACGCGTTGCGCTTGCGTGCCTCGAGGCGAATGCGCTTCTGCGCCCAGCCCCCGAGCCAAAGCGTAACCAGTGCGATGACGGCGGTCCTGACGACCGTTCGCATGGTGTCCGGTGGTGTGGGCTCTTGAATCCCAAGCGCCGTGAGAATCTCTTCCCAGGCGGTTAAGGCGTCCACGGTTGGCGAACCTCTGGAGTTTCCCAAGCAACCGGACGATTGTAGCAACGCGAGAATCGATTTCCGCGCGGCCCGCAAGGGTTGCTATAGTGCTCGTCGGCGGCGAATTCGCGAACACGATCAAGGTCGAGGTTCACGTGTTTGACTATCACGTACACAGCACGTATTCAGTGGATTGCACCATCCCGATGGAGGATTCATGCCGGGCGGCAATTGCGGCCGGGGTGACCGAAATTGCCATTACGGATCATGTCGATCATGTTCCCGCCGATCTCGGCTTTGGGTACTACCGGCCCGATGACTATCTCCGCGAACTGGAAACGGTGCGCGAGCGGTTCGCCGGCCAGTTGACCGTTCTGCGGGGCATGGAGGTCGACTACAACGACAGCACCACGGACGAAGTCTCCAGGTTCATCGAAAACTATGGGGATCAGTTTGACTTCGTGATCGGATCGGTCCACTACTTCAGCGATGGCTCGATGATCTTCCCTGATTACTTTGCCGGGCGGACGCTCGACGACGTATTCCTGCCGTATCTCGATCAGGTCGAACGGGCTGTCGAGACGGGCTGGTTCGATTCGATTGGTCACCTCGATCTGCCAAAGCGGTACGCGCCAAAAACGCATCGCGACTATGACCCGGCGCGGTACCGCGAACGGCTTGCGCCCATCTTTGACAAGATGATTGGCAGTGGAGTCGGGTTTGAGATCAATACGTCAGGGTTGCGGCAGACGCCTCGAGCGAGCATGCCTGGTGGAGCGATCGTGCGCTGGTATGCCGAGCAGGGTGGAACCATCATCACCACGGGAACCGATTCGCACGCGGCGCAGACCGTTGGCGCGGGATTGGAAACGACGCTCGACATGCTGACGCTCTGCGGCATCGAGTCGGTCGCCTCTTTTCGCAACAGGAGCGCCACGCTGGTTCCAATTGCATCGTTGCGAGTCAGGGAGGACTGATACGCGCGAGCGAGGGAGCATCAACGAATCGCGAAGCCGTAGCGGCATGACGACGCCTCGGGCGCCCCAGCGATCTGTCGCGCCGAGAACCGGCGCGAAACGGGCTTCGGAGGCCGCGCAGGACGCCCGTCTGGCAATTGGCAGGGCGGCGTGGCGGTCGGCGCCAGCCTTCATGACCGCCCTCGTTGCTGGAGTGGGCGCCGCGGATCTCGTCCATTTGCCACTGGATCCGGCGCCGGTGCGCATCGGGATTGTCCTGCTGGCGCTGGTGATTGGCGTTGGACTGACAATGCTGCTGGACCGGCCGGGGGCCCGACCCTACTTTCACTTGCAGATCGGCGCGGTGCTCGTGCTCATGCCCATTGTGGCCCTGCAGGCGGCCGCTTCACGGGTGCCGTTTGTCGCCATTTCCCGAGGCTCCGCCGGGCCTCTGCTCTGGCTCACGCTGGCGTCGTGCGTCATCCTGATCGGCACCTGGCTCTATGCCATCTATCAGGCGGGTGAGTCACCTGGGGATGCCGCGCTCCTCTTCTTGCCGGCGGCGCTTCTTGTCCCGGCGACGATGGGCGCGGCAGGGTCACTAGAAGAGACGTCGGCCCTATTCATGCTGGCTGAATCGAGCCTTGTCGGTGGTGTGGCGATCTTTCTGGGCTTGATCTCATCCCCACAGTGGCGACCAATTGCTGGTGGGGTTGCCTTGGGAGCCCAGTTCATTCTTCTCTGGGTGCTGGGGCGAGGGCCGGTGATCGGGCATGATGGAGGCATCATCGTTCCCGTCAGTGCGGCGTTGGTCCTGGCGTTGACCGTGCTCCTGACCGTGATCGCGCCGCTCGGCGCGCTTTTCAGCCGCCGATTCGTGCAAACCGTCGAAGAGGCATCGGGCGGTCCAAAGCTGGCGAGCGCCCCGGAACGAGGCGCTCGCCGGCGAAGTCACTCGTAGCGACAGCGGGTGGCAAGAGCGGAGCGGTCCAGGTATGTCTTGCCGCGCGGCCGCGCCGCCACGGCCTGAAAACCGTTCCCGCGTACCGCCGTGGCATGCCAGCGACGTTCTCAGCGTGGCGTGCAAGGAATCGCGCGCTCTCCGCGTCAGTACGCGGCCTGAGTCCGCGATCCCTCGCTCCTCGGGATGACCCAAAGGCGCATGACGCCCGAAGCCGCCCCCTCAGGCAGGCTCAGTCTTTCCCGCTTCCTTCGCGGCCATTGAGGCTCGGCAGATTGCCGTTTGGCTCATCGTCCTTTTCTTCGACGATGGCCATTGTTGCCACCAGCTCATCGGCGTCGAACTTCATCAAGGTAACGCCCTGGGTTTGCCGGCCGATGGTCGGAATCTGGTTGATGTGGAGACGGATGACCTTGCCAGACGTGCTCATGAGCATCAGGTCGTCATCGTCGTCGACCATGCTGGCGCCGATGATTCGTCCCGTCCGTTCGGTCAGTTTCATGGCGGTTACACCCTTGCCAGCGCGGCCTTTGGTGATGAAGTGGTCGGTGCTCGTGCGCTTACCGAGCCCCTTTTCGGAGACCACGAGCAAATCCTTGCCTGGGACCACCGCTTCGGAGGCAATGACCCTGTCTCCGGTATCGAGCCGTATTCCGATGACCCCCGCGGCTGGCCGGCCCATTGGCCTCACGGCTGACTCGCGGAAGCGGACCGCCTGCCCGCCGTGGCTGACGAGCATCACGTCGTCTTCGCCGCTGGTCATGCGAACCCAGGCCAGCTCATCCTCGGGGTCGATGCCGATGGCAATCAACCCTGACGAGCGAACCGAGCGGAACTGGGTGAGCTCCGTCCGCTTGACGCGGCCCAGCCTGGTCGTGAAGAAGAGGTAGTGGCCGTCCTCGTAGTCGCGCACCTTCATCAGGGTGGTGACCGTCTCGTCCGGTTGCATGTTGATCAGATTGACGATCGGAACACCCTTGGCGGTGCGGCCGGCGTCGGGCAGCTCATGAACCTTGAGCTGGTAGACCCTGCCGCGGTTGGTAAAGACCAGCAGCCAATCGTGGCTGTTGGCGGCGAGGATGTGCTGGACGCCGTCCTCCTCACGCATCTTGAGGCCGGTCTTCCCCTTGCCGCCCCGGCCCTGCGCGCCGAAGAGCTCGTCTGAGCTGCGCTTGACATAGCCGCGATTGGTCAGGGTGACGAGAACATCGACCTCGGGAATCAAATCCTCCTCCGAGAGGACCCCGGAGATATCCTGAATGCGCGTTCGGCGCTCGTCACCATATTTGGCCTTCAGCGACTCCATGTCCTCGCGCACGATGCCAAGAATCAGCTTGGGATCGCCGAGGAGGGTTTCCAGGCGCGTGATTTCGGCCAGAACCTCCTTCAGCTCATCCTCGATCTTCTTGCGTTCCAGGCCAGCCAGACGGGCCAGGCGCATATCAAGGATCGCGCTGGCCTGAACCTCCGTCAGCGAGAACTTCTTCATCAAGTTCGTGCGCGCCGACTCGGTCGTACGCGAAGCCCGAATGGTCGAGATCACCTCATCGATGTGATCGAGTGCGATCTTGAGCCCTTCGAGGACATGAGCGCGTCGTCTGGCCCGGTCCAGCTCGAACTCGGTGCGGCGGGTAATGACCTCCTGGCGATGGCCGATGTACTCCTGCAGCGCCCGCTTGAGCGTCAGGAGCCGAGGCTGAGTGCCGCGCTCGACCAGCGCGAGCATGTTGACGCCGAAGCTTGCCTGGAGCTGGGTGTGCTTGAAGAGGTTGTTCAGCACCTTCATCGGCTGCGCATCGCGCTTCAGTTCGATGATGGCGCGCATGCCGGTGCGGTCTGATTCATCGCGCAGGTCGCTGATGCCGTCGAGCTTACCCTCACGGACCTGATCGGCAATGCGCTCCAGCAGGACCGCCTTGTTGACCTGATAGGGCAGCTCGGTCACAACGATCTGATATCGCCCACCGCGCGCGGCTTCCTCAACGAACGCCTTGGCGCGGATCACGATCCGGCCACGCCCGGTGGCATAGGCCGCCTTGATGCCCTCTCGGCCGAGAATGGCGCCCCCAGTCGGGAAATCTGGACCGGTGACGATCTCCATCAGGTCTTCGACCGTTGCGTCGGGATTGTCGATCAGCAGCACGATGGCGTCGCAGATTTCGTTGAGGTTGTGCGGTGGAACATTCGTCGCCATGCCGACGGCGATGCCGGCGCTGCCATTGACCAGCAAGTTGGGCAGTCGAGCGGGCAGAACGCGCGGCTCCTCGGTCGAGGCATCGTAGTTTGGTTGAAAATCGACGGTGTTCTTGTCGAGATCGGCCAGCAACTCGTCCGAAATTGCCGTCAGCCGCGCTTCCGTATAGCGCATGCTGGCCGCGCCATCGCCATCGACCGACCCAAAGTTGCCCTGGCCGTCGACAAGCGGATATCGGAGGTTGAAGTCCTGCGCCATGCGCACCAGCGTGTCATAGACCGAGGCATCGCTGTGGGGGTGGTAGTTCTTGAGGACTTCGCCCACGACGCCGGCGCTCTTGCGGTACCGGGTCGTGGAGCGCATGCCCATTTCCGCCATTGCGTACAGTACGCGCCGGTGGACGGGCTTGAGACCGTCGCGCGCGTCTGGCAATGCGCGCTGCACGATCACGCTCATGGCGTAGTCGAGGTAGGACTGGCGCATTTCGGTTTCGAGACTGGCCAGCCGGACGTTCCCAATTTCCACGAGCGATGTCCCCTAGTGTAGTGTGAGCATCAGTAGCAAAACTGACATAAGTGTACCACACTTTGCCGCGTCTGGTGGGCGAAAATCCGCGTACGGACGCGGATTTTCTCGTGTCCGACCGCCTGCTGGCGCGAAACGAATGAACGGGGCCGGCAGCGCGCGCCGCCGGCCCCGTTCATTCGTAGCGATTCGTTCGTCAGGGCCGAGGTTCGGGTTTCGGCAGCCGATCGAGCCGCCGCTTGGGCCCGTCAACCTGGTGCGATCCACCCTCGCTCGCGACCGCGACATCCGATCCGCCAAGGCTGGTGGAATAACCACCGTTATCTTCAGCAAGCGTGGTCTCCCCCGCCTGCACATCATCTGGAGCGGCAGAATCCGCATCCGCAACCGCTACAGGAGAGGCCACGGGCGCCGCTTCGGTGAGTGCGGCCTCGTAGTCGATGCCGGGCACCGGCGGTGGCGTCTGGATCGCCGTGACGGACGATTCAGTCTGCGCCTCGGCGTTGCGGCTCTGGCCTGGGTCGATAGCACTGACGATGACGAATGAACCGGCGACGAGAGCGAAAGCCAGCGCGCCAGCGTGCGTTCGCGCAAATGCACATGGAGTCATCTATTCAACAACCGCCGCCGAGTCATCGCCACCAGTGCTGGCGCCGATCGACGAGCCTCCGCCAGCAAGAACCCCGATCCCGGTCGCGTTCGTCACATCGCCGCCGCTGATCGTCACTCCGGGGGCCATGATGACCGTCTCGCCGCCCGCGACGCCACTCACGCCGCCGCCTCCGACGGTCACCGCCGCGCCGAGATTCTCCTGGGCCGCGGCGGATAGTGAGCTGCCGGCCAGGAGCAGCGTGGCGGCCGCCAGGGCGAACGACACGCGCTGAATCGTTGAGGTTCCCATGTTCCTTCCCTTCGTCTTGCTGGCCGGAGGCCCGATTCCAGGCCATGCCGCAGCCTTCCCATCCGTCACGTTCGCGGTTATGGCCGGAGTTGCTTGCCGCAATTCGAGCAGAACCGCGAATCGGCTGGCACCGAGGCGTGGCACTGAGGGCACTCCACCATGGCCCTCTCTTCTTGACGCGCGGGCCGGGCGATCGTTTCGCGGATTGTTTCCGCCATTGCCTGTCCAAGGCCCAGCCCCGCGCCAAGCTCGAGCCCTGTCTGGGCCGGGTTCAGCGCCCGCGCCTCATCGTCACCGCCAAGCGACTTGGCCGTTTCGAACTGGAGATACTCCTTCGGATCGCCAAGAACGGCCATCCCCGTCCGCTCATCGATCCGCCGCTGGACCTCTTCGGGCGGCGTGATGGCGACGACCTGAAAGCTGATCAGATCAAGACCGAGGCGGCGGAAGTCGTCGGCGAGCGCATTCCGCATCGCCGCCGCGATCTCGGCCGACTGGCCGGGCAGGTCAAGCAACGAGGTATGCACGGCGCCCAGAAGATCGTTGAACTCGTTGACGATGATGCCGCGCAAGTAGTCCTCGATCAATCCGGTGGTGTATGCGCCGCGCGAGCCGACAACCTGCTGTACGAAGAGTTGCGGGTCGGCGATGCGGATGGCATATGTACCGAACGCGCGCAGCCGAACCATGCCGAAGTCGTTGTCGCGGAAGACAACGGGCTGCGCGGTTCCCCATCGTAGATCGGGGAACTCGCGCGTGGACACAAAGTAGACCTCGGCGGTGAAGGGCGTCCTTCCGCCAAAGGCGAGCCCGGTAAGCCCGGACAGCAGGGGCAGATTGTTCGTTGAAAGGGTATGGCGGCCAGGACCGAAGACGTCGAGCGCCTTGCCATCGCGAAAGAAGACTGCCGCCTGACCCTCGCGAACAATGAGCTGCGATCCGAACTTGAATTGACCGGAACCCTGTTGAGGCTCCCGGAAAACCAGCTCATCCGAGCGTTCGTTCGGATGCTCGATGATGTCGATGATAGCCATGTGGCTCTCCCCACCTCGTGGATGACGCCACCCAACGAGGGGTTATTTGCCAGATTGCAGACTCGCCGCGCCGCTGCCGGTCCCCAGCGCCCGCTTCAAGGCTTCCAGCTCATCCTCGACGTCCGATTCGCTTTCGAGCGCCCGAAACTGCGCGTCGAAGCTGTCCTCGCCAACCTCTAGCGCGGCCATCGCGTGCGCTTCTTCGCTGCGGATTTTGCGCTCCATCCGCTCCAGCTCCGAGGAGGGGTCAAGTGGGGTAAAGACGACCACCGCTTCTGCCACCTGGCGCTGGGCCTTGGCGCGGCGCTGCCGGGCCACAAGCGCGTCTCGCGCGCCGAGCGTCGTCTGGTACTTCGCTTCAAGCTGGCGCAATTGCTCCTTGAGCTTGGAGACCGCCTGGGTCTGCACGGCCAACTGCTCGGCGTAGATCGACGAGTTCTCTTCATTGTCGCGCCTGCGGCGCAGGGCCTCGCGCGCCAGATCGTCCTTGCCGGCAGTCACGGCCCGTTCGGCCTTGCGGCCCCATTCGCTGGCCAGTTTCCGGGTTTCGGCGACGTCGAGCTCGAGCTCCTTCTCCTGGGCGATCATGGCCGCTACCTGAGCGCGGGCGCCGACGATGTTCTCGTGCATCTCGCGGAGGATCTGATCGATCATCTTTTCCGGGTCTTCGGCCTGGTCGATCAGATCGTTGATGTTGGCCCGAATCAACCGCGTCAACCTGTCCATCATCCCCGCCATGCCGTGTCCTCCCTCTTTCCCTGCCCCGCCGCGTGGCGGCGCGCTAGCCAGCGGATTCTTCCCGCCGGAATACCTCGATATCGAGTGGTTCGGTTGGTTGACCCAGAAATGCCTGGCGTTCACCGTCCCAGTCCACGACGAGGCCACGCACGTTGGATTCAGCGAGATCCTCGAGCAGAGCGTACCGCACGGCGCGGAGCCCGTTCGAACCGCGCTCGCTGACGATTTCTCCATCGCCCGCGCCCGCGCCGCTCTGGCGCATCGCGCGCCCCGCAATTGACAGGCCATGTTCTGCCGGTTCGGCCGGCTGCAGGCGCAGGATGGGGTCGCCCGGCTCCCTGCTGACCATGAGCCATTCCTCTGGATCACGGCGGATGCGCAGGACAACAAAGGACTTCGGCCGCCCATCGACCGTGATCCGCGAGTCGACGAGAAAATCGTCCCCGAGAATGGAAATGGCATCGCCTGGCCGTGCGTAGTAGGCCGCAACCGGCGTGATCTCGGAGAGTGGCCGTAGGGCCGCAAGCGCGCTCTCGCCGCTGACGGCTCTTCCTGATTCGATGACGTTCTGCCGGGTGTTGAGGCGCAAGAGCTGCCGCTCGACCGCTGCCGCGATAGCGCTCGCCGCCGGATCGAGAGGCTGGCCTGCCGCGGCCGCGGCTTCCAGGGCGTCGATGGCCGGTTTCAGCTCGTCGACCCCGAGCATCAGTCCCTCGTCAAAGAGTCGAAGTTGGTCCAGCGCGACCCCGTCGATGTCGCGGTCGCCAAAGATGCCGCCATATCCGGGCGTCATGGTGCGCACGCGGTCAATGAAATGCCGGATGGTCTGGCTGGCTCGTTCGACCGTGCCGATCTCGCCAAGTTTGCGCTGATTCGCCAGGTCGCGGCCAATCCGCTCCACCCGCGCCAGTTCGGCCACGTAGGCATCGGCAACCGCGGCTCTTACGCGACGGTCGCCGTCGCGCCTCGCCTCTTTCAGGCGATACCCTTCATAGCCGGGGATCCGGTTGAGCAACTCTCTCGCTCGCGCCACCCAGACCTCTTCTGGACGCTCGGTCACCGTGAGTTCCCTCCCGCGGACACCGCGCGGGCTGGCGTGCCCGCGAGCTCCAGCGCGCCCTCCGGTCCGAGGAAGATCTCGGCGCCGCAGTATGGACACCTGATCAGCCCCTTGCCGGCCAGTTCGAGTTCGCCGCCGCAGTTGGGGCAGGTTTGCCGGCCCTGCAGCTGGGCGGCCTCGACGGAGTGAAGGACGCCCTTGCGCCAGTCGACATAGCCCGTGAAGAGCCCAAGACCGACCAAGTCGTACAGGTCGCTTTCAATTTGCTCGCGCGTCATGCCCAGCTCCGCGGCGATGTCGATGATCGAAAGCTGGCCACGGGTCGCAACCATGTCGAGAAGGCGGCGTTGGCGGCGCGCTCCAGCGGTCGCCGCTTCTTCGGCGCGCCCGCGTGTCAGGAAGAAGATGCCGCCACCGACCAGCGGCGCGACCAGGATCAGAAACGCAAAGAGCAGGCCGAAGACCGCGCCGGAGCCGCGCAGCGTTCCTTCGCCGAGTCCAGACAGCAGCCAGATCGAGACCAGCACCCCAATTACGGCGCCGGCGACGATGAGAATCCAACCGATCACGCGACCGGACGATGTCATGCGATGCCGATCTCCACTCACGTGAACGCCATCGTACCAGTGAAGTCTACGTTAGAGGCATCGTGACGAGTCATGTCGCTGGCGAGGTTCCTGGCAGCGGCATGACTCGCCACGATGTGGTGGCTCAGCCGCCGCGGTCTTTCCCTCGCGTCACGGCGGCCCGCCAACGTTCGTCGTGCCTACTTCAGCGACTCTGGCTTGTCGACCAGCGCGAACATGATCTCACCGCGGCAGGCGAGTTCGCCGTCAACCGTCGCTGAACCGGCTCCCATGCCGATCCCTCGCCGAATCTGTGCCAACTCGACCTCGATGCGCAGCGTGTCACCCGGCTTGACCTGGCGCTTGAAGCGCACCTTGTCGATTCCGGCGAAGAGCGCCAGCTTG
>CAYSXO010000003.1:22090-29759 GCA_964434995.1 uncultured Sphaerobacteraceae bacterium
GAGCACGGCCACTCCGCCGACCTGGGCCATTGCCTCGACGATCATCACGCCGGGCATGACCGGGTAGCCAGAAAAATGCCCCTGAAAGTGCGGCTCGTTCGCCGTCACCTGCTTGATGCCGACGGCGCGATGAGGTGGCTCGAGTTCGATGACACGGTCGACCAGAAGAAACGGGTGGCGATGCGGCAGGATGCGCATGATGTCTGCCGCTTCGAGAATCCGTCCGGCTTCCTCGCCCGTCATTTCATCTCCTCGCTTCCCTTCAGCACGTTCGGCCGGTTGACTTGGGCCTTGTCATGCCTTGGCGCCAACCAGGGTTTCCGCCGGCAACGTGACGTCGACGAGTTGCTCGCGGCCAGGGCCGACGCCGACGAGGGAAACCGGAGCACCGATTTGCTGTTCGATGAAGCGGATGTAGGCAAGGGCGCGCTCGGGCAGATCTTCCTCTTCCCGGGCGGAAACTGTTTCCTGTTGCCATCCGGGCAGGGTCTCGTAGACGGGAACCACCTGGGCCAGATCTTCCGCGCGTGCCGGGACGTTGTCGATGAGCCGCCCATGGAGTTCATAGGCAACGCAGACATTGACCGTTTCGAATACATCGAAGACGTCGAGCAGGGTCAGCGCGACATCGGAAACGCCGTTGAGGCGCACCACATGGCGTGCTGCCACGGCGTCAAACCAGCCCGTGCGGCGTGGCCGGCCGGTGGTCGTACCATATTCATTGCCTCGCTCGCGAATGCGCTGCCCTGTTTCGTCCTGCAGCTCTGTTGGGAGCGGGCCAGCGCCGACCCGCGTTGAATACGCCTTGAAGACACCCAGGACGCGCTCGACGCTGGTTGGAGGAACCCCGGCGCCCTGGCAGGCCCCTGCCGCGGACGTCGACGAGGAGGTCACGAACGGGTACGTACCATAGTCAATGTCGAGCATCGCGCCCTGCGCGCACTCGACGACGATCGTCTTGCCGGCCGCGAGGGCATCGCCAACGACGGGCTCCGTGGAGTGCACGAAGGGGCGAAGGCGCTCGCCGTAGGCATCCAACTCGGCCAGCAGCGCGTCGAGCTTGTACGGGTCCGCGCCGTAGACGCCGGACAGGATTCGGTTCCAGCGCGGCAGCTCGCGCCCCAGCCGATAACGTAGCGCGGTGGGATCGATCAACTCCGTCATACGGATGCCGCGACGGGCAACCTTGTCGCTGTAGGCTGGCCCATTGCCGCGCAACGTCGTGCCAATAGAGCCTTCGAGGCGGGAGCTCTCTTCCAGTTGATCCAGAACTGGATGATAGGGAAGGACCACATGGGCACGTTCCGAAATGCGCAGGTTCGCGAGCGAGATGCCGCGCTCGGTCAAACGGTCCATCTCGGCTATGACGAGCCTGGGGTCAATGACGACCCCGGCGCCGACGATACAGAGACAGTCCGGGTTGAGGATGCCGGAAGGAATCAGGTGGAGCTTGAAGACGCCCTGATCAGTCTTGACGGTGTGGCCGGCATTGGCGCCGCCATTGGCGCGAACGACGATGTCCGCGGTGGCCGCGAGGCTGTCGGTCAGTTTGCCTTTCCCCTCGTCTCCCCATTGACCTCCCATGACAATCGTGGCGGGCATGCCGCGTCCTTTCCATGTGCCGCGATGAACGAGATGCTTATCGAGCGGCGAAGCTACTGGTCGTTCCTGTCCTTGAGCGCCTGGATGTCCCGCTGAAGCGCGATGACCTGTTGCCGCAGGTGCAAGACCGCCGCGGCGCCGGCCAGATTGATGCCAAGATCGTCGACGAGGCGCCGGACGAGCAGAATCTGTTCGATGTCTGCCTCAGAGTACAGACGTCGTCGTCCCGATCGCACCGGTTCCAACAGGCCCCACTCTTCATAGCGGAGAAGGGTCGCCCGCCCTACGCCTGACCGGGCGGCGACCACGGAGATGGCGTGCCGGGGCTCCGCGCTCGATTCGTCCGCATCGATCCAGTCCGCGAGAGAGACGCGGATCATACCGGCTCTATCTTGACGATTCATCAGGACGATTTCTCCTCGCGGAGCGCGCGAAGCTCTTCATAGAGCGCGCGCTCGCGATTAGACAGGTGCGTCGGGGTCACGATGCGAGCCCGTGCCATCAGGTCGCCGCGTTCCCCCTGCCGGCCTTTCAGTCTCGGCATCCCCTGGCCGCGCAGCCGGAAGCTGCGCCCGCTTTGCGTTTCGGCCGGAATCTTCAAGGCGACGCGGCCCGTGGGCGTCGGCACCTCGACCTCGCCGCCCAGAACCGCGGTGGTCACGGGAATGTCAACCTCTGTCTTGAGATTGTCGCCGTCGCGTTCAAACCGGGGATCGGGCCTCACGGTGACGACCATGTTGACATCGCCCGGGGGCCCTCCGTTCAAGCCTGGGCCGCCCTGTCCCGCCATGCGAACCCGCTTGCCGGAGGCAATGCCGGCCGGAATCGAGACCTCGAGCGTCTTGGTCCGGCGGACGACGCCGGTCCCATCGCACGTCGGGCAAATCTGGCCGCGCACCTCGCCCGTGCCGCCGCATGTGGGACACGGCTCGGAGACCTGGAGCTGAACCTGCCGTTTGGCGCCGCGAAAGGCCTCGTCGAACGAAATCTCGACCGGGACCTCGGCATCTTCTCCGCGCTGAGCGCGTGGCGCGCGCGTGCGGGCCGAGCTGAAGCCGCTGCCAAACCCGCCAAAGCGGTCGAACGGCGAGCCACCCCGCGACCCGAAGAGGGTCTCGAAAAAGTCGGAGTGCGACTCGTCTCCGGGGTCGGTCGTGTAGAACGTGTAGTCGCCGTCGCCGCCCTGGCTGGAATACCAGCGGCTGAAATCGTTGGGGTCGAACGTCGCGCCGCGGCCGCCGCGCGCGCCGGGACCAGGCGCGGTGAACTGCTCGTCGCCGGTGAAGCCTGCATCGCGGTAACGCTGCCAGTCTTCCCCGAAGCGGTCGTAGAGCTTGCGCTTGTCCGCATCAATGAGGACCTCGTGCGCCTCGTTGATCTCCTTGAAGCGGTCTTCGGCGCTCTTGTCACCGGGGTTGAGATCGGGATGATGCTGCCGCGCCAGCTTGCGGTACGCCGAGCGAATCTCTTTCTCGCTGGCCGTGCGCGGCACACCGAGCGTTTCGTAATAGTCCTTGATCTGAACGCTGGACATGCTCGTCTCTCGGCCTGGAAGCCGGTCAGTAGGGCTCGCGCGGATTACACGGCAACGGCGTCATGCCGATTCGCTGCCCGCTCGCGAGCGACGGAATCGTCGTACCAGAAGGATAGAAGATAGCGCAAAGATAGCGAGGACGAGGATGACCAGCACGGGGACGAAGATTGCAATGATCGACGCCAATGCCGCGATTCCGTCTTCACCCATGCTGACGAAAGGATTGAGAATGCCGGCCGTGCCGACGGTGACTGCCGGCCGCGTGGTGATCTTGACCGCGTTCACGGACCCCGCGAGGACGACCCCGAGAAGCACCATGATGGCCGGACTGATCGACACGATGCCGCTGGTGCTGGCCAGCGCCACAATCGCGCCAGCGGCTGGCCGGATGAATGACTGCACGATGTCGTTAATGTGATCGATGCCCGGCACCTTGTCGACAGCGACTTCGATGGTCAGCAGAATGACGAGAATGGCGATGCCGACGTTCGAAGAGAGCGCGTCGTAGGGCGCCGCGAGATTGATCCGATCGGTAGCCCGGTCCGCGAGCGCCAGTGCGAGCAGTGGGATGTAGGCGTTCAGCCCCGCCGGCGCCGCGAGCCCGAGACCGGTGAGAATCGCCGTTTCCACGCATAGACCCCTTGCGGACGCGGATTTCCGAGTGCCGAGTCAATGATCGCGGCCCGGGCATTCCAGTCTAGCACCAGGAGGCGATGACGTTGACTGGGTGGGCCGTCACGCCGATGCTTGATGCGATTGCCGACTCGAAACGCTTTCCCGGCGTTCATGCGCTCGACCGTATCTCACTCGACTCGTTGCCAGGCGAGGTTCGTACAGCGGGCGGCGAGAGCGGCGCTGGCAAGTCGACCCTGCTGATGATCCTGCCCGGGGGCACAAGACCGACCAGGGGACATTCCGGATGGATGGCCGGGAGTTGATGATCGAAATCCCGCGCGTAGCGCAGGAGCATGGGATCGGTACGACCTCTCAGGAACTGAGCCTGGCCGGCGTGCTCAGCGTGGTCGAGAACAGTTTCCCTGGTGATCTGCCGACCAGACATGGCATGCCTTGGCGCGTCGATTGGCCCGCTGTCTGGAGCCGGTCCTCCGAACGGCTGGATCGGGTCGGATGCAGGGTTCGACCACAGATGCTCGTGCGTAGCCTGAGCGTGGCTGTCCTGATGATCTCCTCCGAACTCCCGGAAATCCTGGGCATGAGTCATCAGGTGTTCGTGATGCGAGGCGGCCGGATTGGGGCCGATATCCCGCGCGAGGACGCGACCGGAGGGGTGATCATGGGGGCCGCCACCGGTCAACGTGAACGAGCAGGCGCGCAAGACGTCGCGTAGAAGCGTCCGGGTTCACGGAGGATCGCAACCAGGACGATTCCCAGCAGGCACTGTACGACGAACCGCACGCCCCGGCGCCCTGGGTCAGGCAAACGGGGCGCGGACTTCCGCGCGGAGCTCAGGTATTGGCAGCGTCAGTCGATGGAACGAAGGACCGTGACGAGCCGCCCCTGAACCTCGACGTTCTCCGCCGCGGTGTAGATGGGTTCCATGGTCATGTTTGCTGGCTGGAGCCGGACGCGATCCCCTTCGAGATAGAACTTCTTCAGCGTTGTCTCGCTCTGATCCTTCAGCCAGACCGCCACCGTGTCCCCGTTCTCGCAGGTCTGCTGCTGCTTGAGGACAACCACGTCGCCATCGTTGATCAGCGCATCGATCATCGAATGGCCCTTGACGCGCAGGGCGAAAAGCCCCTGACCCGTGTTGCGGACCAGGTCGGGACCGAGCTCGACGAACTCTCCGGCGTCAGACCCGGCCAGCCCCTCCAGATCGCCCGGCACCGGAATCGGCAAACCGGCGGCAATCTGCCCAATGACGGGTATGGAAACCAGATTGCGCCGCCCAGGGGCGCGATTCACCAATTCGATTCCGCGTGAAATCTTGCTATTGCGGCGTATGAGGCCGCGGGCCTCAAGGGCCTTCAGGTTGTAATCGACGACGCTGGTCGAGGAGATGCCAAGCTCCGCCTGGATATCGCGGATCGTTGGGGGATAGTCGTTCTCTTCGAGGAAGCGCTCGATATACGAAAAGATTGCCTGCTGCTTGCGGGACAGGTCTTTCATGGTCCGCTCCTGGATTGCGGCTGCCGTTCGCGGGCCTCTAGAGCCGCTCTCGCTCGCACCAGCGAGGGGCGAGTCGTGTATGGCTACGATCATAAGAGCGAACACATGTTCGTGTCAATCTTTTTCTGATGTTCCGGGACGATTGGCCCAGGCGGTACACTGCCGGGCACGTTGGTCTTCCGCGTTCTGACACCCGAGGGTTGCGCTCTGTGCATGAACATGTTCTATCGAAACTCGAGTATCCTGAAATTCTGGAGCGCCTTGCTCAGCAATGCCGCTTCAGCGTGGCCGCCGAGCGCGCCCGTGAGCTTGGCCCAAGCGGCGATTCAGCGACGGTTGCCTATCTCCTGGAGGTGACGGCCGAGGCTGTCGATCTTCTGACCGATTTCCCCGAAGTCACCATCGGCGGCGCGAAGGACGCGCGCGACCTGGCCGGCCGGGCGGCGAAGGGCGCCCGGCTGCAACCGGCGGACCTGCTCCAGATCCTGGATCTGCTCGGCGCTGTACGAAACCTGCGACGCGGCTTCCTGCGCCTCCCGGACGTAGAGGCTCGCTTTCCCCACCTGCTCGACTTCGCCGAGCACCTCGTTGAATTGCCCAATCTCGAATCGGACATCAGCCGCTCGATTGGCCCGCGCGGCGACGTTCTCGATACGGCAAGTCCCGATCTGGGCCGAATTCGCCGCGAAGTTCGCGTGGCGCAGAGCCGGCTGATGGAGCGGCTGAATTCGCTGGTCAGTGGCGGCAAGTATGCATCGGTCCTGCAGGACTCGATCGTCACAACGCGCGATGGCCGGTATGTGGTCCCGGTGCGCGCCGACGCGCGCGGCCAGCTCCCCGGCGTCGTCCACGACACGTCTGCCAGCGGACAGACGCTCTTTGTCGAGCCGCTGGAGGTCGTGGAGCTGAACAACCGCTGGCGGGAGCGGCAGATCGAGGAACAGCACGAAGTCAACCGCATTCTGGACCGCCTGAGCGCCAGGACGGGCGAGAACGCGGAAGAGATCGTCGGCTCGGTTGAAGCCACGGCGGCGTTCGACCTGGCGATGGCAAAGGCGCGTCTCGCATTCGCCATGCGAGCCAACCGGCCGCGGCTTGCGGAAACGGGCGGTAGTGGCGCGCATGGCCATGGACAGCATCGCATCTCCTTGCGCCGAGCCCGCCATCCGCTGCTCGACCCGGCGACGGTCGTGCCGATCGATCTCGACCTCGGTGAATCGTTCCGTGTTCTCCTGATCACCGGCCCGAACACCGGTGGCAAGACCGTTGCCCTGAAGACGATTGGCCTGCTGACGGTCATGGCCCAAACGGGGCTCTATATACCGGCCGACGATAGGTCGATCGTCTCGGTCTTTTCCGCCGTCTTCATCGATATCGGCGACGAGCAAAGCATCGCGCAAAGCTTGTCGACATTCTCCGGACATATCCGGACAGTCATTGCGATGCTGCAGGAAGTGACCGCCAATGACCTGGTCCTCCTCGACGAGCTGGGAGCTGGCACCGATCCACAAGAGGGGTCGGCGCTGGCCCGCGCGATCGTGGGCCGCCTTCTGGAACTTGGGCCACTGGTGGTCGCGACCACGCACTATCCCGAGGTGAAGGCGTTCGCTTACGCCACTCCTGGCGTGGAGAACGCGAGCGTCGAGTTCGACGTGGCAACACTAGCGCCGACCTATCGGTTGATGGTGGGAGTTCCGGGCCGCTCGAACGCGCTCGCGATCGCGGGCAGGCTCGGCATGCCCCGAGAAATCCTCGACGAAGCATCGAGCCTGCTCGACCCCGACGATCAACGCATCGATTCGCTCTTGCAGGACATCCGTCAGCGCCGTGAAGATGCGGACGCGCTGCTCGAACGGGCGCGCAGCGCCGAAGACGATGCGAAGGCGCTACGGCGAACGGCGGCGCGGGCGTTGACCGAGGCGGAGCGGATCCGCCGCGAGGCGCGAACAGAGGCGCTGCAGGAGGCGGAGGCCGACCTGGCTGAAGCGCGAGAGGCGTTGAAACGGCTGCAGCGCGACCGTGATTCGCTGCACATCGCGCGCGAACACGTTGAAGAACGCCGACGAGAGGTGGATCGGGCATCCGAACGGGTGCGAACGTTTCGGCGAGAGCGGCTCGCGCCAATCGTCCCCGTGCACGCCGAGAAAGTGGTGACCGCCGGGGATCGCGTGCGCGTGATTCCGCTCGATCAAGTAGGCGAGGTGATTGCCGTCAGCGACGGATTCGCGGACATCGTGCTCGGCTCCCTCAAAATGCGGCAACCGCTGGCAGAGCTCGAGCGCCTGGGCCGCGTGCGACAGGAGCAAGAAATCAGGCGGGTCGCGATTCCGGCGGCTGGCCCCGCGCCAAATCTGGAGATCGATCTGCGGGGGTACCGCGCCGCCGAAATCGAGGCCATGTTGG
>CAYSXO010000003.1:29769-35810 GCA_964434995.1 uncultured Sphaerobacteraceae bacterium
CCATGTTGGAAGGGTATCTGGAAAACGCCTACCGCTCGGGCATGCCATTCGTGCGCATCATTCACGGGAAAGGAACTGGCGCCCTGCGCAAAGTCGTCCGTGATCTGCTCACCGTGCATCCTGCCGTGGCGAAGTACGAATCAGCGCCGGCAAACCAGGGCGGCGATGGTGCGACCGTAGCGATCCTCAAACAGATCTAGCGCCCGAACCTCGCGGAGCTAGAACCTTCACCGCAAGGGATTGAAACTGCCCTCGCTCCTGTGGCATTCTGGTAAGGCAATCGAATTAGTGGGGAATGCTCGATTGCGCCGCTGACGAGCCAGGGAAGGGCAGGCGGCCTCCCCAGAGGGAAGCCTATGGGATCGGATTGGCTCCTGCCAGTCTACGGATTGGTGGTGGGCACGCTCGTTGGCCTGACCGGTATGGGTGGCGGCGTGCTGATGACTCCGCTCCTGATGCTCGGGCTCGGAATGCCGGCAACCGCGGCAATCGGCACCGACCTCGCGTATTCATCAATCACCAAGCTCGCGGGCGCATGGCAGCATTGGCGCCAGGGAACGGTCGACATGCGCGTCGTGCGCGCCATGGCGATCGGCAGCATTCCCGCCACGATTGTTGCGGTCGGCGTCCTCTATTTTCTCCATTCAATCGATGCGTCCCTGGTCAACGGCATTCTCGAGCGCCTCATCGGGGTCATGCTGGTTGTCGCGGCAGTGCTGATGTTGCACAAGATGTGGCGAAGCATGCAGGCTGGCGCCGAGCCCGCGCCGGACCATCCGGCCGAATATCCGGTCGGCCGGCTGATCGCCATTGGGGCGCTCGGCGGCTTCCTGGTTGGGCTGACCTCGATCGGTAGCGGTAGCCTGATCATCGCCCTCCTGGTGGTCGTCATCTCGTTGACGCCGGAGAAGTTGGTCGGGACCGACGTGGCGCACGCGTTTCTGCTGGTCGGCGCGGCGGCAATTGCGCATGTCGTCGTTCTCAACGATGTTGACCTGGCCCTGGCCGGAAAGCTCCTGATCGGTTCGATTCCGGGAGCGCTCATCGGAAGCCGGTTGGCCGCCTGGGTGCCAAGGCGGCCGCTGCAGGCCGGGCTGGCGGTGCTGCTCCTGACGACGGCAGTAACCATGTTCCGATAGACCGCGTCCTGTTACGCTATGCAGTTGGCCGAGCTGCATCGCCATGGTTGAGCGGCCCGCGCAGGGAGCGCGAGCCCCATTCTCGGGAGGAGAGGTTCCGTTGCAGTCATCCACATCCGCGACCACCACACTGATTCCGCCTTATGGTGGTCGCCTCGTCGACCTCATGGTTCCGGAGGAAGATCTGGCCGAAGCGCGAGCCTATGCCAGCACGCTTCCCTCACTGCAGATCTCACCCCGCTCGGTCTGCGATCTCGAGCTTCTCGGCACGGGAGCGTTCTCGCCGCTCGATCGGTTCATGGGCGAAGCCGACTACCGGCGTGTCCTGGACGACATGCGCCTTGCCGATGGCACGCTTTTCCCGATGCCGATCACCCTCCCGGTTTCCGAGGAGGCGGGCCTGATGGTTGGCACGGACATCGCCCTGCGCGACCCGATGAACGACCTGTTGGCGATCATGACGGTCGAGGAGTTGTACCCCTGGGATCCCGACGATCTGGCGCGGAACCTGCTTGGCTCCACGGACCCGAAGCACCCGCTGGTCAATGAAATGGGTCGTTGGGGACGCCTGAATGCCTCCGGCCCGATTCGGATGTTGCAGCGGCCGCGCCACTATGACTTCAAAGACTTGCGGCGCACGCCGGCCGAAGTGCGCGAGGTGCTCGAGCGCACTGGCCGGCAGAATGTGGTCGCGTTCCAGACGCGAAACCCGCTGCATCGGGTCCACGAGGAGTTGACCAAGCGAGCCACGGCCGTGGTCGACGGCGTGCTGCTGCTGCATCCTGCCGTGGGGATGACCAAGCCGGGGGACGTCGATCACTACACACGGGTTCGGACCTACAAGGCGCTGGCGCAGAATCACTACGACCAGGATCGCATCGTCCTCTCGCTCCTGCCGTTGGCCATGCGCATGGCTGGCCCGCGCGAGGCGCTGTGGCACGCCATCATTCGGCGCAACCATGGCGCAAACCATTTCGTGGTCGGCCGCGACCACGCTGGCCCAGGCAAGGACTCGACCGGGAAGCCGTTCTACGGCCCCTATGAGGCTCAGGATCTGGTGAAAGAGTACGGGGACGAGATTGGAATGAAAGTCGTCCCCTTCTCGGAGTTGCTCTATCTCCCCGACGAAGACCGTTACGAAGAGACCGACAAGATCCCTGCCGGGGTGCGCACGGCGACGATTTCCGGCACTCAGGTGCGCGAGGAATATCTCGGCAAAGGAAGGCTCCTGCCGTCGTGGTTCACCCGGCCGGAAACCGCGGAGATTCTGGCAGAGGCGTATCCGCCGCGCCATCGCCAAGGGCTCTGCATCTGGCTCACGGGCCTCAGCGGCTCTGGAAAATCGACGACGGCGGCAGTGCTTTCGGTACTTCTGCTTGAAGCGGGTCGCCAGGTGACCGAGCTCGATGGCGATGTTGTGCGGACGCATCTCTCGAAGGGTCTTGGGTTCTCGCGCGAGGACCGCGATGCCAACATCCTCCGCATCGGGTTTGTGGCGAGCGAGATCGTCCGCCATGGGGGCACGGTGATGTGCGCGGCGGTCTCGCCGTATCGCGCGACGCGAGATGCGGTGCGAGCCATGATGGACGAAGACCAGTTCATTGAGGTCTTTGTCGATACGCCGCTCGAGGTCTGCGAAGAGCGTGACGTCAAGGGGATGTACGCCAAGGCGCGCCGTGGCGAGATCAAGGAGTTCACCGGCATCAGTGACCCTTACGAAACGCCGCTGAATCCCGAGATTACGCTCGATACGGTCGAGTTTTCGCCGGAAGCGAACGCGCGCCGGATCTTCGAGGAACTTGCCAGGCGCGGGTTCGTCCGCTCGGAGCATTCCGCCGAAAACTGACCTGGCATCCGCGCGGGCCAGCCCGTGAAGTGCCTGACGATCGCGGATCGGCGCCAGCCACGGGGCCGATCCGCGACGTGGTCGCTGGCACACCGGCGCTTCCGGGGCCCTGCCACGCTGATTGAGCGTTGGGCCGCTAGCGCGCCGCGACGAGCTTCGGGGCGCCCGTCACGGCATCGGCGGGGCGGACGGATTCGATCGCGTCGATGATGATGTCGATGGCTTGCCGCCAGGGCATCTCGAGGTCAGGCAGGCGCAGCCGGATTGAGTGTGCGGTCAGCCGAACGGCCCGGCCGAGTTGCCCGATCAACCCGCGCTCCAGGCCAGCCGTCTCGACTGGCCTGATCACGATTTCCCGCTCGTGCTCGATGATCGATTCGATGCCGAGCGCCTGCACCCGCGTGCGCAGGGCGATCAGTGCCAGAAGATGCTCGACTTCGTCCGGAATGAGGCCGAAGCGGTCTTCCAGCTCGTCCCGCATGTCGACGAGCCCCGCCTCATCCTGAATTGCCGCGATGCGTCGGTAAGTGACCAGCCGGAGTTCCGTATCCGCGATGTAGTCGGCCGGGATGAGTGCCGACAGCGGGAGATCGAGGATGACCGGGCCCTCTTCCTGGTGCGGCACGCCGGTACGGATCTCCTCCACCGCCTGTGCGAGCAGGCGGATATAAAGCTCATAGCCGATCGCTGCAATGTGCCCACTCTGCTCGGCGCCAAGAATGTTGCCCGCGCCCCGGATTTCCATGTCGCGCATGGCGATCCGCATTCCGGAACCAAGCTCGGTCGCCTCCTGAATGGCAACCAACCGCTCTTGCGCTTCTTCAGAGAGCGCCTTGTCCGGCTTGTAGAGCAGATAGGCATAGGCGCGGTTGGTGGAGCGGCCAACGCGGCCTCGAAGTTGGTAAAGCTGGGTCAGGCCGAGGGTGTCGGCATTGTCAATGATGATGGTGTTGACGTTCGGAATGTCGATGCCCGATTCGATGATCGTCGTCGAGATGAGAACGTCGAAGTCCTTCCGCACAAAACCGAGGATGATCTCCTCGAGGACCTCCTCGTCCATCTGGCCGTGGCCGACGCCAAACCTGGCCTCCGGCACGAGGTGTCGCAGCCGGTGCGCCAGGCGGTCGATGTCGTGAACGCGGTTGTGGACGAAATAGACCTGCCCGCCACGGTCGATCTCACGCAGGATGACTTCCCGGATCAATTGATCCTGCGCGGGCGTGACAAACGTGCGGATCGGCAACCGGGCCTGAGGCGCGGTGTCGATCATGCTGATGTCCCGGATGCCGGCGAGCGCCATGTGCAGCGTGCGCGGGATCGGCGTTGCACTCATCGTCAGGACATCGACCTCGGTCCGTAGCTTCTTCAGGAACTCTTTCTGCCGAACGCCGAAGCGTTGCTCCTCATCAATAACGACGAGGCCAAGGTCCTTGAAGCGGACATCGTTCTGCACGAGCCGATGGGTTCCGATGACGATGTCAACGCTTCCGTCCGCCAGACCAGCGAGCACATCCCGCTGCTCGGCCTTCGTGCGCAGGCGCGACAGCATCTCGACGCGCACCGGAAATGCTGCCAGCCGCTGGCTGAATGTCGTGAAGTGCTGCAGCGCGAGCACGGTGGTCGGGACCAGAACGGCCACCTGCCTGCCGGCGTTGACCGCCTTGAACGCCGCGCGCAGAGCCACTTCAGTCTTGCCAAATCCGACATCGCCAACTACGAGCCGGTCCATTGGTTCATGTGATTCGAGCCCGCCTCGGACCGCATCAATGGCCGCCTGCTGGTCAGGCGTTTCCATGTAGGGAAAGGATGAGGCCAACTCGTGGTCCCAGACGGTATCGGGGCCCAGAGGCCGCGATCTGGACGACTCGCGGCTGGCATAGAGCTGAATTAGCTCGAACGCCATTTCGCGCACCGCGCGCCGCACGCGCCGCCGCGTCTGTTGCCAATCGCCAGAGCCCAGGCGGGTAAGCGTTGGATCGATTCCGCCACCCGAATACCGCGCTACGCGGTCCGTTTGATCGACGGGAACAAAGAGTCGGTCGCCTTTGGCATAGTTGACCTGGAGGTACTCGCGCTCCACTCCACCTTCTTCCAGGCGAACGAGTCCATGGAATTGCCCGACACCATAATCGACATGGACCACATAATCGCCCGGGGTCAGGGAGGCGGAGAGCGGCGCGGCCTCGGAATGCCTGCGGCGGTGGGCCCGGCGCGTTTGCTTGCTGAAGCCGAAAACTTCGAGATCGGCCAGAAGGAGGAGCCGCGCGGCGGTGTCCGCCCAGCCGCTTTCAAGGTCGGAGGCGCGAACTTCGAGCGTGCCCGGGGCGAGGGGCGGCGATGCCTCGGTGGCATCCCGGCGTCTGTCTCGGCGAGGAAAGACGTCCTTCTCCTCGAAAAGCTCGATCAGGCGGTCGACCTGATCGGTGGCGATTGAAACGCTCCACCCGTCATGGAGGCGGTGGCTGACCGCCTCGACGAGATCGCCGAGTCGCCCGGCAAACCGCGGCGGCTCGCTCATCGACACGGGATAGACGCGCCCTTCCGCTGCCTCCTCGCTGCCCCCGAGCGACAGGACGCGCCTCGAGGCGAGGATTGATCGTGCGCGTTTCCACGTGGCAATCGGGCGGCGCAAGCCCCGGGGCAGCTCGCCATTCGTCTCGAATGCCGTTCGGAGTTCCCGGGCCTGACGCTCAAGCTGCGTGGCGATCAGCTCGACAGCTTCCGGCTCGTCGACTACGGTCAGGGAGTCTGGCGCAAGGTGATCGATGAGCGTCGCGGTCTGTGCCGTGAGATACGGAGCAAGGAGGTCGAGCGATGGCGGTGTGCGGCCCTCGGCCATCATGTCGATCGCGTGCCGCCACTCGGAAGCCACCTCTGGACGGAGTGACTCCAGATCGAGCGCGGCGAGGTCGCGAGCGGCCCCGCGAAGCCGGTGCAGAGGCAACTCCGCCGGCGGCAGGAGCCTGATCGCGCGGACCTGATCCTTCGACCGTTGGGAATGCGGATCGAATGGCCGAATCGTCTCGACCTCATCGCCAAAGAAGTCAATTCGAACC
>CAYSXO010000003.1:35820-54589 GCA_964434995.1 uncultured Sphaerobacteraceae bacterium
TTCGCGGCCGGGGGAAAGAGGTCGACAATTCCGCCCCGGCGAGCGACCTGTCCCGGCTCGTGAACCTGCGGCGTGAGCTCGAACCCATTCTCCAGTGCCCATTGCAGGAACGCATTCTGGCCGAGACGGTCACCGACGCGGACCGTGCGCGCCATTGCCCGCAATTCATCGGGCGCCAGCACGATCTGCAGGAGTCCATGGACGGGCGTGACCAGCACCGGCGCATCTTGGCCCGCGTCCGTTGAGGCCAGCAAGTCGAGCAGCGCCGTCCGTTCCGTGGCGGTTTGCAGGTCAAACGGGAGCTGCTCGTACGGCAGTGCCTCGGGCGCTGGCCAGGTCAAGACAGGCCGATTCCGAACATATTCGGCAATTGCGGTCGCCATCGTCTCGGCGCGGTCGCCGCGAGAAACGACGACGAGCAGGGGACCCGCATTTCGCGTTGCTGCCGCGGCAATCAGCGGAGCCTTCGCGGCTGTGGGAAGATGAGGAATCGTGATCGAGTTGTGTTCGAGCGCCGCCATCGCCGTGGCAATGCCGGGGTCGCTAACGAGTTGGCCAACCAGGTGAGAAAGCGTCATCGGTCTCCGCGTAGGTACGGTGCGGAACGGCGTAGTGCGCGCGGGAGCCAGGGGCGCGGACCGCGAATCCTACCACGCGGAGCGGCCGATTTCGGGCTACTGGCCGAGAGGTTGGCGCGGTTCGCGGCCTTGTCGCGTCGAGGATCACCAGGGGGCTGCAGGTGAACCTGGCGCGCGTTGGTCTGTCGGTTATCGCCATCGTCGCCGCTGTGGCGGCAGTGTTCGCGATTTTTCGGGCGATCGATCAGCGCTCAGCGCCGCCGATAGTGATCGAAGACGCGGCGCGGTTCTGGCCGATTGTTGTGGAGGTGCGCGGTGCGGTCGCGTCGCCTGGCATCTACGAGCTCCCACCCGAGTCCCGCCTGCAGGACGCGGCCCTGGCGGCAGGCGGATTGACGGATGAGGCCGACCTTTCGACGATCAATCTGGCACGCCGGCTACGGGATGGAGAGGTGGTCATCTTCGCGGCCGTCCCAGGATCGTACGGCACGCCAACCATGACGGCCGAGCGACAGATTGATGCAGAGACTGACGACAATACCCAGATCAACATCAATACGGCGTCGGTGGCGGAGCTCGAGCTCCTGCCAGGCATTGGCGAAGTCACGGCACAGCGGATTGTCGATTTTCGAGACGCAAACGGGCCGTATCGTTCGATTGACGACCTTGTGCACGTCCGAGGAATTTCCACCCGAACGATCGAACAACTCCGAGCCCTGGTGACCACGGGACCATGATGGGAATTGCTGCCGGCGTGGGCGCCCTCATCGGCGTCGCGCTGGGGATGGCGGGCGTCGTCGCCATCGCCTGCGTCATTCTGGGAATGGCAGCGTTTCGTCGCTCCATTCGGCCTGGCGCGCCGCTGGCTGTCGCGGTGGTCGCCGGTCTGCTCGGCATGGGGCGCGGCGCCACCGTCGAACCCGCACCTCCGGCTGGCGAACATCTGGTTCTCCCAGCGCACGCCATTGTCGTTGACGCGCCGATCTCCTCCAGAAACTACCAGCACTTCGTTGTCTCGGAAATCGGCAGTGATAATGCGACGACGCGGCAGTCAGCCCCGGAGCGGTTTTGCGTTGCGTCGAGCGCAATTCCCGAGGTGTCTCTTGGTGATCAGCTTGAGTTGGACGGAGACGCCGAACTGGCAATCGATGCATCGACCCCAATGCGGGCATACCTCAACAGCCGCAACTGCGAGGCATCCGCTTTCGCTAGCGACGTGAAGATCCTCTCATTCGACTCGAGCATGGGCCGTGAAATCGCCGAGTTGCGAAGACGGCTCGGTATGACGCTGCAGTCGTCAGTTCCTGGCGACGCGGGGATTCTCCTGACTGGGCTCGTCACCGGGGACGATGCCGGATTCTCGCCCGAGCGCGAAGATGCCTTCCAACGCACGGGGACGACGCATCTCACTGCCGTGAGTGGGTCAAATCTGGCACTCGTCGCTGGCATTTTCGCGACAGTTGGCGCCGCGACCTTCGGCCGGCATCGCGTGCCCTGGCAGGCATTGACCGTTGGCGGCATCTGGTTTTATGCCCTGGTAGCCGGGCTGCAGCCGCCAGCGATCCGCGCGGCCATCGTTGTTACCGCGGCGATATTTGCCTTCGTGTTCGGCCGCAGGCCTGACTTCGTGACGCTGATCGTCGTGGCCGCGGGGCTGATGGCCCTACTCGACCCTTCGCGAATCGAGTCGCTGGGATTTCGGCTGTCCGTTGCCGCATCGCTGGCCATCGCCGTTGTCCTGCCCGCGCTGATGGAACGCGGCCAACTAGGTCCATTGGCCGGCGCCCTGGCCGCGACAACCGCCGCACAGCTCGCGACGCTACCGTTCTTGCTGCCGATCTTCGGGACTGTCTCGTTGCTTGGCATACCGGCGAACGTGTTGGTCGCCCCCCTGACCGCAATGGCCATGCCGTTGGCGGCCCTTGCCGCATTGGCTGGGCTTGTGTGGCAACCACTTGGTGAAATCGTGGCCGCCCCGGCCGGGATGTTCGCTAACGTAACGCTGGCGATTGTTGATGGTCTCGGCGCGGAGGAGACACAGGTGCGGCTGGGCATCCCGCCGTTGTCCGCGCTGGGGGTCATCGGGATGACGTGTGTCGTGCTTGTGTTCGCGCTCAACGCGGCCGCACTTCCCAGTGGAATGCGGCGCTGGCGGTCGAGCGCGAAAGACCATTCGCACTCAGGCGATGACCGCGCCAGGCCCGCCGAGTTGCGCGTGGCGACCGCGGACCTAGCGACGTCGTCGCCGGCGATCTTCCGAGGGGAAGACCCAGCGGACACCCTTGCTGCTGACCTTGATGACGCGAAAGAGCATCCACCCGGCCAGGAAGACATACATGAAGTTGCCGAGAACCGGCAGAGCGGCAAGGCTGTCCCTTGAGATGTCCTCCGGCATGCTCCAACCGATCTGGCGGGCGACGATTGCGCCGAGGAAGATGGTGCCCAGCAGGGTGAGGACAAACGATTGCCGGCGTCGCCGCATTTGCGCGACGTCTTCGCCCCCGAAGTAGTTGAGTTTCGCCATCAGCGATGGCGTTTCCTCCACCACGGCTTCCTCGGCGGGCTGTGGCCGACGTTCCGCGTCTCCCTCGGCCGGGTTTCCAGTTGTCGCGATGACAACGTCCTCGACCGGGATTCCCTGGAGATCGGCAAGCTGCTGGCGAAGGGCGTCACGCTCCGCGGCCACGCGCCCGATGACCCGATGGGCCGCGGTCAGCTGCTGCGTCATCAGCGCAAAGTGCTGATTCAACTGGTTTGATTGCGTTCCGGCTTCACGGCTGCCATGGCCGTGTTGCCTTGTCCGCGTCTCATGTTGTCCCAAACCCGACTCCTCGTTCGGGTTTTGGGCTTCGGCGGCCGCATCGACGTCCAGTGATGGACTGGGATTGCCACCTGGGCGCGGGCCTTCTCGTTGCTCCTCGTTGACCTGCAATACTGGCGATTGGCCGGCGCTATCCGCGCGTTTTGGCTGCTGAACCTGTTGCTGCAATTGCTGATCTCGGGCGCGCCGCGCCTCGCGCATTGATCGGCGGATTTCAAGATCGATGAGCGCCTGGCTGGCGGAGACGACAGGCTCGCCGTTGGCGTCAACCTCCGTCGGGAGTTCAACCAGGCTAGAAGAGGAAACGGAACGCGGAGGCGCGACGCGCCGTCCTCCCTTCTTTCGGCCCCGGCGCGATGACGCGGCGTCATCTGGTGCGCGAACCTTTGTGGATTTGGCGTCAGGGGCGCTATCACGCATTGCGGGAGCGGCAGCAAGCGCAGTTTCCGTATTTTCTGCAAGCATGTTGTTTACCAGTCGTTTTTCCTTCCCTTGGAACGAATCCAAGTTGTGCAGCGGAGATTATGCACCAGATTGACTTCTGTTCATAGGTCGGCGCGATCCGGGAAAATCGTGCGGTTGAAGCCGGTTAGACCGCCGGATCCCGAATCGGCAAGAGACTCGCCTCTTCGTCGACCTCCGATCTTCCATGACCATTGACAGAAGCGCGGGATGGACCGTATCTTCACGCATGTAGCCCCCATAGTCTAGTGGCCTAGGACGTCACCCTTTCAAGGTGAAGATCGCGGGTTCGAATCCCGCTGGGGGTACCCTTGAGGGGCAAAAACGCGCCACGGCCATTGACAGTCATTGGGATCAGTGGTAGCGTGCGACAGAACCGAAGGGGCGGGTGGCGTACCTGCATGCTGCCACGGGATCCGCAAGGGAACGGTTCACGAGCAAGCATGTCGAAGGGGGTTCTGGAATGGGTTTTGTTCGTGATTGGTTTGGCGCCGACGAGAGCGTGACCGATGTTGCCAGCGCCGGTAATGGCGGTGTGGCGACCTCGTCCGCGAACGGTGGGGCCGCCTCTCTCGGCAACATCAACAGCGGCGGCAACGCCGGAAACGCCATCGGTGTGGGCGACACGGTCGGCACGGTCGGGGTCGATGGTGGCGTCGTTTCCAACTCGACTGATCTTGGTGTCTCGGTCAACGGCGGCACCTCAATTTCTGATGCGAGCGGCGGCAGCTATAACCTGGCATTCGTCAGTTAGGTCGCTCGCGCTTTAAACCTTGCGTCCCTTTGGGAAGGGTTAGGGCCTGGGGAGGGCAGAACTCATGAAGTACGGGAAGGGCGTTTTTGCGGGAGCGGTGGCGGCGGTTGTCGGTGTCAAGGGCGCCGCGGCGCAGTTCACCGATACGGCCAGCGCCGGTAACGGTGGTGTTGCAACCGCTGCTGGCAACGGCGGCGCGGTTTCGGCCGGCAACATCAACAGCGGCGGCAACGTCGGCAGCGCGATCGCGGTCGGCGACACTTACGGGCCGGATCCCGATGTCTACGGCGGCGACATCGCCAACAGCACGGCGATGGCCGTGGCCGTTGATGGCGGCACCGGCATCGCGGATGCCACCGGCGGCAACAACAACCTGGCTTTCGTCAGCTAGGTTTTACTGAGCTGAACAACGTTCAGGGGCTGGCGCTCTAAAGCGCCAGCCCCTGAGTGTTTTCTCGCGTTCGCTCGCACCAGAATGCCGATTGAGTTCCTCGTTTCTCCCTCACCCGTCGCGGCGGGGCTATTGCCCTGAAGTCCACGCGACAACCCGTGGCAACGTCGTACTCTGCCCTCGTCCCAATCCCTTCAGCAGCATGGCTCGAGCGCTACGGTGAATCCGCCGGATGCGACCGCTCGGGGTATAGTGGCGTACGTACATGTGAACGGTGGCGAGTGCGGGTCCGCTGTGAATCTCGAAATGTTGCGTTTGAGGCAGAGGCGCCGAACTGTCGGTGCAGCCCGAGTGTGATCCCGCTGTCAGGTAACGTTGTCACGCTCGTGTGAGGGAGGGACCTTGTGACCAGTTGGCAGAGTGATCGGACGCGCGGGCTGATCGGACCGCGCAGGGTAACGTCGGCCTTTGGAATCCGGCTCTCCCTTTCTGGTCTGGCGCTTCTTGCCGCCGTGGGCGCCGCGTCCGTGGCGACCGCGTTCATGCAGGTCCCTGACGATCCTTCACCAGAGAGCGGCACGGCGCAGGTTGTCGCTCAGGGCGTAGCCGATATTCGTGATGGCGAGCTTCGCTGGCGCGTCACCGAACGAACGGCGCAGCCACCCGCGAATGCCGCTGACGTTGTCAGCGATCTTGGATTCGTTTCCGTTGATGCGGGCGTGATGCTCGTGGAAGACCGGGAATCCGGTGAACAGCAGCGGTTGCCTGCTGGTGAAGCGGCGCTCTATCAGGCTGATGCCCGCCAGTCTCGGGTGGCGCTTGGTTCCAGCGTGGCGTCGTATCGGGATATGGCCCTCGTTGATGCGGCGACAGAGCCGCCTGGCGACGGTGAGGTGATCTTTCAGAGCGACCCCTTCGCGGGCACAGGCTCGAGAAATGATCTTGATCTGCTGCAGGACTCGTTGGCTCCCGGAGCGACGACGAACATCCCGGCAGGCGCCCTCCCAACTCTGATCCTGGTTCAGGACGGTATCGTCGATATAGCCACGGAAAGTGGCGACGTCCTCTCCCTGGGCGCAGGTGAGGCAGCAACGCTTACCGGCCCGCTGGTCGTCACCGCCGGTGAGGGGGGCGCCGTGATCGCGGCGGCAGTCACTGGTCCTGCTGTGCCGACACTGGCCCAGGCAGCGGCGACTCCTCAGGCAGGGCGAGCGGTGCAGGCCTCGGACGAAGAGGAGCCCGTGGCGGTCGTGATCGCCACGCCTGCGGCGGCGGCCGTCACCACGCCGACCGCCGCTGACGCTGGCCCGGACGACGACAACGATGGACTCGCGGCAGCGCGGGAAGCTGAGGCGGGAACGGATCCGGCTCTGGCGGACACTGACGAGGATGGCCTGACGGATGGTCAGGAGGTTCTGGAATTCGGTACTCATCCGCTCGTCGCCGATACCGATGGCGATGGCGTGCTCGATGGCGACGAGATCGCACAAGGCTTTGATCCCAATGATTCCGGCGCGGGTGCGGTACTCGTCGAGGAAGCACCTCCAGCGGAGGAGCCTGCTGCCGCGGCTGAGGAGCCAGTGGCCGTTGAAGAACCCGCCCCGGCCGCCGCGGCGACGCCCGGCGATAGCGATGGCGATGGACTGGAAGATGCGATTGAGTACGAGCTCGGAACCGACCCATTCGATATTGACACGGATGACGACGGACTCACGGATGGCGACGAGTATTACATCTTCGCCACGGGAACCCGAAATCCGGACAGTGATGGTGATGGCGTACTAGACGGCGACGAGATCGCGGTCGGGACTGATCCGAACAATCCGGCAAGCTAGGGAGGCGAAGCGGCAAATAGCCGTGATGCCGATGTCGGGTAGGCAAACTCAGAGGGCTGGGCGGTTTGCCGCCCGGCTCGACGCCTACACGACGAGCCAGGAGCCGACGAGACCAAGGGCCAGAATGAGCAGGATCGGGCTGGCCGGACCCATCCCCCAGATTGCCCAAACGATCGCGGCGAGGACGATCAGCACGCTCAATGCCACGAGATACCAGTACGCAACCGAAGCTGGCTCCAGCGGCCTGGTCTGCCTGGAGAATGACTCGGGCGCCGCATCCAGTTGGCTTCCTGAGAGAATCTGGCGCGTGGCCCTGCCGGGGGCTCGTCGGCTCACGATTGCCGGCCGAACAGCGACTTGAGCCGCGCCGGAGGAGGCTGCGGCGTTTCAACGACCGCGGCATTCAGCGATTTCTGCCAGATGCGAAGAACAACGAGTTTTACGATTCCCGACCAGAGAGCGAGCAGGCCCAGAACGAGGGCAATCGGGTCGAGCATGCCAACAGCCCTGCCACCAATAAGGGCGATTCCGCAGCCGACCATAACGTATGACGTAATCCAGAGATAGCGCATTGACTGTCGTCCCTGATCTGCCTGGCAAGATACCAACTAGTCCGTTGATCCTAGCCTCTAATGTCGCGGGGCGCAATTTTCCGGCGGCTCGCCGGCAGGTTTGCAGGCCAGTTGCCAGTATCATGAGCGCAGAAGTCGGACACAAACGCGACATGACGCCTTCATCGACGATCCGCCGGAGGAGAAAAGCAGATGCTGAACAACCGCTTCGCTCGTGAGGCGCTCAAGCAAGCGGCAACCCAGGTTAACCAGGGCGTGCGTGACGGCGCCAAACAGTTTGTTGAGAACGAAGTTGCGCCGTTGCGGTCACGAATTGACGAACTCGAGGGCCGCGTGGCCCGGCTCGAGCGGCAACTCGCGGAACTCCTCAGAGACCGCGGGACTCGCTGACCCTTCACGGTGAAGACCACCAGATGCCGGGCTTCAATCCGCCGCGCGCGCGTGGTGTTCGACTGCCATGAGAGCGGTCTCGAAGTCCCGAAGGAGGTCTTTGGGATCCTCAAGGCCCGCGGAAACCCGAATAAGATCGCCACTCTGCCAAGGCCAGACCAGGGTGCTGCAGTCTCCCAGGCTGACCGCGATGGTGCAGAGGCGCAACGCATCGATGAATGGCGCCACGGCCGCCGAACCGCCTGTGAGCCTGAAGGAGAGCATGCCGCCGAAGCGGTGCTCGTGGCTGTCCACCATGCGTGCGGCATCCGCGTGCCCCGGATGGGTCGCCAGGCCAGGATAGTTCACGATTTCAACCGCGTCGCTCGCCGCCAGGAGGCGCGCCAGCGCCATGGCGTTTTCCCCATGACGGGCCATGCGCAGGGGCAGGGTATGGATGCCGGAAAGCAGGATCCATGCGGCAAAGGGGCTCAATCCGTTGCCCAGGAGCAGGGCTCGGTGACGAATCGGATCGACGAGCCGTCGTGAGCCTGAGATCATTCCACCCTGAACCTGCCCATGGCCGGAGAGGTACTTCGTCGCGCTGTGCACGACGATATCCGCTCCATGCTCGATGGGCCGGTAGAGCGCGGGCGAAAGAAACGTGTTGTCGACGATGAGTGTCAGACCATGGTTCCGGGCGATAACCGCCAGCCGGGCTGGGTCGACAACAGCCAGAGTTGGGTTGGAAAACGGCTCCGTGTAGATCGCCCGTGTATTGGGCGTGATCGCGGCCTCTATGGCGTTCAGGTCGGTGAGATCGACGAAAGTGGCAGAGGCGCCAAGCCGGGGGAGTTCCTCTTCCAGGAACGCGCGCGTCAGTTCGTACAGTCGCTCCGACGCGATGACGTGCCCACCATTGTCCGCCACGGAAAGTAGCGTGCTGCTGATCGCGGCCATGCCGGAGTTGAGCGCGAGCGATGTCTCGGCGCCTTCCAGGCTGGCAAGCTTCACTTCCAGGCAGCGCACCGTTGGGTTCCCACGCGGGGAGTAGGTAAAGTGCGGGCGCTCTCCAGAGCGCATGGCCGCAACCTGTCCATGTGTTTCAAAGGCAAAGGTCACATTCTGGTAGAGTGGAACTCCGTGCGCTCCTGTCGTGGGCTCGGGCGCTTCGCCAGCATGAATGCACCGGGTATCGAACGCGTGAGACTCCGTCATCGCCACCATTCCATTTCGCGCGGTCTATCGATTCTGACGAGGCAAAGGTAGCGGATTCGCGCGGACATGCGGATCGTGCGGGATCACTCCATGCCGAATGGTCGTTCTGTATTCGCGAGACTCGCAATGCGCGAGGTCGCGTTTGGGAGAATTGGTGGGCAGCCGCGGCGGACTATCCGTCGCGCGTGTCCCTGGCAAGAGGAAACCGTGGCAAGGCATGGCCATGGCCACGCGCAAGGGAGGTCTCCAAAATGAGTGAATCGAAGCGGTCGTCGTGGGACGACGGGGTCGACGCGCTGCGAAATGCCGTCAACGAGTTGCGTTCGGCGGCCAGCGGTGACCGAATGGAGAGCCAGGAAGAGCAGGCAGCGGCAGACAGGCTCAAGGAAGACGTTGCCCGGCTGGAGGAGGCCGCGACAAACTTGCGGACGCGGCTGGCGACCGGATTCGACACGCAGCGCAGCGAATTTGAATCCTCTTTGGACCGGGAACGTGCCGAACAGTCGGTGGGCCAGTTGCGGTCGTCCCTCGATGATCTGATTGAACAAGCCAGAACAGTTGCTCGGGAGTTCGGCAATGTGGCCCGATCGAGTGCGAACCAGGCCGAGCCGGAGCTGAAAACGGCGATTCGGACGCTGGAGGATGTCGCCGGGTCGGCCGCATCGTGGGTGAAGGCGGTGATCGATCCGAATCGGCCGAACCAGGCGCCGCGGTCAGTAGCGGCCAAGCCGCCCCTTGACGACCTGTAGGCGGCTGCTATCAATTCACCGCTGGTGCAAGGATCGGAGGCAATTCCACGGGAGCTTGAGCAGCGTGCACCATACGGGCCATTCCGAGGAACGAGGGGTCTCGGATTCACACCGCGTCCGTACACGGAGAATTCGAGGTTCCTCGCCGCACCCGGCATGACCACAAGCTCGCGGCGCGCGGAAGGGAAATGCCCAAAAGGTTCGGCCAGGCGGCGGGCACGGACGACCGCGTCCTTGCCGCCTGGGGCCGAAGCCTTCCAGCCATATCAGGCAGGAGAACCCTCAAAAGGGCCACTCGGCACGATGGCCGCATCACGTTGGCATCCGCGATTTCGCGCGTCAACGTTTGTGGGGCTAGTGACGGCCGCGCTTGCCACGCTTTTGGCCGCGTGGGGACGAACTCTCGGACGGCGAATTCAATGGCGCGTCTTCGATCGACTGGCACGCGCTCCCCGCGCATGTGGACAGCCGGTCAAGCGCCTGCTTGTAGACGCGCTTCAACGCCCTGGGCGAGGTGCGATCGAGGTTCGAGAGCATATAAGGGTCCTCGGTCAGGTCGTACAGCTCCTTGTCCCCCGTGGCGTACTCGACGTAAAGGATGCGTTCGGTCCGTAGCGCGCTAAAGGGAGGCGTGGCCGACTCCCCGGCCTCGATCGACTCGGTTTCCTTGCCGAAGCCCTCGATGAGGGCGGATCGCCGCCAGTTTCGTTCATCCTGCTTCAGCAGCGGGATGAGCGAGCGGCCATCCACAAAACCTGGGGTCGGCACGCCAGCGAGCTCGAGCATCGTGGGCAACACGTCGATGTTGAGCGCGATCCGGCTCGAGGTTGACCCAGGGGAAATGCCGGGGCCGCTCATGACAAAGGGCAACCTGGCGGCGGGGTCGTACGGAGCATCCTTGCCATGCGGCTGTCGGTACTCGCCAAGGAAGTAGCCGTTGTCCGAGAGAAAGATGAAGTAGGTCGAGTCCAGCTCGCCTTGGTCCTGCACGCGCTGAATCACCCTGGCGATCATCTCATCCACGGCCTGGAGCGACTCGAGGCGGAGCGCATACCCCTCGTCGATTCTGGCGATTCTGGCTTCGGTAAGGCGACCAGAGCGGCGCAGCCAGTGCGGCTTGTCGCGCATGTTCCGTTCGTTGAATGCTGGCGAGCGCGGCGCCCCTACCCCGGTGAACATGCCGCGATGCCGCCGGGCCGGAGTCGACGGCGAATGGGGCGCGAACGGGGCGAGATAAAGAAAGTACGGTTCTCCGCTCTCGTCCGCCCTATCGAGAAAATCGAGGGCATGCTCTGCAAGGAGATCGGTGAGGTAGTTCGATTCCCCCCGACCGCGATGCTCGACGACTCCATTGACGTTGAGCTGGTAGCTGAAGCTGCTGTACGCCGCATGGTCGATCGGCGAGGCCCAATAATCCCATCCGGGAGGAACGTAGCTGTCCTGATCGCCCTGCCGCGAGTAACCGTTCAGGTACTTGCCAATGAGCGCCGTGGCATAGCCAGCGTCATTGAGTAGCGTGGCCATCGTGACCGATTCCTGCCCGGAGCGAAGGAATGCTCCGAAACCCGCGTTTTCGCCCGTGTTCCTCAGAACACCATGGTTGTGGGCATACTGCCCTCTCAGGAAGGACGCCCGGGCTGGGCAGCAAAGTGGGGTTGTGGCGAAGAAGTGCGAAAACGTCATGCCCTGGTTGACGAGCCGCTGGTTGACCGCATCCATGTATGCGACCGACGAAGTATCGAGATCGTCGATCATGAAGACGACAAAATTCGGCCGCATGGCCAGTCCGCTCTGAGGCGAAACCGCTTCGGGCAGGGATGCCGCAAGAGTCAGGACGACCAGAATCGCCAGCCTCAGGAGCGATCTGATCGGGAGCTTACTCACCATTCCGGGCCAGAGTCTGTCCGTCGGGTAGGCTCATTGGCGCTGGCCATCATGCTTCGCGGAGCGTTGTTCGCGGACTGCTGCCGCCACCGCCTCTTCGAGCGTGGCGACATCATGCGGGCCAGTGGCCCAGTTATCGAAGGCGGCCCGAATGGCCGTTTTTTTGTTCCAGCGCGTTCCGCTCACGAAAACAGCGCCTCGTCGCTGGATACGCTCCATGACTGCCGCCGTGAACGCATCTTGCCGCGATGCATCCGTCCTTGCGGCTTCCAGGTCAATTGCTCGGAAACAGACAATGTTCAGGTGGGCCGTTGCCAGAAGTTCGAGATCGCTCTCGCTCTCGACCCAGGCGGCAAACCGGCTCGCGTTGGCAATCGAACGCTCGACGATCTCCTGATAGCCAGCACGCCCGGCGGACCGCAGCGCGCACCAGACAGCGAGCGCTCGAAATCGGCGCGACATCTCAGGGACGTGTTCCAATGCGTTCCACTCTGGAGTCTCGGCGTTTGACGTGATATAGGCAGCCGAACCGCCGAAAGCCCCTTTCAGCGCTCCAGGCTCGCGTACGAAAACGATGCCGCAGTCGTACGGCACGTTCAGCCATTTGTGCGCGTCGGTGGCGACAGAGTCTGCCAACTCGATGCCTTCCAGAAGATGCCGGTACGCGGGAGAGATCGCCGCGTAGAGGCCGAACGCGCCATCGACGTGCAACCAGGCTCCGCCTTTGTGGCGGGCGCAGCGTTCGGCCATCGCCGAAATGGGGTCGAACGCGCCCGTGTTGACCTCTCCCGCGTTGGCAATGACGATCGCTGGACCTCGGACACTCGTCAGTGTTTGCTCGAACGCATCGAGGTCGATGACGCCCTCACGTGAGGGAACCAATCGCACGGCGCCTCTGCCAAGGCCGAGGATGGCGAGCGCCTTGAGCGCGCTCTGATGGATTTCTTCGCTCGAAATGACGGCGATTGCATCGCGACCGCCAAGTCCATCATGTGCCGCATTGAACCCGAGTCGTTCCGAGGCCCACTGGCGCGCGGCGGCAAGGCCGCTGAGATTGGCCATCGTCGCGCCGGTGGTGAGCGCGCCGCTCCAGGCATGCGGCAGGCCGAACAGATCGAGCAGCCAACGGATTGTGGTCAGTTCCGTTTGCGCCGCTGCTGGGCTCATCAGCCAGGTGCCGGCGTTCTGGTCGATTGCCGATGCGAGCCAGTCGCCTGCCAGCGCGGCCGGCGTCGCGCCACCAGTGACGAAACCGAAGTAGCGTGGCCCGGGGGTGCGAACGATCCCTGGAGAGGCGCGTTCAAGCCACTCCCGCACCGCCTGATCGGCTGGGCAGCCGAACTCTGGAAGCGGCGTGTCGAAGCGTGGCGCCATGTCTCCTGCAGAGGCCTGCAGGGATACCGGCGACTCCGGAATGGACGATAGATAATCGAGCGCCGCCTGAAACGCGGCGGAAAGCGTTTCTGCCCAGGCATCAGCATCCGGCCACCGAGGCGGTATGCCGGCGGCTTCTGAAATGTCTACCATCGTCGACGAACCAAACGCGTCCCTCGGCATCATGGACCCTTTCATTCTGGCCCTGGCTGGCTCGAACCCGATTCTACTCGCGACATATCGAACCGAACGTTCCGCATCGGAGGCGTATGTCCGGGGCGCTACGAACTGGCAGGAAGCGGTTTGTGGAGACGATCGACGATCAACCGGCATGCGGGCGCAGTGGCCTGGTCTGGTTTCGCGTCGTGGTGGTGTTGGCCCTCGTGGGGACGGTCATTGCTACCTGGCCGCTCTGGAATGCGCGAAATCTGCCGCCGATGCTGCCCCCGTTGCCATTGCCGCCGCTTTCACTGGGTCTGCCCCTGATCGTGGCCAGCGCATGCGCCTTGATCAGGCCGCGAGCGGGCATAGCGGCCGTCACGATCATCATGGCCTACGGCATGGCAACCGATCAAACCCGCATGCAACCGGAGTTCTTCTCACTGCCGATCCTGCTCTGGGGCACGTTGCCGTCGCCATCCGCGCGCCTGCTGGCCCGCGCACATCTGATCGCCCTCTGGTTTTTTGCCGGGTTTCATAAACTACTCAGCGCGGACTACCTGACCGATGCGGGGCCACGGCTTGTCGCTTCGCTTCCAGCGCCGATGCCCGAGCGGACACTGGCGTTTGCGGCAGCCGGAATTGCGTTCTTCGAAATAGCTACTGCTGGGTTTGCCGTGTTCGAACGAACTCGACGGTTGGCGGCGTGGACCGCGTTTCTGCTTCACGCTGGGATCCTGTTCGCCTTTTCGCCATTGACGGAAGGGCGGAACATCGCCGTCTGGCCATGGAATGTCGCTCTGGCGCTGAGCGGTTTCGCCCTCATTGCGCTGTGGCGCGGCGCTCTCCTCTCCGACATTGGGGTTGCGCCGTTGGTCGTCCGGCTCGGGGCCGCGACCCTGTTCATCTCTCCACTTGGCTTCTATGCGGGCGTCGTTGACGCCTACTTCTCGCACCACCTCTATTCCGCCGCTACCGCGAGCGCAACCGTCTCCTGCCCCGCTGGTTGCCGCCCGGAGCAGGACATCAACGCCACCTGGTATGCGTTCAACGTGCCGCTGCCGCCGCAGCCCCGCCTCTTTCAGGACGCCTTCGCGGCAACCTGCGATCCGGGAGACGTCCTGCGGATTGTCGATGGGCACCCTCCCTTCTGGGAGAAGGACAGGACCATGCGGCTGGTCTTCTGTCCAGCCGGTTCGTTGCCAGCGGCGCATCCGTAGGCGATCATCCACCGGTGTGGTTCGTGGGGATGCGAGGGAGTTCCGGGGAGAGAGCGTGAGCGAAGAGATCGCCTATCTACCAGCATACGAGCTTATCGAACGATACCGAGCGCGGCAACTTTCGCCCGTTGAAGTTGTCGAGAGCCAGCTCGAGCGCATCGAACGTGTCAACCCGGTTGTCAATGCCTACACGACCGTCAGCGCCGAAGCCGCGTTGGCAGGCGCCGCGCGGGCGGAACGCGCCTACGCCGCCGGCAATGCTGCCCCGCTCGCTGGCGTGCCCTTCTCCATCAAGGACTTGACGCCAACGCGCGGGATTCGGACCGCCAGAGGCTCGCTCATCGATCCCGACTGGGTGCCCGACGAGGATCCGCCCGTGGTCGAGCGGCTGTATGCCGCCGGTGGCGTGATTCTCGGCAAGACAACACCCCCGAGCTCGGCTGGAAAGGTGATTCCGGAAACCGTGTCTTTGGACCGACTTACAATCCCTGGAAGCTGGAACGCACGGCGGGCGGGTCGAGCGGTGGAGCGGCGGCGGCGGTGGCTACTGGCCTTGGGCCACTCGCCCAGGGCAGCGATGGCGCGGGCTCGATTCGCATCCCCGCCTCGTTCTGCGGCATCTTCGGCTTCAAGCAGTCGTTCGGTCTTGTTCCACAGTATCCCGCCAGCGCTGTCGGCGATCTCTCGCACCTCGGCCCAATGACGCGGACGGTGCGCGACGGGGCCTTGATGCTGAACGCCATTGCCGGCGCGGATTCTCGCGATCGGCTCTCCTGGTCGAGTGGCCTCAACTATCTCGATGGCCTCGATGACGGCGTCGCCGGGCTGAACATTGCCTGGTCACCTGATCTCGGATATGCGAACGTCCGCCCGGACGTGCTCGAAGCTACTGAACGCGCCGCTCGGCGCTTCTCGGATATGGGTGCGCATGTGGAGATGGTCGATATCGGGCTGCCCAATCCAGTCGACATGCTTGACATCATGTGGGCCGGAGCAATGGCGGGATATTTTGCTGGCAGGCTCGACCAGGTCCGTGATCTGATCGACACCGGGCTACTGGCGACCGTCGAGCGCTCTTCGTCGCTCAGCGCGGCGGACCTGGCTAACGCGCAACAACGCCGGAATGCCTACTACGCTGGCATGCGAGCGTTCATGGAGACGTTTGACCTTCTCCTCACGCCAACTCTGCCCGCAACCGCCTTCACCGCTGGACTCGACGCGCCGGATGATTGGCCGCGCTCGACTGTCGCGCCGCTCGACTGGACCCCGTTCACCTACCCGTTCAACCTGACCGGACAGCCAGCGGCGACCGTACCGTGCGGCTTTGACGGCGAGGGTCTGCCTATTGGCCTGCAGATCGTCGGCCGTTGGCGCGACGACCCAACCGTCCTGCGAGCGGCACGTGCGTTCGAACTTGCCGCGCCGTGGAGCAATGTAAGGCCGTCCCTGGGTATGCGCGGCTAGCCGCGGCGAGTGCGAAAGGCGCCGAGCTCTGCGCCGAGCCTCAGCGTCTCCTCCACCTCGACGACGCGTGGTCCGTGCGGCTCGAGCCGAACCTCGATGCGCGTGCCTGCATCGCGGACCTCAAGCTCGCGTTCGCCATCGAGCGCGAGTGTGCAGGGGCCACTCGCCAGCTCAATCGTTGTACCCTGCGCCAGTGGCGCGGAGTCCGCGATCGGCACCTCGCGCATCAGCCCAGGCGCCAACGGGACCAGAACCGATTCCATCGCCGTTTCACCGACGCCGATGCGCGCCCAGGCGCCCATGCATGAGCCGCATGCGTTCGGAAAGAGCGCGCTGCCGATGCTGGCGATGCCAATGGCCGCGGGGGTGATGCGGGAGAGGACGATTTCGCGCAGGTGGGTTGGCTCCCAGAGTGCTCGCGCTCCGATCCATGATTGCGCGGTCGAAACCACGTCGATCAACGCCATGTCGACGGCCGCGCCATCAATCACGACATCGAGGCGTGGCGCGCGCCGGACCACGCGGGAACCTTCGGGCCGGTTGGCGGCGACGCCGGTCGCGACGAGTCCCGCGGCCATGCCGGCCAGCGTGCCCTCGATCATGCGCGGAAAGACGTTGTTCGTTCCGGTCGAGACCGGGACCAAAGGCACGTCACCGCACCCCTTGGCAACCGCGCGGTTGGTGCCATCGCCGCCTAGGGTAATGATTGACTCGACCCCGAGATCCCTCATGCGCTGCGCGGCCTCGACCGAATCACTGGCATGGCCCAGTACCGGCATCGGCAACGGCGTGAGAGCAAGCCGCGGCTTGGCGCCACGCGCCGCCCGTTCGACGATCCCGTAGTTGTCAGGCAGATAGACGATGCGCTCTATCCCCGCCGCGTCGAGACCGAGCAGGATGCGGCGGACGATGTTGATCTTTTCGTTGTTATCAAACGCCGAGCCGTGCGCGACAAGGCGCCGGATGTCCTTCCCGGAAGCCGGATTGGCGATGATGCCGACGAGAGAGCCCTGGCTCATTCGCGAGGAAGGGACTGAAGCCAGCGGTTGACGACGGCGCTGAACGCCTGCGCCGCTTCGACCTGCGGTACGTGCCCGACGCCCTCGAAAACCTCGAGCCAGGATGTCGGGAGCGCACCTGCCGCCGCGAGCGCATGCTTCGGAGGAAGCACTCGATCCTTCTCGCCCCAGATCAGGATGATTGGCGCTTCAACGTCCCCGAGCCGGCCAGAAAGGTCGATCTTCTGGCCTTCTCGTGAGAATGCACGCTCCGAGATCGCCTTGACCGCGGCATCCGCACCCTCCACCTGGCGGGAGGCGTACATGTCGTCGACTCCGCGTTCGAGAATGAAGCGGGGATCGGCGAAAAAGAGTTCCAGCAATCGCCGCGCTTCTTCGCGGGATGGTTCCGACTCGACCCGATCGAGCAACTCGCCACTGATCTCCGCGCCAAGACCCGCGCTATTGACCAGGGCCAGCGCACGGACCAGCTTCGGACGATCGAGCGCCAACTGGAGCGCCGCCGCGCCGCCCAGGGAGTGTCCCACCACGACCGCGGGAACGAGTTCGAGCTTTTCGATCACCTCGCCGAGAGCAGCCGAAAGTCCATCCAGTGAATAGACCGCATTGTCCGGAGCCGGTTTGTCGCTGCCGCCGTGGCCTGGCAAGTCGATGGCGGCGACACGGTACGCTTCGGCAAAGTCGCCGAGCACACTGGCCCAGGTTGATTGCGAGCCGCCGAGGCCGTGAACGAAGACAATAGCCTCCATGGCGTCCGTTGGGCCGGCAACCAATGCCGAGACGTGGAGACCGTTGTCCAGCTCGATCGATTGCACGAGTGGCGCGGCGGCCGACTCGAGGCTGGCGGCATGGGCGCGTTGGACGTCTTCGCTGGTAATGCGGCCGTTCGGCCCTGTTGCCTCCACTGCCGCCAGATCGACGCCGAGCTCTCCCGCCAGCTTTCGCGCCGCTGGGGATGCGCTGACCCGCCCACTGGCATCGCGCGTTGCCTCGCGTTTCTCCCGGGCCTGCCGCGCCCCGGCGCCGGCGGCTCCAGCTCCCGCCTTCGCAGGGCCAGCGGCAGCCAGTAGACCCGCCAGCTCGTCGTCTGATAGGTCTTCGCCGTCGGCCGTGATGACAGCCACCGCGCCCATCACCGGCACTTCGCTCCCGGTCGCGGCAACGATCTTGCGCAGGATGCCGGTGGCAGGGGCCTCGACGTCATCGACCGCTTTTTCGGTCTCGACGGTCAAGAGCGGGGAGCCCTCGGTAACAGGGTCACCCTCCTCGCGGGACCAACCGGTTACGGTCCCGGAGGTCATGGTGAGGCCCCACTTCGGCATGGTGACAATGGTTGGCATCGACTATCTCCAATGGCCGCGCGAAACGACGATCCGCGCGGCCGAGCGGGCGGCCGGACCTGGAGCCCGGCACAATTCGTTACACGATTTCGCGGACGACCTCGGCGATCCGCTCCGGGCTTGGCACGTAGAACTGCTCGAGCGGCGGGCTGAAGGGAACCGGCGTATGCGGCGCGGTCACCAGCTTGATCGGCGCATCGAGTGTATCGAATCCCTGGTCCGCGACCATCGCGGCGATGTCCGTCGCGGCGCTACAACGCGGGTTGTCCTCGTCCACGACGACGAGGCGGTGCGTCTTGGCGACAGACTCGAGGATTGTCCCGCTGTCGAGCGGTGAGAGCGTGCGAGGATCGATCACCTCGACCTCGATCCCTTCTTCCGCAAGGATGTCGGCCGCGGCCAGCGCCTGGTGGACCATGCGTGAAATGGCGACGATGGTGACATCCGCCCCCTCGCGTTTGATATCGGCCTTTCCAAGCGGAATCCCCTCGTCGCCCTCGGGAACCTCGCCCTTCATTCCGTAAAGGACCTTGTTCTCGAAGAACATCACCAGGTCGTCG
>CAYSXO010000004.1:0-10064 GCA_964434995.1 uncultured Sphaerobacteraceae bacterium
ACGGAAAGTGGGCAGCGGCCTGAAACGCCTCGGCACTACCCAGGACCCGGGATGCCTCTTCTGCCTGCCCTCCCAGCGCCGTAGCGCGGGCAACGAGCCGCAAGCATGCGGCCGCGACGCCATAGAGTCCGTCGTCATTGGGCCCGCGGCTGCCCCATTGGTCTTCGGGCGCCTCACCGAGACACAGCAGACCGGCACGGCAATGATCCAGAGCCCGTGCGGAATCGCCGCTGGCGAGCGCCGCCCTGCCGAGGCCGATGTAGGCCCTGACCGACGCGCCAACACGTGGTACAGCCTCTGGCATCGCGAGCGCAAGCGCAAGCGCTTCGCGGTGGAGGGCCTCGGCTTGGGCCTGATCGCCGCGACGATTGGCGACCTGCCCGAGGACATCGAGAATGACCGCCACGATCGCATCGTTGCCGGCTTCCCGCCAGAAGTGCGCCGCTTCGGCAGAGAGTGTCTCTGCCCGCGCGTCATCCCCCTGATGATCGGCGAGAAACGCGGCCAGACTCGCCTGCGCAAGCGCCACCATCGAGGTGGTTTGGGCCTGTTGCCATCGGCTGACGGCATCTTCCATGTGCGCAATTGCACGGTCCCCGTCTCCTTCCGCCAGAGAAAGAAAGGCGAGTTGGTAAGCGCCGCTGGCGATGCCTCGCTCATCCGCGGCGATGCGCGAGAAGTCGACGGATTCCTCGATGAAGGTACGGGCAAGTTCCAGATCGCCTCGTAACTCGGCGACGTCCGCAAGCGTGCGCAAGACGTCCGCGGCCCCGGGGGCGTCTCCGGCGCCGCGATGCCACGAGAGCGCCTGATCCAACAAGTCGGACCCGCGTGGCAGGTCCCCCAGGACAATCAGCATTTGTCCGAGCCGGCGTTGAGCGTCGGCGACCTCTTGCTCGTTTCCATCGCGCCTGGCAAGTTCCAACGCTTCTTCCGCCAGGATGGTGGATTGCCGTACGTCACCCTCCTGCTCGGCGAGAACGCTGGCGCGGTACAGACAGCGCAGGCGCGCCGAGGCGGTACCTTCGCCGGCCAGGGCCAGGTTGAGCCACCGGCTGCCCTCGCGGTGCTGGGCGCGAACGATCCAGAGACCCGCGAGGGCGCCGGCGAGCAGCAGCAGCCGCTCGCTATCGCGTTGATCGAGGAGCCACTGCATGGCCGCTCGGAGGTTGGGGTACTCGATGAGCAGGCGCTCATGCCAGGCGCCTTCTTGCTCGCTGAAGCGGAACGTGTTGGCCGTCTCGGCCAGCTCCAGAAAGTACTCCGCATGCCGTTGCCGCAATTCAGCGTCTTCACCGCTCGCGGCGAGTAGCTCCTGGGCAAACTCGCTGATGGTCTCGAGCATGGCAAAGCGAGGCTGGCCGTCGGCCATTTCTCCTTGTCGAACAAGGCTGTGGTCAACGAGCACCTCCAACCCGGTCAGGATGTCCAGGTCACCGTCTGGGCTGCAGACAGGTTCTGCCGCGTCAAAGGTGCACCCAGCGGCAAACACCGCCAGGCGTCGAAAAACGACACGCTCGTCATCGGCCAGGAGATCGTAGCTCCAGGCGATGGCCGCGCGCAGGGTTCGTTGCCGGTCAGGTGCATCGCGTGCGCCTCCGGTCAGGAGCGGCAGCCGCTGCTCGAGGCGGGCCAGGAGCGCCGCTGGCGTAAGCATGCGTATGCGCGCGGCTGCCAACTCTATGGCCAGCGGCAGTCCATCCAACCGCCGGACGATCTCAGCGATGATCGGCAACGTATCGGCAGAGGGTGCAAACGCCGGACTGGCAGTCTGGGCCCGCTCGACAAAGAAGCGAACGGCCTCCGAGTTCGCAAGTGCATCGAGATCGGCCCCGCCGCTGGTATCCGGAAGAGCGAGTGGTGGGACCGGGTAATGCCGCTCGGCGCGCAGGCGCAGTGGCGCACGACTGGTGGCAATGATCTCCAGTCCGGGGCATGCGGCAAGCAACTCACCGGCGAATGGCGCGGCTTCAAGCAGTTGCTCGAAGTTGTCGAGAATGAGCAGAAGCCGTTTCGTGTGCAGGTAAGCAAAGACGGACTCTCGAGGTGTCTTCCCTCCCTCCTCACGCAGGCCGAGGGCGCCTGCAATGGCCGCGGGAACCAGCCCTGGATCGGTCAGGGGCGCTAGCTCGACGAGGAAAACTCCGTCCGGGAAGTCGTCGAGGAGTTCAGCGGCGGCCTGCATGGCGAGGCGCGTCTTTCCCGTGCCTCCCGGCCCGGTAAGCGTCAGGATTTGGACTTCGCCCCGTCGCACCAACCCGACGATCTCACGCACTTCCCGCTCACGGCCAAAGAATGCGTTTGGCTGGCGCGGGAGGTTCGTATTTCGGGTGTCAAGAGAGCGGATGGGCGGAAACTGACCGGGCAGCTCTGGATGGCGGAGTTGGAAGATTCGTTCCGGCTCTATCAGGTCCCGCAGGCGGTGCTCGCCAAGATCATCGAGCGCGCATCCTGATGGCGTTACGTCTCGGGTGAGCTGCTGGACAGCCTGTGACAGGAGAACCTGCCCGCCATGGGCTGTCGAAAGCAATCGGGAAAGGCGATTCAGGGGTGCGGCGAGATAGTCCCCTCGCTCATCCGGAGAAGCATCGCCCGCGTGCAACGCCATGCGCACGGGCAAGCCATCAACCTCGCTCCAATCCTCCGCGATCAGCGCTCGCTGCCCATCGACAGCAGCTGCCAGGGCTTGTGCTGCCGTTGGGAACGCGGCCTGTAGTGCATCGCCGACAGTCTTGAAGTGGACGCCCCCGTGCGCCTTGATCACCTTCTGGAGTAGGGCAAGGTGGCGATTGACCGCGGCCGCCATCGCCACGGGGTCGCGTTCCCAGCGCCCCGTGCTCCCCTCGATGTCCGTGAAGAGAAACGCAACCGTGCCTGTAGGGAGCTGAGTCATCGCGGTCCCCCACAACTCCATGGAGAAGAACCGTGCCGCTCGATTTTCGCATTGCCCCGCCGCGCCGGTGGCAACAGGGGTCTGGAGTATGGCAAACGATCTGGTGTCCGGTTCGTTCGTGCTCATTCTGGCCGCCAGCGGCCGGAAAGAGGAATGGAGCTGACCAGGAGCACAGGTGAGAGATCCCTGTCCACCGGGTCTCATCGAGCGCTCTACGCGACGCTGTCAATGATGCCAGACCAGACGTATCCACCCATCCACGCGAAAAGCACCTGGTGTTCAGCCTGGACGGCCGCGGCAGGCGATCGGGTCCGCTGTAAGGATGGCGCAACGTTGCATCGGGGCCAGTATGAATGGCCTGGTTCGACGACGCATACTCCGCCCCCATGCCCGACAGCGAGCAGATGAAGCGAGCGCACCTGGTGAAGCCTCGATGCCAAAGCGGGCCTCGATCCGCTGGCGCTGGTCTTGATCTGCCATTCAGGGCCAGTTGGAGCGTCGTTTCACGAACGTCGGGCTGTCCGTCTCTGTCCGCCATGTTCCGCGGAATCCCGTACGTGCTACTGGGGTATTGGCCTGTAGCCGATGGTACGTTCGATTGCCGGGCTCATCGGTCGTTCAACGTTTCAATGTCGTTCCTTCTGGCGTGACCGGCCTGCGCCAAGGTGCGCCAGCGTGGGCCGGCTATTGGGCCAGGAGCGGAGGGGCGACAACCGCATGCGTCCCAACGTATGGGCTTCTGACGAGTAGGGGACGAAATTCAATGGACCGTGAAGAACTCAGCATTCGCGCTCAACAGACGGTCGAATCACTACCAGACGCAACGACGGTCAGGCCTTCGCGGCGTTCGATCGTCGCCGGCGCGGCAGGCGTGTTGGCGTTCGCCATTCAGACCATCCTCGCAATCTGGGGGGCGCCGACGCCGAGGCGAGAAGCGCACTCGACGGCCGGTTCGGTGGCCGCCGGGGCAATGACTCGCGCGGCCGCGGCGGCAACCGAAACAAGGGGCGGGCACGGAACAACCGTAACTCGAAGGCTCCTGGCAGTCGGTTCGTTCAGTCCAACATTCGCCTGATCGTCGAGAACCTTACGGAAGCGCCGATCGATTTCGAGGGGTGGACACTTCGCGAAGAGCTCAACGGAAGGAAGTGCTTCCTGAATGACCTCAAGACGAGCAATCCTACGGAGGCGATCACGTACCAATCCAACAACTGGAACGCCATTGGCCACGTGAACAATCGCTACATCCTCGGCGCGGCTCATCCTTATCCAGACAAGTTCGGCGGCGACGAGGCCGCATACGGCTCCCTGACTGAAGATCCCTGCGCCAACGGCTCACAAAGCGTTCTGACTCATTATCGCCTCGGCGTCGGTCAGAAGACCGAGGTGACGATGGAAGGTCACCTCTTTGAATTCCTGCGCGAGAATGACATCGGGAATGAGATGCTTTTTCGCGTCCGTGTGAAGTCGTAGCACGGTCTTTAAGAGGACGCGCCTCGGCGCGTCCTCGACCACGCTCGCGAACCTCATCACCATAGTGCTCCTCCAATGAGGTGAATCTGGCAGGCGGCGCCCTGTGCGAGGCGTCGCGAATTGCTCGCGGCCACTAGACTCTAGGGAGGTCGCTATCGAGCGAACCGCGGCCGCATGGTGGCTTTGCCACGCTTCAGCCTTGATCAGGAGGATCGCTGTTGAACTGCCCTGTCGACAACACCGAACTGAGAATTTCCGAGCGCCAGGGGATCGAGATCGACTACTGCCCGAAATGCCGGGGGGTCTGGCTCGATCGTGGCGAGTTGGATAAGCTGATCGAACGGTCGGTCCAGGCTGGACCTGGACCTACGCAGGGACTGCCCTCACGCGAGCGCGATCGTTTTGACGACGACTACTCGTCCAGCCGATCGTACGATCATGAGCGGAAAAAGAAGCGGCGGTCATTCCTCGACGATATCTTTGATTTTGACTGAGCGGCGCTCACCTCCCGCGCGGCGCGTTGTCACATTGGAGAGCGCGTGGAAATTTCCGTTCCTCTCTGGTTGGTAATCTTCCTCGGGATCATGCTCGTCCTGGCTGCTGGCACGGCCATCTGGCGGGCTCGGCAGCCAGGCCCGGCAGCCAAGCCGTTGCCAGGCCCGGTCCAGACCGCCTCTACACCTGACCTCGCCCAGGAACTGGGCCGATTGCAGGCGGCGGGACAGTGGGACGCGCTCCTGAAGCTGCTCGATCGCAGACTCCCGGAATGGACCGTTTCGTCTTCGTTGATCGAGGTCGCGCGGTCGCTCGGCAGCCTGGAACGGGAGCTTGCCGCCGTTCCCGCATCACCAGTCTCTGAGGTCGTCACAACTCGCTTGACTCATCAGGCACATGCGGTCAGCAGCGATCTCTGGCGTCTGGCCGCCCGCATCGACGCTACCGCTCGACAAGGCCACTCGCGAGCGCGAGGAGAGCTCGAAAGAGAAGATGCAACCCTGGTTCTCCTCCTCGCGTCGATTCAGGAGGCGCGGAGTGAAGTAGCCGATCTGGCGCTCGGTGGCCTGCAGGGCAGCACGCTGGATCGGGCGGAAGGGCGCTTCCGGGCCCTGGCCGAGACGGCCAGGGAGTTGCGCGAGCTTGATGGTGAATCGGGCATCCGATGATCCGTTGACCCAATGACTCATCATGCCCTGAACCCCGCGCTTCGGTCACCCGCGGGTGGCCGAAGCGTAGCTCCCGTCTTCACGGATCGGCCGGCGAGGTTTCTCGCCGGCCAATCCGCGGGAACGCCCAGTGCGTTGAAACTCGCCCCTCTGGCCTCGCCGCGACGGCGCTGGTCCCATTCTCGACTCGTCGATCACCATCTGTCTCGAGCAAGCACTCGCTCGGCGTAACGTTCCCGCGCCCAATCACGGACAAAGGCGAGGTCGAGCGCGGCGGCCACGTGGCGGGAGGAGGCGCGCCGCGGAACGAGGTCTTTGATCGAAATGGCAATCGACTCATCCAGGCGGCGCGGTTTGGCTGAGCCGAGCATGGGCAGACTCCGGGCGAACGGGTCTCAGTGACGACTGAGCAAGCCGAGCAGCTCAGCTTTGTGTGCGACTTCCGTGCGCGTCCGGCAATCCAGCTTGGCCAGGACATTGCCCACGTGCATCTCGACAGTGCGTGCACTGAGGAACAGCTCCTGCCCGATCTCCCGGTTCGTCCGCCCCAATGCCACCAGCCGCACGACCTCCAGCTCCCGCCGCGTCAGTCCCGCCCGCTCCCGTTGCCCGGCGGCACGCCGGCCCAGGCGACGCTCGACCTGCTCGCCGAGGGCCACGAGTTGCCGCACCGCTTCCTCCCCGAGTGGCCGCGCCCCTAGCTTGCTCGCCGTCCGGTACGCATCAGTCAGCCGGTCCACGGCAGCCTCGCGCTCACCGCCAGCCGCCAGCGCGACCCCCGTGCGCACCTGGATCTGGGCGTGCTCGAACGGCACGTCGACGGAATGCAGCACCTCCAGTGCCCGGGAGAAGTGGTCCGCGGCTTGTGCCGCCGCGCCATCCAGGAGTGCTGCCTCCCCGAGGGCATGCGAAAGTGCGGCGAGGGCCTCGGGATTTCCGGTCTCGGCAGCAATCTGGGCGAGGGCGTGGGCGCACGCTCCGACGTCCGCTGGGCGCCCTTGCTCGGCAAAGAAGGTCGCCGACCAGCGTAGATACGGGACGGCGAAGTGCCGCTCCTCGGTCTCCGCCCAGCGGGCCAGGGCGGCCAGCGAGCGGGTGAGCGCGGACTCGACCGCCCCCTGCAGGATATCGATGCGCGCCAGCATCCAGGTGCACCCGAACTCGGTGGAGGCGTACTCGAGGCGTTTGCCCCACGCCAGGCCCTCGAGCAGCAGCGGGCGGGCCCGCTTGACGTCCCCGCGGGCGGCGTAGACGTGGCCGAGCAGTTCTGTCGCGTCCGCCACAGCGGTGTGTGGTGCGTCAGGGGCAGCGCGGATCTCCTCGCAGAGGGTGACCGCGCGGTCCCACTCACCCGTGGACCACAGCACCCAACTGAGGCAGGCCAGACAGACCTGTCCCATCGCCGAGAGCTGCCTGGCCTCGCAGAAGGCATAGGCCTCCTGGTAGGCCTCGCGAGCCCCACGATAGTCCGCGGCGTGGTGAAGCACGCCGGCGAGAAGCTCGTAATTCTCTGCCGCGGGGCCGGCCAGGTCATACTCCAGCGCTAGGGACAGCCCGCGGCGCACCAGTGTGAGCCCCGCCTCGGCCTCCCCGAGCTGGGCGCGGATGGCCCCCTCGAGGCCGAGGCTCCGCGCCAGGAGGTCAGTGCGAGCCGACCGCGATGCCTCCTCGGCCGCGGTCAGGAGGAGCGGGAGCGCGTCGTGAAACCGGCCGGCTCCCTGGAGGTGAGCGGCCAACGTCAACCGCTCGGCGGCAGCCTCACCTGGGAGACCCGCGGCGGCAAACGCCTCGATGGACCGTAGCCGCGCCGCGACGGCCCGGTCCCACTGTCCCTGCAATTCGAGGGCGCTGGCGATTCGGCGCTCCAGCTCGGCAGTTGATCGCGGCTCGCGCGCGGCGCGGAGGCCGGTAGCGGCCTCGTCCCAGGCGCGCACCGCCGCGGCCAGGTCTCCCGCCCGCTGCGCGCAGGCGCCGAGTTGGTCAAGGGTGGCCAACCGCTCGCCCTCGGCGTCATCCTCTGGCCAGAGCTCCAGGGCTCGCTGCAGCGCGCGCGCCGCATCACGATAGGCATGCACGGCACACGACGCCTCCGCCGCGGCCAGCAGCGATCGCCGCCCCTGCTCGAACTCCCGCCCAGCCAACCAGTGCTCGGCGATGATGGCCGGCGCCGTCCCGCGCGCCACCAACGCGGCCGCCATGGTGCGATGCAGCGTCCGGCGACGGGGCCACGGCACCTCGCCGTAGACCGCTTCCCGCGCCAGGGCATGGCGGAAGACAGCCCGCCCCGGCGCCCCTTCGATCAGGAGCCCGCGTTCGAGCAGCTCCGTGAGCCCCACCCCCGTCCCGAGGAGAGCCTCGACGAGGTCAAGGTCGATGTCCATTCCCAGAACGGCCGCGACTCCCAGCGCGTCACGACCGGCGTCGGACAGCCCATCGGCCCGCAGGAGCACCGCGTCCCGCAGCGTGTCGGGAATCGGCACCTCTCCGGCGTCGGCGAGCGCCCAACCACCCGGGCCTTCCGTGAGTCGATGGCTGTCCACGAGTGCCGCGGCGAGTTCCTCGACAAAGAAGGGCAGCCCCTGCGTTCGGTGGTACAGCAGCGCGGCGAGCTGGGATCCGAGCGGGGCGCCCAGGACACGGGCCGCGAGCGCGGCGGTACTCGCACGGTCGAGGGGATCAATGACGACCTCACGCAGGTGTCCATCCCGGCGCAGCTCGGTCCGTACCCGGCGCAACGGATGTCCCCGCGGCAGGTCGTCACCGCGATACGCTCCAACCAGCGCGACGGGTTCATCAGTCAGCTCCCTGGCCAGGACCGGGAGGAGTTCCAGGGAGGCCGCATCCGCCCAATGCAGGTCGTCGAGGAAGAGCGCGGCCGGCTGGACACGCCCCATTTCGACCAGGGCGGCACGCAGCGCTTCGACGAGAGTCGGGAAATCGCTCTGTGCTGGCGGCGGGCCCAATTCCGGCAGGAGGACGGCGAGGTGAGCGGCCAACGGGCCCGACGGCCTGTGGGCCGCGGGGACCGCCCGCAAGTACGAACGCAACGCGGCAACGACCGGGGCGTAGGGCGAGGTTCCTCCTGGGCCGGTACTCCCGGCCAGAACCCGTAGGCCACTCGCCGCCAGCACGGTGCGGGTCACGCGAGTCTTGCCTACTCCGGCTTCACCGGCGACCAAGATGACGCCGCCGGCGCCCGACACCGCTGCCGTGATCGCTTCCGTCAGGGCGGCCTGCTCGCGCACGCGCCCGATCAGCTCCTCCATCGCGTGATCACCCTCATAACCCAGGCGCTTGTCGATCATCGTAGCGCGGGAGGATGGAGATCGCTGGTATGCGGTCGGGATACGATAGACCACGTACCCAGTTCGGCGTGCGGGCGGTCCTGACAGGGTCGGGATGGAGACCACCCGGAGGAATGCCGGTTCCATTCGCGGCGGCGTCGTCAGCCGGCTTCGGGCAGCCTGTCCGCCATGGTTGGTGAGACATCGCGTTGGGAGATGCCCCGGACGCGCTGGCCAGCGCGAACGAGCAAAGCCCCGATCGCCTCACGCACTGTCGCGACCCGTGACGACAGCGATTCTGGCGCGATGCCGTGCTGCTTCAGGAGCCACGCCATCTCCCCATCGGCCTGCCACCCCCGACGCCGTTCCAACTGGGACAGGGAGAGCGCGGCGCTGTGCCGGTCCGTACGCGCGGCAAGCGTAATATCGCGCGGCTGAATCCGAGCTTGCGTCCTCGTGGAGTACGGGTTCATGCGCCATCCTCCGGGCCGAGCAGCGACCTGACCTGCCGCTACGATACGGAGACGGGCTGGGGGCAGCATCCGGGAAACCACGGGGTTTCCGCGGATGCCCTACGGTACTTTCGAGCCCCACGGGTTCACGCCATGCAAAGCCTGCGTTTCAGCACACTGCTCCATTCTGAGACTTTCGGCAAACCGCGCCTCTAGAAATCGTCTGGTAGCTTCTGGCAGACTCCGGTCGTGCTGCCGGTGTTGTAGAAGCACTCGTAGCCGGCACAGCAATGTGGCGGCAGGTAGTCGCCGTCCTCGTTTTGCGGGCCACAGACGGCGCCAACCCCGCCACAACACGTCGTGTCGCTGTTCGAGGCGTAGCTGCTCACCGCGCAGATGTACCTGGAAGAGGACGAACAACACTGACGATCCGAGGTGCAGGCATCGCCGGGGCGGAGGCACCGGTCGTTACCCGAGCCTTCGCCGTTGCCCTTCTTGCGGCGCTTGCGCCGCCGCCTCGCGTCGCCCTCTTCAGCAGCAACGATGGTTAGGCCGCCGATCCCCAGCGCCGTCGCGCCAAGGAAGCGAAGCATGCCGCGTCGGGTGCGGCGCTCGCTCATGACAAGGGTAATCTGATCGAATCGCCCGGTTTCCATCGCGGCCTCCCGTGATCCAATTGCTTTGGGCGGGCCTCGTCCCGTCCGTTGCAACCAGCGTAGGGTGCGATGTCAGGCATCTCTGCCAAACCGGCATCGACCAGCGTGTCAACTCGAGAACAGCGTGCCTCGGCCTGGAACGG
>CAYSXO010000004.1:10146-23312 GCA_964434995.1 uncultured Sphaerobacteraceae bacterium
CCGTGTCCGAGAAGATGCGCGGCGCTTGCTGCAGTGAGAGAAGACTGATCCATTCGTTCGGGCCATGCGCTGGCGTCAGCAGGCCAGGCCCAAAGGCGGCCAGCGTGGGCGTTCCGCCCTTGGCCTGAAATGGCCAGGCGTCAGACGCACCTGGAAAGGCTGCCAGTGGTGGAGCGACGCCAAGCACGTCGGTCGCGGCCTTTTCGACCGCGCGCACCAGCGGATCCTCCGGCAGAACTTCAGTCGGCTCGATCCAGTCGAGCCCCTGCGCAAACTCCCAGGTCACCACGGCGCCAGGAACGAGTGGCCGAATGCGTTCGAGAGTCACATCAAGATCTTCAGCGAGCGCCTCCTTCGTCATGCCTGGCGTCGTCCGGATGTCGGACCAGAACTCCGCGTGTCCTGGCAGGACTCCATAGCCGACACCCCCGAGCGTCCTGACGCCGAGGTTGATCGTCGGCCCAGATTGACAAAGGGGATGCTCCGGGGAGCGGAGCTTCAACTCGCGCCGAAGCTCGACCAGGACGCGGGCCATCGCCTCTACGGCATTGACCGTTGCAAACTGATCGGAAATCGACGAGTGCGTCTGGGTTCCCTTGACGATCACCCGAAAACCTGAAATCCCGCGTGAAACGACCCGTATCGCGTCCCAGTCCTCATGGACCCCTGCTGGTTCACCGAGCAGAATGGCATCGGCCTCGATGGCCCCAATGCGGACGAGGTAATCGGCCCCGAAGTGGCTTCCGTGTTCCTCATCCGCGGTGAATATGAGACTGAGCGACCCGCTGGCACGGTCGGCAATGCGAGCGAAGGCCGCGCCGGCCAGAACCATCGCCGCACAGGCGCCCTTCATGTCGGTCGAACCAAGTCCGAAGAGCCTGTCCCCCTCGATAGTCGGGGTGAAGGGGTCGGTTCGCCACTCGCCGGCCGCATCCCCGACCGGCTTGGTATCGAGATGGCCGCAGATGGCCAGGTGCGGCCCTGGCTTGGCGCCGTCGATGCGAACGATCAGATTGGGCCGGTGCGGCTGTTCGGCCAGCACGAGCGGCGCCGGCAGGCCGTAGTGGTCGAGCGCCCGCTCGATGACTTCCGCGGCCGCCGTCTCGTCGCCCGGCAGGTTCGGTGTCGGCGCGGCCACCAGCGCCGACGTCAGCGCGATCACCTCGCCCTGCCGCTCGCCAAGCCAGCGGTCGGTTTCGACGATCAGCGACCGCGTATCTGCCCCACCCATGTCCGTTTCGCTCATTGTCCCTTGCCTGCTCCCGTCCCTTCCCGGCCCACGCGCCAGTTGGCACATTGTGCGCCATGGAAGGGATGTTCGGAAGCAGGCGCTGGAACGCGGTCAGGCCGTGTACTGGTCGGCAAACTCCGCCGACGCCGGAATCGGCGTAATGACGTCGATCAGGATGCCATTGGGATCACGGGTAATGAAATGGCGCTGGCCAAAATCCTCACTGCGCAGGGACAGGACCTCCTCGAGTCCACTCTGGACAACCATCCGCTCATACTCGGCATCGACGTCATCGACCTCGAAGTTGAGAATCAGCCCCCGCGTCGCCATCCGGAACTCAACGGGCACCGTCGGGTGGTTCGGATCGAGGATCGCCAACTCGTAACCGGCTGCGCCTTCCTGGCGCAGACTGACGTACCAGTCGGATACGAAGGTCGTTGCGAATCCGAAGTGCTGGCGATAGAAATCCGCGGTCGCGGCGACATTCTCCGCGCAGAGAACGGGATAGAAGCTCGTCAGTTGCACGTCCATGCTCCTCGCGCTACCTTCCACCATACAGATACATGCGATCTGTATGCATCATAGATACATTCTGTCTGTTTGTCAAATGCGAGGAGATCCGACGTGGCGGAAAAGGGACGCACCAAGGCGGAGCAGCGTGAAGCGACGCGGCGGCGGCTGATCGCGGTTGCGCGCGATCTCTTCGCCAGCGAAGGCTATGCTCAGGCAGCGACCGAGGAGATTGTCAGCCGCGCCGGGGTCACCAGAGGCGCCCTCTATCACCACTTCGGCAGCAAGCAGGGCCTCTTCGTTGCCGTCCTTGAAGATGTCCTCCGGGATGTCGCGGCGCAGGTGGAAGCCGCGGCCAACGCTGAGGCGGATGCGTGGCGGCAGCTTGTCGCGGGCAGCCACGCATTCTTGCGAGCAGCAGTCGATCCTCACATGCAGCAGATTGCCCTGATTGATGCTCCAGCCGTCCTCGGTTGGGACACGTGGCGGGAGATCGACGCGACCCATGCGCAACAGATGCTGCTCGATGTATTGCAGAACCTGCAGGAGAGCGGGCAGATCGCCGTTGCGTCACCAGCCGCGGCCACCGCGCTCCTCTCGGGCGCCATGAACGAAGCCGCCCTCTGGATCGCCAGGTCTCCCGAACAGGATGTCGCCCTGAACGAGGCAATCGACGCGCTCGACCATCTGATCAACGGACTGCGCGGCGATCGGTCATGATCTTCAGTCCGCGAGCAGTGCCGCCGACCGCGGATTGAAGACGACGGTCAGCGGCTCCCCAAAGGCGTACTCGCGCTCGCCCACCGCGCGATTCTGGCGATGAACGGTCAGTTGCTGGCCGCCGGGAAGCGCAATCAGGTAATGCGTGAACGTACCGACATAGACGATTTCATTGAGCGTGCCGGTGAGGTGAGCCCACCCCTGCCCTTCGCCAGGCGGCAAATCGACAAGAATCGAGATTTTCTCGGGGCGCACCGCCAGTGTCATCGTTCCCGACGGCATGACGCCTTCCGCCGCCCGCGCGCGCAACCTGCCCGAACCTGGCAATTCGACTTCAACGGCGTCGCCATCCCGGCCAATGACCTCGACGTCAAGAAAGTTGGTCTGGCCGATGAAGTCGGCCACGAAGCGGTTTCGAGGCCGCTCGTAGATTTCTTCTGGGCCTCCGAGCTGCAGGATGCGACCCTCGTTCATGACCGCGATGCGGTCGGACATGGTCAGGGCCTCCTCCTGGTCATGCGTGACGTAGACGAACGTCGCCCCGACCTCGCGGTTGAGCTGCTTCAGCTCGAGCTGCAGCACCGCCGGCCGGTTGACGAGCGCGCGCGCCAGGGCGACCCGCTGCTGCTGGCCGCCCGAGAGCTCCGCCGGCTTCCGGTTCTCGACGTGCGGCAAGCGCACCATTTCCAGCGCTTCGCCCACCCGCTTTTGCCGCTCAGGCTTCGGAACGCCGGCCATCTCCAGGCCGTACGCAACGTTCTGGCCAACGGTCATGTGCGGGAAAAGCGCGTAATTCTGGAAGACGGTATTGACCGGTCTTCGGTATGGAGGGCGGTCGCCCATCGCCTCACCCGCGATGAAGATCTCGCCCGCCGAGGGCAGCTCGAACCCGCCAATCATGCGCAACGTCGTCGTTTTGCCGCAGCCCGAGGGACCGAGCAACGTCAGGAACTCTCCTTCGCGCACGTCTAGCGAGACACCGTTGACGGCAGGCGTGGCGCCGAAGAACTTGTACAGGTCCCGCAACTCGATGCTCGGCCTGCCCGGAAAACCCCGATCAGTTGCTGCAACGTTCGCGCTTGTGGCCATTGACGCCATGATTCAACGGTCCTTGTCTATGCCCTAGCGGCCAAGCGTGGCCTGTTTCGAGATTCGGTTGGAAAGCAACACGCCCGCCAGAGACACAACGACGATCACTGAAGCAACCGCGTTGATCTCGGGCGAAATCCCCTGGCGCAAGCGGCCCCAGATGAGCAGGGGCAGCGTTTTGTCGCGGCCCGTCAGGAAGAAGGTCACCACCACTTCATCGAACGACAGGGTGAAGGCGAGAATGGCGCCCGCGAAGATCGCGGGCCTCACCAGTGGAAACGTCACCTTCCAGAAGGTCTTGCCCGGCCTGGCGCCCAGATCGGCAGAGGCTTCGGTCAACCCGCGAGGGATTTGTCCCAGACGGGCAATCACGTTGTTCAGTATCAGGGTGATGCAGAACGTCGTGTGGCCGATGATGATCGTCCATTTCGAGAGCGGCCAACCCAGGAGACTGAAAAAGGAGAGCATGGCGACGCCAGTGACGATGCCGGGCAGCACGATCGGGAGAACGACGAAGAACCGGATCGCCTGCTTCCCCGCGAAATCGAAGCGGTCGAGGGCGAACGCGGTCAGCGTTCCCAGCACCACCGCCATGCTGGCGGCGATCAGCCCAACCGTAATGGAGAGCCGGATCGACTCGTGGATCGTGTCATCCACCATCAACTCGCGGTACCAATCGAGCGTATAGCCCTTGATCGGCCACGCGTTCACCTTGGTGGCGCTGAACGAATAGAGCACGACGACGAAGATGGGCAGGTAAAGGAACGCGAAAACCAACGCCGACACGATTCCCAGCCACGGGCCGCCACGCTTGCGGAGTGGCGCGTGAACCGGGAGCGCCGCGGGCGGCGCGGTTTCGGCAAGAAGGGCTCCGGCCGGCTTTGCGCTCATCCTGCTTCACCCCGGCCCAATGCCCCGGCCTTGTTGGCGACGAGCAGAAAGACGGAAATGATCGCCAGGACCGGCAGAATCAGCGCCGCGCCGAGGGGCCAGTTGTTCGCCACGCCAAACTGGTCGGCAATGATCCCGCCAATCAGCTCTGTACCGGGGCTGCCACCGATCAGGCTCGGCGTGATGTAGTCCCCCATGGTCAGGCTGAAGACGCTCAGGCTCCCAGCCAGGATGCCCGGCAGTGACAGTGGAAGAATGACGCGCCGGAACGTCTGCAGCCAGTTCGCGCCGAGATCTGACGCGGCCTCAAGAAGCGAGTTCGGCATCCGGTCGAGAATCGTATAGAGCGGCAGAATCATGAACGGCAACCAGACCTGGCAAAAGGTGATGTACATCGCCGTCTTGGAATAGAGAAATGCCGAGACGGGCTGATCGACGATCCCCGTCCAGAGCAGGAACGAATTGAGAATACCGTTCGTGCCCAGGATGGTCTTCCAGGCGAAGGCACGCACCAGATATGAGCTCCAGAGCGGAAAGACCACCAGCATCAGTAGCAGTTCGCGGTGCTTTGTGGCTCGTTTGGCAATGTAGAAGGCAATTGGGAACGCGAGCACGATGTCGGTGAGGGTCACCGCGGCGGCGATCATGACCGTCCTCGCCAGAACGGTCGGATAGAGCGGATTGCTCGCAATGGCGCGCAGGTTGTCGAGCGTCAGGGTTCGGTCGATGGTCAGATAGTCGACCGACCAGAACGCGTGGACGAGGAGCAGCCCGAGCGGGATCAAGTAGAAGAAGCACATCCACGCCAGCGGCGCCGCCAGGAGCGAGGCGGGTGCTAGCCAGGATGCTCTTCGCGATGGTGTCGGCCGGGTCGGGGAAAGGGCTGCTGTCGCCATCACCGAAGCCTAACTGCCTGATGGCGCGAGTGATGCGGCGAGTGCCGCTGCATCGGTTGAATCGGCGCCGGAGCGACAGCTTTGCCGCCCCGGCCGCCTGGACACGGCATCACATGGCGTCAGGAGGCGGTCGCCTCTTGCCAGACCTGCACCCACTTGTCGTAATTCGGAATGAACTTCCACATGTGGATCTTGGCGTACTCAGCCGGCACGTCGGCCATGCGCAATTGCGCGCGCAACTCCTCGGGAAGGCCTTCGATGACCTTCTTGTTCGTAATGCTGTAGTTCAGGTTCTCGATGACGCCGAGTTGCCCCTCGGGCCCGATCATGTAGTCAGCCCATTTCAGCGCCAACTCGGGGTTGGCCGCCTTACTGGAAATGCACCAGGAGTCGGACCACCCGGTGACACCCTCTTCCGGCGTCGATTCGGCCACATGTCCGCCGGAATCAGCGATTTGCAGCGTGATCCACGACCAGCCATCGGCGATAACGACTTCGCCATTGAGGAAGAGCTCGGCGACCTCACCGCCGAGATCCCAGTACTTGCGGATCAGCGGCCGCTGCGCGACGAGCAAATCCTTGACCTGGGCAAGCTGCTCATCGTCGAGCATGAAGGGATCTTCCGGCGCCGGGTCAAGCAACAGCGCGTACTGCGCGATCTGCAGCGGGTAGTTCCAGGTCGCGATCTTGCCGGAGTACTGCTCGTCGAGCATCGCCTGCCACGTCGCCGGCGGCTCCGCGATCGCCTCGGTGTCGTAAAGCAGAATCGTCGGACCCCACGCGAAGTTCACGCCGTAGAGTTTGTCATCGAACGTGATGTACGGCGGATGCTGAAACTGCTCGTAGAGGTCGGGAAAGTTCGTCAGCTTGGACGAGTCGATCTCCATCAGGAGGCCCGCGTCGTACAGGCGCTGCGGCAGGTCGGACGAGGCCGAAACCAGGTCATAGGTCGTGCCGCCGCTGCCTTGCATCGCCGCGAACATCTCGTCGCCGCTGCCCGCGAACGTCGCCTCCACCGTGGCGTCGTTCGCCTCTTCCCACGGCTTGGTGAACGATTCGGAGGTGTATCCCTCCCAGATGATCATCGTCAGGTCGTTCGCCTGGGCCAGCGCCGGCGCACGGCCGACCGTTGGTCCCAGCGCGGCCGTCAGGCCGAGCGCGCCAAAGAGTTTGCTGAGATCGCGCCGGCTGATCACGCCGGAACGATAGGCGGTCATTACCGCGCTCGGCTCCATTTCCAGTAGGCTTTCAACACGATTCACGGATTCGCCACGTTGCGCCATGATGTCGCTCCTCGCTTCCAGCGTCCTGCCAACGGCTCCCCGTTGAGCCGCCCAAGTCAAAGCGGTTTCACCGCGCGGGCATGTGAACCGTTGAAATGTGAAACCGCGCGCACGGTAGCGGAGCCGCTGGCGTTCGTCAAGATGACGCGGCGTCCGCCTCCAGGCCGTTCACGCCACGCCAGATGGGGCGTGTCAGGCAGGTCGGTCCCCCGGCCCGATTGTGCGAAATCTCCTCGCCCTGATAAGCGGTCACCTGGCACCCGGCAGCCTCCAGCCGGCCACGCGTAATCGGGCTCCCGTCGCAGACAAGGGCGTGCATCGGCGCCAGCGCCAGGACATTGCAGCCGTGCGTCTCGAACTCCTCGTCTGGCGTCTCGATGAAGGCCCAGCCGCGCCGTTGCAGTTCCTGAACGAACGGCACGGACATCAGCGGCAGGTAGACGACGGCCAGCCGCTCGGCCACGGGGCTAATGAACGACATCAAATGCAGGCATTCATCCGGGCCATGCCAATGGGGCAGCTCGACCGACAGGATCTCGACCCCGCGCGGCTCGAGGATCGCGCGCAGCTGGCGAATCCCCTCGCTATTGGTCCGGTACCCCTGGCCAACGGCGAGCGTCCGTTCGTCGAGCCAGAGGGCGTCGCCGCCATCAACCGTCCCGGGCGCTTCGATGCGGCCAGCGAGCGGGATGCCAAGCTCGGCGTAGGCCCGCTCCGCCAGCTCGACCTCGGGCAGCCGGACAGCCTTCCCCGACCGCAACAGGATCGCCCCGGCATCGGTCATCAATGAGGCGTCGTAGGCGAATATCGCGTCGAGCAGCCCGACGGGATCCGGGCCGGCCACGATAACCTCTGCCCCGGCCGCCTCCAGCAGGTCACGAAACGCCGCGTGTTCCCGGAGTGACGCGGCATGGTCGACCACGCGCGGATAGCCGAACCGCGCGTGGTCGTCGGCGGCGGCAGGTGGCGCTGGCTGTCTGACGAGCACCCGGCGCAGCGGCGCCACCATGCTCTGCCCGCCCCACCCCCGTTCAACCGACATGGGCTTCTGTTCTGCAAGCGATGTCATCTCTGGCGCAATCCTTTCTAAAGCACGGGTCCATCCGGCGAATCGGCATGTGGCGATCGAGGCTGGTTGGGCCGATGCTATCACGGCATGCCACGCGGCTTGCGATGGCTATCCTTTCCCCTTGAGACACGTTTGCGGGTTCTATGCACGAGGAGCAGTGATTGGTTCGCACGCTGATCGTCGATCCCTTTTCCGGGGCCAGTGGAGACATGTTTCTGGGCGCGCTGGTCGATCTCGGCCTTCCTCTGGCCGTGCTGCAAACCGCGATCAGCCAGCTTGGGGTTGAAGGCGTTCGCATCTCGGTCACCGAAGCGTCCGATGGCGCGATTCAGGGCTCTCGCGTTCATGTCGAAAATGTGGGTGACCAACCATCGCGAGACTGGGCAGCCATCCAGCGACTGCTTGAAGATTCCGCGCTCGACGTGCCGGTGCGGGAGGGCGCTCTGACCGTCTTCGCCGCGCTGGCTCAGGCTGAAGCAACGGCCCATGGTGAGCCGATCGAGCGCATCCATTTTCACGAGGTCGGGGCTGTCGATGCCATCGCGGACGTGGTTGGAGCCTGTGCAGGCTTCCATTGGCTTGGCGTCGAGCAGATCGTCTCCCGCCCAGTAGCGGTTGGCTCCGGCTGGGTCGGTTCGAGCCATGGCCTGCTGCCGGTTCCCGCTCCGGCGACCGCCAATCTCCTCGCGGCCTACTCGATTCCGGTCCGCCCCAGTCCATCCTCGCCCGCCGAGCCGGGCGAGCTGCTCACGCCCACGGGCGCGGCCATCCTCGGCGCGCTCGCCGAGTGGAGCGAGCGCCCGTTTGTTCCGGAGCGAGTCGGCTATGGCTTCGGCACGCGCAAACTCCCGTGGCCCAACGCCCTCCGGCTCTGGATCGGCGAAACCGACGATCGCGGCGCGGGCGCTGCCTCGTCAGAGCTTCTTCTGGAAACCAACATCGACGATATGAATCCTCAATTCTATGAGCCGCTCGCTGAGCGGCTCTTCGCCGCCGGGGCACTCGATGTCTGGCTGACGCCAGCGACGATGAAGAAGGGCCGTCCAGCCACCATTGTCTCCACCATCATTCCAGCGAATCGCCGCGACGACGTCGAGCGCGTCCTCTTTACCGAGAGCACGACCCTCGGCGTCCGCGCTATGCCGATTGCGCGCACGAAGGCCGCGCGCGACATCGTATCAGTGACGACGCGCTGGGGGGATGTCCGCCTCAAGTTGCGCGGCTGGGACGGCCGCGTGACCGGCGCGATGCCCGAATACGACGACTGTCTGCGCCTCAGCCGCGAGAGCGACGCGCCGATCCGCGAAATCTGGGCCGAGGCACACCGTCTCGGCGAGGTGTTCATGGGCCAGAAATGGGTCCAATCTGAGACTCAGATGGCGTGATGCCAGGAACCCGCTGGTGTCCGGCTGCTGGCTACCGGAACCGGACCCAGGCAATCAGGATCGGCAAAATCATGAAGAGGAGATCCGGGACGGGCCTGAGGTAGAGCGTCCGTTGCAGTTGCGGGGTCAGCGCCTCCACCGCCGAGACATCGACTCCGAGCCGCAGCGCCAGGACAACCCGGCTCAGGAGCATGCCGTAGACAACAATAGCGATGGCGATCGCCTGCAAGTCGATCCCCCGGCGCATGCCAAGAATGCGCGCCATCGCCTCGACAACTCCGAATCCGAGAATGAGCGCCCAGTAGAACTGCCAGTTCGGCAGAACGCCCCAGCCGAAGCCGGCAACGGTGGCCACCGCCAGCCCGGCCGCGGCCGCCTTCGCTGTTGCCGCCGGGTTCGCCTTGATCGTGGCGCGCGTGCCGGCACAATCGGGGCAGCGCATGCCGACGGGCGTCCGGACCGCGCAACGCGGGCAGATCGGCTTGCCACAGCGGGAACAACGCAACCGCGTTTCGGTATCCGGGTGCTCGGCGCATGGCACCGCGCCCGTAGCTGGAAGTGCTGGAGCAACCTCGGTCATGGAGATACCGCGTGCCGGTCAGGAGAAGCCGCCACCGCCGCCTCCCCCACCGCCGCCGCCGCCTCCACCGCCGCCGCCTCCACCAAAGCTGGAGCCGCCGCGCCAGCCGCCTCCACCGCCGCCGCCGCTCCAGTTGCTCGATGAGAACGCATCCGCGGCCGAGTTGAAGAGATCGAAAAGCGACCCTGACGATGCCTGCAGGGAGCGAGCCGTGGAGTCACTGAAGTCTTGCAGATCGGGCATTTCCCACGAAGCACCGCCGCCTCCAGAGGGGCTACCGACCTCACCGCCACCCCATGAACCAGTTCCTGATCCCGATCCCGATCCAGGGAATCCCCCTCCCGGAATGATGACCGTGCCACCACCATATGGACCGTACCAACCTCGGCCACGCGGGTAACGGCCAACCGGGCCGGTCGAAGGTCCGTACTCGTCGCCATACCATTGCGGCGCGGCGGTTGGCACCTCGGCGAATTTCCGGACCCAGGAGTCTTCCAGGCCAAAGGCAATGGCATATGGAAGATACTTGCCGAAGATGTCCTGTGCCTGGTCGAGCCGCTCATAGCGCTCGATCGAAGCCAGGTAGTTCTTGAACGCGCGCCACTTCGCGGCCGCTTCCGCCCCGGCGGCAGTCTTCTGCGGCATGAACTGCGAAATCAGGACAATCGCCAGGGACACGCCAAGGAGCGCCACGATCGGCACCCAGATTGCCGCCGCGGTGTCGACAAAGGCATTGAACGCGAGGCACCCGCCAATGAGCGACACGATGAACAGTGAAATGCCGATGGTCTTCCATCGTTTTCGGGTCGCCGGGGGTGGATTGGTGAAGTACCCCTTGTCGACAAGCTCTTCGAACATCGCGCGCTCGATCTCCGGCTGAGACGCCGCGAACTTCGCCTTGACGTCGGAAAGATTGACGCTTTCGCCTTGCTTGAGCGTCGGACCGAACAGGGCCTCTACCAGCGCATCTTCGTACTTCGTCAGCTTGGCCTCGGGCTTGTCGAGGGTAAGCGTGAAATCACCGCCTCGCTGAAAAAACCCTGTTCCTTCATTGCGGTCGATGTGAAGAACGCCGCGCTGGCCGAGATCGACCAGAGTCGCCACGACATCGCGCTGATCGACGACTTCATCGAGCAATGCGCCAGCGGCGCCAGGAGGGAGATTGTCCGGCGGGTCGGGAAGAAAGTCCGCCACCGGCCCGACCTGTGGGTCGCGGCCCTGCGTCCACCAAGCGGCCAGGGCCACCATGCTGCCAAGGATGGCGATCAGCAGCCCAATCCCAAAGAAGGCCAGATTCAGCAGCCCGCTCTGTTCCTCGCGTTCGGCTTCCTGCTGCTCCCGGGCATCACTGGCCTGTTGCCACGAAGGCGCGTCCGCATCGACCACGGGCTCGAACTGAAGGCCCGCGGCAAACGAGTCGCCCCGGCCCAGATTTCGGGCCTCCCAGCGCCAGGTCTTGCCGTCCTCCGTATGATCTTCCGGCGAGCTTCCGCCAGGGCCCTGGATGAACGTCCGTCCGGGATCAACCGGTCTGGGCAGAATGAAGGTCAGCGTCGCATTGTTGACCGGCGCGTTCTCGGTGATCTCCCGGCCAACGCCGATCCAGGAAATCTGCTGGTAGGGATTCTCGAGGTTCTCGTAGACCCGCAGGCCGCCAAAAGCGTTAAAGCCGATTTCGAACGTTCGCTCGGCCGACGTGGTTGATGGAAAGCTCCAATCAATGCGCAGGTTCGAGCCGACGTTCTCGTAGGTGTAGGTGTTCGGTATGTCACGCGTGAATTCTCGCGGCCGAACGTAGGCATAGGGGATCAGCTGGCCGCCATCCACCTCTCCAACCTGGACCTGGGCGATCTCCTCGATCCGCGCCAGCGGGATCTCGCGAAATCCGCTCTGGAATGGACCCCCATTGAAGATGATCCGGTCGCGCTCCGTGACATGGAACGAGCTGTCCTCGTGCAGTTCCACCGTGACGTCGATCTGATCCCACGTCACCGAACGGCTGGATTGTGCGCTCACCGCCAACGGCAGTTGGGCGAGAACGGCGAGCACGATCAAGACAATCGTCACCATTCCCGCGAGGAATGTCCCAGCGCGCCCATTCAACCGCGTCATTGCCATCCGTTCGTTCATTCGCAGGCCGACCCCTTCCGCGTGGCGAGGATACGGCACCGGCTGTCGCCATCACCACTTCCCGCGCCGCACGAATCACCCGTAAGGCAAAGTGCTACCCTTGGCGCCATGGCAACGAGGTCCTCCCCCAGGAGTTCACCGATCAAAGGCGCCGAGGTCTATTCCCCCGCGGAAGCGATTGCCGCCATGTCCCGGCATGGCTATCGCGTGACCTCGCCCCGGAGGGCGATCATTGCTGCCGCGCTTCGCCGGGAACGTCCCTTTACCGCGGAGCAACTGGTGGCTGAAACGGTCACCGGCGTCGGCGAGTCTGGACGATCCACCGTTTATCGTACGCTTGAGATTCTGGCATCGCTTGGCGTCCTTTCGCGAATTCTCGATGCCTCCGGGCGGCCAGTCTACGTTACGGGCGCGCCAGTCCATCGCCATCACCTTATCTGCTCGGAGTGCGGCAGCGCCGTCCCATTCAATACGTGTCCTGTCGGTGAGCTTGCCACCACGCTGGCCCAGGAGAATGACTTCGAAGTTCATGGGCATCTGCTTGAGATCTTTGGCACCTGCGGCAAGTGCAAGTCCATCGGACCCACCGGGTGACGTCCCCTTATTGACACCTCGTCTCATTTACTGGTAACGTCAGCAGAGACGGTGACCCGGCGCTCCTGTGCGCCCTTTCGTTCCGACGCATGCGGCAGGAACCTCCATGAGCTCGATACCGAGCAGCGCTCTCGGTTCAGTCGAAGAACGTATCGCGGGTGTCGAAGTGTTCCCGCTCGATTCCCGGCCAAGTCATCCTCCGCGCATGGCCACGGAGCACCTCAGCGTTCATTTTGCCGAGCGGTCGGCGATCGAGGACGTTTCGCTCACCTTTCGCGAAGGAGAAATTACGTCGCTGGTGGGGCCAAACGGCGCCGGGAAGAGCACGCTCCTGAAATGCCTGGACGGCATCCTGCAGCCAACCCATGGCCGCGTCCTGCTCGATGGGCGGCCGTTCGAACGGCCGTCTGCCCGCATTGCTTATGTGCCCCAACGATCCGAGGTGGATTGGTCGTTTCCGATTTCCGTGCAGGACGTCGCGCTCATGGGCAGCGCGTTGCATGCCAACCGATTTCTCCCCCTCCCGGCCAGGGACCGCGACGCCGCCCTTGAGGCGCTCGATCATGTTGGCATGCGCCGGCTCGCGCGAGTGCAGATCGAGCGTCTCAACCGACTGATCTGCGGGACGCAGACGGTCGAGGGCGCGCCGCACCTGCGCGACGAGCACCTGCCCGTCTTCGATTGCGCCAATCGATGCGGCCCCGACGGGACGAGGTTCATCCGGCCTGAGGGGCACATCCGAATGATGGCGGCGTGCCAGCCCTTCATCTCGGGAGCGATCAGCAAGA
>CAYSXO010000004.1:23322-54410 GCA_964434995.1 uncultured Sphaerobacteraceae bacterium
TCGGGGCGCTATCCGGTGGTCAGCAGCAGCGGGTCTTCATCGCGCGGGCATTGCTCCAGAACGCCGACGTCTTCTTGCTCGACGAGCCCTTCACCGGGGTCGACCTGCCGACGCAGGCACTGGTGCTGGAGATACTTGCCGGCCTCCGGGACACGGGCAAGACGATCGTTTTCGCCACGCACGACCTTGCCATGGCGAGTGAATCATCAGATCTCTGCGTCTTGCTGAACCGCCGGGTCATCGCCGCCGGGCCTCCGCGCGACGTTCTGAACGTGACGAACTTGCAGGCAACGTATGGCGGCGCGGCGATCCTGCCCAGCACACTCGACCGCAAGTCATGAATAACCTGGCGCAGCTTGTCACTGAGCCGCTGCAGCACGCGTTCATGCGCAACGCCTTCGGAGCGATCCTTCTTGTCGGCATCATTTGCGGCGTCATCGGCGTCTTCGTCACGTTGCGCGGACTGGCCTTCATGGGCGATGCGCTGGCGCATGCGGTCTTTCCCGGCGTCGTCATCGCCTATGTGCTGGGCGGGAGTTATCTGATCGGCGCATTGGTCGCCGCCACGATTGTTTCGATTGCCATCGGATTCGTGACACAGAGCAGCCTCTTGCGAAACGACACGGCGATCGGCGTCTTCTTCGTCGGGGCGTTCGCGCTCGGCGTGGCCATCATCTCGACCCAGAAGTCATTCGCCCGTGATGCCACCAGTCTCCTTTTTGGCTCGATCCTCGGGGTTTCTCGATCCGATCTTCTACTCACCGCCGTGGTTGGCGGAATGGTGATGTCGGCGCTCTTTCTCTTTCGCCGTGAGATCGTGGCCATCTCTTTCGATCGCATCTTTTCGCAATCTCAGGCGTTGAATCTGTGGCGATGGGACCAGTTCTTCCTGTTGCTCCTGTCGCTGACGATCGTCATTTCGCTTCAGACCGTTGGCAACGTTCTGGTTCTGGCGATGCTCGTTACGCCAGCCGCCGCCGCACGACTATTGACCACGCGGCTCACCCCAATGCTGGCGATCTCCGCGTCCATCGGGGCGCTCTCGGGGATCGCCGGACTCTATCTGTCGTACTTTGGGGGGATTTCTTCAGGGGCGAGCATCGTGCTCGTGGCCACCGCGATGTTCATTCTGGTCTTCCTCTTCGCCCCGCGGACTGGCGCGGTGTCATCGCGCATCGCACGGCGCCTGCACTACGCGCACCCGGAACGCGATGCATTTCCCGAGGAAGATGTCGCCAGTTCGTCCGCGTAAGCGTCACTACCCAGTCTGGCAGAGAGCCAACCGCACCGATACAAGCCGGTTGCCGAGCCCTCGCCAATCAAAACCGCGTTTGGCCAGGTCACATTGACCAGAATTTCTGCTGCTGATTGAGCGCGCGCCCGATCGCTTTTGTCGCGTCAAGCCCGATCTCGACCGAGGCCCGTTGAGTCACCGACCTGCTGCCGTAGGGATCGGGAATCGGCTCGTCGCCCTGCCCCATGCCGACCAGGGTGCGCGCCACGGTCGCCGAGCAGTATGGCGCGTACTGCGGCGCATAACCGCCTTCCTGCGTCACCACCAGGCGCCCTTCGCAACAATCGGCCGCCAGACCCATCATCGCCTCGGTCATCGCCCGGAACCCCTCCAGAGTGAGCGACATCCGCGCCAGGGGATCGACGACATTGGCGTCCTGCCCAGCGGACACCAGCACCAGCTCAGGGTTGAACTGGCGCGCAATCGGGAGCACGACATCCTCGAACGCCTTCAGGTATCCAGGGTTTCCGGTTCCGGCCGGCAGCGGCACATTGACCGTGAACCCGGCGCCTTCCTCGATCCCGACCTGATCGACCGCGCCCCAGCCAACCGGGAACAGGTCGTCCTGATGCAGGGAGATGAAGAGCACGCTCGGATCGGACCAGAACGCCGCCTGCGTCCCGTTGCCATGATGCACATCCCAATCGAGGATCAGGACCCGCTCGATGCCATGCACGCGCTGCGCCTGGTGCGCGGCAACCACCACGTTGTTGAAGACACAGAACCCCATGCCCTCGTCGGCCATGGCATGATGCCCGGGCGGGCGAACAAGGGCATACGCGGCATCGACCTGGCCGGTCATCACGGCATCGACCGCGGCAATCGTGCCGCCGGCGGAAAGCCGCGCGACGCGGTCGCCGCCGTAGCCGATCGGCGCGCCCGATCCTGTATCGCCGCCAGCGAGATTTGCCGAGAGGGAAGCCACACGCGCCAGATACTCCGGCGTGTGGTAGACGAGGAGTTGTTCGTCGGAAGCCAACACCGGCGCGATCCGCGTCATGCGGTCGCTGACGCCATAGAGATCGATGAGGTGTTTTGCCCGGCCAACCAGGCCAGGACCCGATGGGTGCGGCACAGGATCGGCGAACGGAAAGGGCCACTCCCGCTCGCCCAGATCGAGCCCCGTGTTGTGCGTGAGATACCGGTCGTCGAAAACAAGTCCAACTCGGCGTTCAGATGCCACGCCTGCTCCCCGGCGACTAGGCCCTCGCCCTACATCGGGCCGACGGCTAATCCCATGCCATCCAGCACGTTCCAGTACGACATGAACGTTCCCCAATCGTACTGGTACTTGTTGCCGTTTGCCGGGTCGGAGACCCACACGCCGTAGTCGTCGTACCCGTAGGCGACGACGACGTGCATGCCCGAAACGAGCTTGTACCGAGTGCCGTCATCAGTCCAGTTGTAAAAGCTGGTATCACCCCAGAGACCGAGCCAGACGATGACTGGCGCCCCACTGTCGATGCGCCGAATCAAAGCGGAGGAGTCGCCCTGCGCGTAGAACTGATCGGCCCAGAACCCAAAAGCATTGATGGCCGGGGCAAGCGCGGCGGCGTAGACGCCGTAGTCATCGGTATTGCCCCACCAGCCGGTGATGTCACCGCGATAGCCCCAATGGGGGTTCTCCGACCAGCCAACCAGGCCGTCAAACTCGTACTCCGAGATCCAGACGCCGTATGCGCCCATCGCAATTACGGCTGCCGCGTACTCACAGGAGAGATTCCGCTGCTGAACGTAGGAGGGCACCCATACCGAGACGCCGCTCTCCTGCATGTGCTCGCCAACCGGCGTCTCGATGCCAACTGAGCGCTCGGTATTCGCAGGACTGGCGAACGCTGAGCTGGTTAGTCCGCCAAAGACGAGGCTGACCGTAGCCAGGACGGCCAACATGGTCGCGGGCGCCCGCACCTGATCCCTCCCCCTGATCGTCGGGGCGAGTTCCCCCCTGCCCCGAGAACGAGCCGCGCAAGCGCGGCAATGATCGCCCTACGATCCTACCATATGGTCCTGAAACCGCCGGTGATTGGACACATTGGCCGGACGCGCGGCTGACAAACTCAGGACTCAAAGCGCTCTTCCCGCCATGGATCAGCCGAGTTGCTGTACCCATATCCTTCCCAGAAACCCGGTTTGTCCTCTTCCAGAAATTCGATGCCGCGCAACCACTTCACGCTCTTCCATGCGTACCGCCCCGGAATAACCGCCCGTACCGGCGCGCCATGCTCAGGGGTCAGGGGAATTCCGTCATGAGCGAGAGCGAGGATCACGCCGGCGCCCAGCAGATCGCTGATCGGCACATTGGCGGAATAGCCTGCTTCTCCATGCAATAGCGCATATCTTGCGGTGGAAGGCACGCCGGCCATCTCAAAAAGCACCAGCGGCCGCACCCCTGTCCAGCGATGATCGAAGGTCGACCACCGGGTGACGCAGTGCAGATCACCGTCAATGGTGGCCATGGGAAGCGCCTGGAACACGCTCCAATTCCACGCAAGCGGTTCCTCCACCAAACCCCAGACACGAAAATCCCAGGTTTCGGGATTGAATGGTGGAACTTCGCCCTGATGCAGGACCGGCCAGCGAGGCGTCACGATCTGGCCTGGTGGCACCCGATCGGCAAGCTCATCCGGGATCGAACGGCGAGGGAGACGGACGCTTCGAGTACGATGCACGATTGAGAACCCCTGGAGAAAGAACGTTGGCGCCTCTGCGCCAGGACACCGATGCCAAGTATAGAGGCCTCATGTCCAGCGGATCATCGCGCTCGCACGTTGGCACTCCTGGGCCGAGAATGCCAATCTCCGGTTGACGCGCCCGATATTGTCAATGTAGATTCGCCAAACACGCGAGCCCGAGGTCCCGCGCGTCCAGGAATCGTCCAGCACCGCGGCGCCCCTCTCTCGCGGCGCAACATGCAACGGGTTGTGTAGTCTTAGGCGCCTTCATCAGCAGAGGCCGGTGGTTCGAACATGTCCCAGGACACAATGACTGACAAACGCGATTACTATCAGGTGCTCGAAATCAACCGCTCGGCGTCTGACGATGAGGTCCGTCGCGCCTACCGCCGACTGGCCCGCAAGTATCATCCCGACCTCAATCCCGCCCCCGAGGCCGAAGAACGCTTCAAGGAAATCAACGAGGCGTACGAGGTCCTGTCGGACAGCAACCGGCGGGCGTCGTACGACCGCTTTGGCCACGCCGCCAGCGGTTTCCCCGGCGGTTTCACCGGCGATCCGTTCGGCTTCGGCAGTGCGGCAGGCTCACCGTTCGCCGATATCTTCGAAACGTTTTTTGGCGCGGCCGGAACCGGACGTCGCCCGCGCACCCCGTCGCGCGGCGCTGACATTCAGGTCAGCGTCACCATTTCGTTCGAAGAGGCGATCTTTGGCGTCGAGAAGGACATCGAGGTCACCCGCCTCGAGGTCTGCGAAAGCTGCGACGGATCGCGGATGCGCGATGGTCAGCAGGCGCCGGTCTGCTCGGTCTGCAACGGCATGGGACAAGTCCGGCGCGCGCAGCAAACGATCCTCGGGCAGTTCATGACCACCAGTCCCTGCTCTGCCTGTGGCGGCGAAGGGGTCAGCATCACCGACCCCTGCCCCGATTGTCGTGGCCGTGGCCGCGTCGCGCAGACGCGAACCATCACCATCACCATCCCTGCCGGCATCGACGACAACTCGTCGCTGCGCCTTACTGGACAGGGTGAGGCCAGCCCGGACGGCGGCCTCGCTGGCAATGCTTACGTCCGAATCAACGTCGCGCCACATCCGCGCTTCACGCGCAAAGACCGAAACATCTACGCACAGGTGCGGGTCAACGTGGCGCAGGCGACACTGGGCGACGAACTGGAAGTTGAAACGATCGACGGCGCGGTGGCCTTCCGCCTGCCCGAAGGGACCCAGAGTGGCCAGCAATTCCGGCTGAAGGGCCGCGGCGCGCCATCCATTGGCTCGAGCGATCGCGGCGACCAAATCGTCACCGTTCAGGTGGTAACGCCGATGAAGTTGACCCCGGAACAGCGAGACCTCTTCGAGCAGCTTGCCGAGTCCCTCGATTCCGAGCTGCCACGCATCGAGGCCGAGAAGAACTTCTTCTCCCGTGTCAAGGACGCGCTCCGTTTCGAGTAGGCAATCACGGGCAACGTGGCTTTCCAGTGCAATGCGACGAGGGAGCTCAAATCCGTCTCCCGGACCGGCGAAGATTCTCCATACCTGCTGTACGGCTTGCCGTTGGGCGACGTTGGCAACAGGCGACACCGCGTCCAGGGCGGGTCGCGCATCGATCACTCTGCAGGAGGAAAATACACCCTGGCTGGTATACTCGGCATCGGCCGCACGGGAAATGCGTGATGCCCTTGTGCTGGCCGGGTCTATCCATATTGATGGCGGGTGGTGAAATGGTATCACAAGGGTCTTTGGAGCCTTTGTTCCAGGTTCGAATCCTGGCCCGCCAGCCCCACGCCGCGCTTTGAACCTGACCGGCCAGCGTCCCCGCTCGGGGGAATGTATTGACGCCGTGGAGCACCCTGGCCCAGCAAATGAACGCGTTGGTCTGATCGTTCTTGCCGCGGGCGCCGGCGCGCGAATGCGTTCCGGCACGGCAAAGCCACTTCACACTGTCGCCGGTGTCCCGATGATCGAGCGCGTCCTGCGCGCCGGCGCGGGGGCGCGGCCGTCGCGGATGGCGCTGGTTCTCAGCCCGGAGACCGCCGCGATCGCCGGGGAGATCTCCGGTGGGGATCGGACCGTCACGGTTGTGCAGGATCCACCGCGCGGGACGGGCGACGCGGTTCGGCTTGCACTCGAGGCTTTGCCAGAGATTGACCGCGCCATCGTCCTCTACTGCGATCACCCCCTGCTCGAGCCGCGCACCATTGCCCGCCTGCTTGAAGGATCGCGCGCGAGCGGCGCTCTGGTGACGGTCCTCAGCGCCGTGTTGCCCGACGCCGCTGGATACGGACGAGTCGAGCGCGACGGCAACGGCCGCGTGACGCGCATCGTCGAGCGCAAGGACGACAATCCTGCCGCGCGCCAGGGCACAACGGAAGTGAACTCCGGCATGATGGCGGTCGACGCGCGCTGGGCTCGTGAGATGCTCCCGACCCTTTCCCCCAGCCCGGTTACTGGCGAGTTCTATCTCACTGATCTGGTCGACGCCGCATCTCGATGCGCGCCGCCGGGGCGGGTCTGGCCAGTGGAAGCGGTCGCTGGCGAACCAGATGACGCCATGGGCGTCAACGACCGGCTCGATCTGGCGCGGGCCGAGTCACGCGCCTGGGAGCGCAAACGCGAGCGCCTGATGCGCGCGGGTGTCACCATGCGGCTGCCGGAAACGATCGTCATCGACGAAGACGTCGAAATTGGCGAGGACTGCGTAATCCTTCCGCACGCGATGGTTCTGGGCGCCACGGTAATCGGGAACGGGTGCGTCATCGGCCCGTCGACCGTCATCCGGGATTCCCGGCTCGGCGAGCGGGTCATCGTGCGCTCGTCTACAATCGAGAATGCCGTGATCGGCAGCGACACCGACGTCGGCCCCTATTCCCACCTCAGGCACGGCACGCGGATTGGGCCTCGAGTCCATATTGGCAACTTTGCCGAGATCAAGAACGCGCGACTGGAGACAGGCGTCAAGGTTGGTCATTTCAGTTACCTCGGTGATGCGACGCTCGGTGCGGATGCCAACATAGGCGCTGGCACGATCACCGCGAACTTCGACGGCGTTCGCAAGCACCACACCGAAATTGGACCGCGCGCGTTTATCGGAAGCGACACCATTCTGCGCGCGCCGGTCAAAATAGGGCAGGATGCCCGCACCGGCGCTGGATCGGTCGTGACGAAGGATGTTCCCGACGCGGCGACCGCGGTCGGGGTTCCGGCCCGGATCGTGCAACGGAACGCGGCTGAGGAGGAGTAGTGGACGGGCGTCTGCAGGTTTTCACTGGAACGTCGCACCCCCAACTGGCCGCGAACATCATGAAAGAGCTTGAAGCGCCGCTGGGGCGGGCGATCGTCGGCTGCTGGCGGAATGGCGAAACCCGGGTCAAGCTTGAAGAGAATGTTCGTGGGTCGGATGTCTTTGTCATCCAATCGATGAGCGATCCTGTCGACCATCACTTGATGGAACTTCTGTTGATTATCGATGCGCTGCGCCGCGCCTCGGCAGCGCGCATCACGGCAGTGATTCCGTACTTTGCCTACGCCAAACAGGAGAAGAAGACGTCGGGCCGCGAGCCGATTTCGGCCAAGCTCGTGGCGAACCTGCTTACGACCGCGGGCGCGGACCGCATCCTGACCATGGACCTGCACTCGCCAGCCATCGAGGGCTTCTTTGACATTCCGGTTGACCATTTGCGCGCGGCGCCGATCCTGTCGAGACACCTGAACCGGCAGGGTCTGGGAGATCTCACCGTTGTCAGCCCGGATGCCGGCGGGGTCGCGCGCGCCGAAGAACTGCGCGGCCGCAGCGGCGGGTCGCTCGCCATCATCTCGAAGCGTCACCCAGGTCCAGACGTTTCCGAGGCGCTGGAGATGGTGGGCGACGTGGATGGGAAACCAGCGGTGATCGTTGATGACATGATTTCCACGGGCGGCACGCTGGCGCTCGCGGCGGACCTGCTGCACGAGCGCGGCGCGGCGCCCATTATTGCTGCCGCCACACATGGCATTTTCGCGGAGGATGGGCTGGAACGGATCGCGCGGTCGCCAATCGACAAGGTGCTGGTCACCGACACCCTCCCACTCCCGGCGAACGGCCCCACTGACAAAGTGGAGGTCGTCTCGGTCGCCCCGCTTCTGGCCGAGGCCATTACCCGTATTCATAAGGACTTGAGTATCAGCGCCCTCTTCACCTGAAGAGGGCGGCGCCGGCATCCACAGGAGGCATCGCTCGCGTGAGCGGCAACAGTTGGACCCTCGTCGCGATTGCCTTGCTGGCGCTCCTCCTCATGGCCGGCGCGGCGATTGTCGAATCAAGCGCAGGGCAGATCAGCCGCCAGCGGCTCTGGCACGGGGGTGCTGGCCGCGAGCGGAGCGTACAAGGACTCCTCGAGCCGCACCGGTCACTCTCCTCGGCGCTGCGGCTCGTGCAGGTGATCTGTATCGCGGTCGCCGCGAGCCTCATAACATTCGTCATTGCCCGTGGAGGCGGTCAGGGCGCGGTCGTGGTCGCCATCGTCGTCGTCAGCCTTGCTTCCCTCGTGTTCGGGCAGGCGCTCCCTCGCGCCCTGGCGCGCGCCCGGCCCCTCTCGGCGGATGGGCGGCTCGCGCATCTGACCAATGTCGTGGCCGCACTGGTGCATCCGCTCAGTTCGGTTTCGGATGGTGTCGCCAGCCTCTTCTCCCGGCTTCTTGGCGGAGACCGGCCCGATCTCATTTCGGCGGGCCTGGAAGACGAGATCCTCCTGCGGTCACGGTCTTCGGACGACGATGGCATCATCGAGCCAGAAGAACGAGCCATGATTGATAACGTTCTCCACCTGGAAGAGACGCACGCCCACGATATCATGGTGCCTCGCGTCGATATTGTGGCAGTCGACGAAGACGCATCGCCCCGCGAAGTCGTGAAGACGATCACGGTCTACCGCGAATCGATCGATCACATAGTTGGCATTCTCTATGCCAAGGATCTCCTGCCCTTCGTGATCGGTTCAACGCGCACGTTGCCGCTGAAATCGCTGGTCAGGCCAGCGTATGTCGTGCCGGAATCGAAACCGATCGACGATCTTCTGACTGAGCTGCGTCGCAACCGGGTGCATATTGCCATCGTCGCCGATGAGTATGGGGGCACTGCTGGGCTCGTCACCATCGAGGACATTCTGGAGGAGATCGTGGGCGAGATCCATGACGAATACGATGAGGAGACCACCCTCCTGCAATACGTCAACGAACGGGAAGTGATTGCCGATGGCCGGCTCCCAATCGAAGAAGTCGAGAAAGCGCTCGGCCTCGACCTGGCCGGCGATGAAAACGCATTCGGCACCGTCGCCGGATTCGTCCACTGGCACCTCGACCGCCTCCCACAACCAGGCGACCGTTTCAGTGCGCAAGGCGTTCTCGCGGAAGTTCTCGAAATTGAGGGCCATCGGCTGCGCCAACTTCGCCTGATCCGACTCGACGACGGCCGCGACGAGGATGCAGCCGGAGTCGAGACAGCCGGGGACGCTCCTCCGCCATTGCCCGCCTCGTGAGCGAGCACGATTCGTGGCATGTTCATCATTACGCCACACTCACGAGCACGATGGACCGCGCGGCGATTCTCGCCAGGATCGGCGCTCCCGAGCGCACTGCCGTCGTCTGCGACCGCCAGACCGCGGGACGAGGGCGCGATGGCCGCGTATGGCAAGCTCCACCCGGGGATTGCCTCTACACGACGCTTATCCTGCGGCCGCCGGTTTCGCCCGACCGGCTTTCGCCACTGGCGCTCATCGCGGGTGTCGCGGCGGCAGAGGCCATCGAACATGCTGCCGGGGCGCGGGTTCACCTGAAGTGGCCCAACGATCTCTGGCTCGGCAACGATCCCGACCGGCAGAAAGTTGGCGGCATTTTGACGACGTCGCACCTGCTTGGCGCGTCGGTCGCCTACGTTCTGGTAGGCATCGGGATCAACATCGATGCTTCGTACGAAGACCTGCCGGCCGGCGCGACGAGCATCCGGGAAGCTACCGGCATGGCCATCGCGCCCACCGCGTTATTGAGCGAACTCCTGGCCCGATTCGATGCCGGCTACGCGGAGTTTGTGGCCTCGGCAGGTCAGCCATCGCTCGACTCATGGCGAACGCGCGCCGCGCTGCTCGCCGAAGACGTGGCCGTCGAAGTCGACGGACAGCGCGTCGTTGGCCGCTTTGCCGGCATAGACGACGACGGCGCCCTTCTGCTCGACCAGGGCGATGGCGCTGTTCGCCGGGTTCTCGCGGGTGATCTGGCGCGCGGGCCGCGCCGCGCTACTCCTTGAGGCCGCCGCGAATCTGGTGGTCGACCCCCGGGCCCGGAGGATGGAACGCCAGGTCGAGCGCCATCCAGACTCCACGCGAGTACGGGAAAAAGATGATCGGCAGCAGCGTGGCCAGTGAGACGGCCACGAGAACCTGCCAGATGACCTCTGCATGCCGCAGGCCGGTCATCAGGATCGCCACCAGGGCGATTGCCAGCGCCAGACTCTCGGCGACGATCATGTTGATCGCGTACCCACCCAGGAAATAGCCCTCCTCGCGCTCGAACGTGACGCCGCACGTCGGGCACGATTCGCGGAGGGTGAAGAAGTCCCGGAAAACGCCTCCGTTGCCACAGTACGGGCAGGACCGCATCAATGCCCGGCGCAGGCCCAACAAAAATCTGGCCCCGGTGTCTTTCGGCAGGCGCCAGAGATCGGTATTCAGTGTGACCGCATCATTTGTGGATGCAGTGATTTCAGTGGCGTGCGTTTCGAATCTCCTCGGTCACCGCGGGAACAACGTCGAACAAGTCTCCAACGATGCCAAACGACGCGAGCTTGAAGATTGGGGCATCGGGGTCGCGGTTGACGGCCACAATGTAGTCTGCCCCCTGCATGCCAACATTATGTTGCACCGCGCCACTAATGCCGACAGCAATGTACAGCCTGGGCGACACCGTCCGCCCCGTCTGTCCGATCTGCTCGTGATGCGGCCGCCATCCGGCGTCAACCACTGCCCTCGTCGCGCCAACGGCGCCATCAAGCACGCCCGCGAGCGCTTCCACAAGGGCGAACTGTTCCGGCTTCTGCAGGCCGCGGCCTCCGCTGACCACCACCTCGGCTGAATCGAGGCGGGAGCCTCCCCCCGACTTGGGCATCAACGCGATTTGTTCAACCCGCAGATCGTTGGACGCAAACGAAACATCAAGCGTCTCAACGGCAGGGGCGGAAATGCCTGGCTCCGCCCTCGCGAAGCTTCCTGGCCGAATGGTGGCCATCGCCGGCTGGCTTTCATGAAAATGAACGCGCGCGGCCGCTCGCCCGCCCAGAACCGGCCGAAGTGCGGTCAGCGTCCCATCAGCCACGGCCAATTCCGTGCAGTCAGCCGCGAGGCCAACGCCGAGCCGGGCGGCCACGAGCGGAGCGTAGTCGCGGCCGGCGGTCGTCCCTGGCACGAGAACGACGGCAGGATTCACCTCGGCAATGGCGCGCATCACCGTGGCCGCCCCAAGGGCAGGCATCATCCCCGTGTACGCGACATCCTCCGAAACGAGCACCCGGTCCAGCCCCGACGAACCCCAGCCTCGGGCCACATCAGGCTCGATGGCCGTTCCCATGATGAGCCCCGTTACTGGGCCGCCGACCTCGTTGACAATGGCGCGCGCCGCATTTGGCATTTCCCAGGAGACCGCTCGGGGCGATCCGTTCGCGCCCATCTCCGCGATGACAAGCACGCCGGAGCCTGGTTGCATTGGTGTCTACCTCCTTGGGTGTCGGGTTCCGCGTTGCGGCGATCGAAACCGGCGAAGCGCAAACGCGGATCTCAGATCAGCTTCTGCTCGCGCAGCCAATCGACGAGCTGCTTCGCGGCGTCTGCTGCCGGGACATCCTGCACGATCGTGCCGGTGACGGTCTTTGGCGGCACGTACGGCTCCTCCCAGGAGAGCCTCCGCTCCGCCCCAGCGCTGGCAGGAACGGTTTCGATCGGTTTCTTCTTGGCGGCCATGATCCCCTTGACCGACGCCACGCGCGGCTCATCGAGCCCGGTCGAAGACAGAAACAGCACTGGCAGCGACGAGCGTACGGTCTGGTAGCCATCCTCCATGTCTCGACGGGCGACAAGGCCACCATCGGCGAGTTGGATTTCGACGACATTCGAGATCAGCGGCATGTCAAGCAGCTCAGCAACCTGGGCGCCGACCTGTCCCGCCTCGAGATCGTCTGACGCCTGACCGGCGATAACGAGATGGCAGTTCAAGGGACGCACGGCGTCGGCCAGGATCCGGGCGATCCCGAGCGTATCGGTTGCATTGACGTCGGCCAGCTCCAGATGGATGCCGCGATCCGCGCCCATTGCCAGCGCGCGCGATACGACGTCGCGCGCCGCCGACGGGCCAGCGGTCACCGCGATGATTTCGCCACCTACCGCCTCTTTCAGGCGAAGCGCTGCTTCAATGCCGTACCGATCGTATGAACTGATGCCGAGTTGCACCCCGGTAACCACTCGCCCGGTGGCGCGATCCACGCGCGCCGCATTCATATCTGGCGCTTGCTTGATGAGGACCGCGATGGTGAGAGGTCCGATATCTGTCATCCCGGTGTCGCATCTCCAGAAATATCGCCCAAATGCGCGCATAAGCGCCCACCGCCGGCGAATGTGCGGTGAGCCCAACGAGGAATCATACCAGTGGCTTGAATAATGTCCGGATCTGGTTCAGGCAGTCAGCGTCTCACCAAGGGCCAGGTGGATGTAGAGCGCGAGGTGCAGGCGCATGCGAACCCCGGCATCGTCAAGATCGTATCCGGTGATCTCGCGAATGCGGTCCAGGCGATAGAGAACAGTATTGCGGTGCACGCCGAGCCGCTCGGCGGCCTCTTTCGGACTGCCATTGGCGGCAAAGAAGGCATCGAGCGTGCTCACGAGGCCAGCGTTGTTCTGCCGGTCGTAGGCGAGGAGCTCACCGAGCGTCTGGCCATAGAGGTCGCTCAACTCGGGCAGCGATTCGGCGGCATAGAGCAAACGAAAGACGCCGAGCTCGCCAAACAGCGTGAGATGCCCGGGACCATGCAATCGGCGGCCAAGCAGCATCGCCTGCCGTGCCTCCGCGTGCGAGCGTCGAATACCCGTCAACCCGTCACGGACCGTGCCAACCCCAACAGAAACCGCACTCTCGCCGCTCGTCCGCAAGAGACCGCGCAAATCATCGCGCAGTTTTTCGGCAATGCGTCGCTCGCCATGCGCGGACTCGGCAGGAATGACGAACTCAACGCTGTTGTTCCTGATTCGCCACAGAACACGGTCTCCGCGCGTCGCGCCAAGCCGGGAAACGGCCGCTTCCATCCCGTCCCAGTGTTCTTCGTTTGCGCCAGCGCGGACCGGACCTCCGCCAACGGCGTCAATGCGAGCGATGACCGCCACGTACGAGGCCAGCAGGTCATGGCCCAAACGCCTTCCTTGCTGCAACAGGGTCGCTTCACTGCGCAGCGCGCCGTCGAGAACCTCGTCGAGCACATGCAGCTCGACTTCTCGGCGGACGGTCGCGGCCGCCTGCTCGCGAGCCAGGACAACCGCGCAGGCAGCCCCGCCGCGCGCTGTAACTTGCGCATCCTCCGGGGTTGCGCGCCCACGCGGCACGACCAATGACACGCTGCCCAGCAGCCCGTTTCGGCCAATGACCGGCGCAACCAGTCGCGACCAATCCTTGCTAAGCTCGAAGAGGGCCGTCGGCGGGTCGGCCGGGCTTGCATCGGCATTCGTTCGCAACCAACGCGCCACCACTGGGCGATCGCGTTGCATCATGGGCTCGATGTCGTCCCGTGCTGGCGCGCCTTTTTCGGCGGCGTGGTAGGCGAGGAGCCGCCCTTCCCGGCCTTCCAGCGCAACTGGCCGCCCGCCGATTCGGGCTAGCTCGCGCACCACGTCGCTCAGGGGCTCACCGGCAATAGCGAGGTCCATCAGCTGGCGCAGCACCTCCTGACCACGGTGCTGCACGGCTCGCCGGCGCTCCGAAATGATCCGCGCGGCATCGCGCTCAAGCGCGCCCAGATCCGCGCCGGCAGGCAGGGAGAGCAAGGGCAGGCCCGCCCCGTCGGCCGCCTCACGCGCTGGTTTGCCGATTGTTCCCAGGACGGCCGCCCCGGCGACGCCAAGCTCGGCCAGGAGCGCGATTGCCTCATCGAGCTTGAGCCGTTCGTCCAGCTCGGACAATACCGAGACCGGGAGGATCACCAGTTCGCCACCCGCCAGATGGCCAAACGCGGGCGGCGCGGATCGGATACGAGCTGCCCAGGTAACCTCTCGTCCGAGTCCCGCTTCCCCGGCCACGACGGTGGTCCCGGCAGGCAGGGCCATCTTGATGACGTCGTCAACCGTGATCATCGCGGCGGTCGCCTCGGCTCGCTCACCCTGCCATCGTCTCCCCGCTCGATCAATTCCCGTAGCGTTCCCGCTCCCATGGGCTCACGTAGCGGCGGTAGTCGTGCCATTCGGCACGCTTGACGGTGAGAAACTGATCGCAAACGTAGTCGCCGAGCGCCATACGCACGAGATCGTCTTCTGCCATGGCGCTGAGCGCATCCCCAAGAGTCTGCGGCAGAGAGGTCACGCCTCTGCGCAACAACTCGGCATCGTCATAGCGGACCAGGTTTTCATCCAATGGCAGCGACGGTTCCTCACCTCGCCGGATGCCATCCATCGCGCTCGCCAGGGCGACTGAAAGCGCGAGGTAGGGGTTGGCCATGTTGTCAAAGGAGCGCAGCTCCAGCTCGACCGGAGCATCGCTCGATGTGCCGAGCGCGGGCACGCGCAGCAGTGAGGCCTGGCTCAATCGAGCCCAGGTCGCGTGGCGCGGGGCGCGGTGCCCGGCGGAGAGCCGCTTGTAGGAATTGACCGTAGGGCAAGCGATCGCGCTTATGCCGCGGGCATGCGCGAGCTGCCCCGCGATCGCGTGCCTCGCCTCGGGGGAGAGCGTCTCGTTGTCGCCGCGCAGCGCATCGGAGTCATCGCCGACCCGGCGGAGCTGCTGGAAGACATGCATGCCCGATCCCGGAGCATCCGCCAGTGGTTTGGGCATGAAGTTGGCGTGCAGCCCATGCTTGCCCGCAACGGCGCGAATCACCTGTCGCACCGTCAGCACGATGTCGGCCATGCTCAGCGCGTCCTGCGCCAGCAGATCGAGCTCTTCCTGACCTGGCCCGGTTTCATGGTGGGCGCCGCCGACCTGGATGCCCATTTCAGCAAGCATGGCGATAACGTCGTCCCTGGTGCCGGCGCCAAGGCCGGGCCCCGCGCCGAAGTACCCTGCCGCGTCGACGGCGGGAGACTCTTCGCCGTTCCCCCGATGGAAGAGGTAGTACTCCAACTCGATGGCAACGCGATAATCGAATCCGGCCTCTCGCGCCTCGGCAAGGTTCCGCTCAAGCACGGAACGCGGGTCTCCCGCGAACGGTTGCCCATCTCGCCGGCGCACCGAGCAGGTGACCTGCGCCCGGGACACTCCAGTTCCCGGATCCACGAAGGTCAGCAGCGTCTTGGGATCCGGCATGAGAAAGAGGTCGAGCTCGACTTCCCGCTGCCCACCAGTCACCGCCGAACCGTCGAAGCGATAGCCGTTGCTGAGCACAGGCGCCAGAATTTCGACCGGGATCGTCATCACGCGCGCCCCAGCAGCCAGATCGCTGAACTGGAGATCGACGAGGCGGACCTGCTCTTCGGCGATGCGCTCCAGGACTTCGTCAGCCGTCACAGTTCTGCCAATTTGCTCCGCGTCAACCACCATCGGACACCTCGGAAGCCCATCTTGCGCCCCATTGGGCTCAGCGCCCAAATGCATGTTCGGCATCGTAGCCGGTCATGGCATGCGCGACAACGTCGCCTCGATATGATGCATCGTGGATCGCCAGAATGATGACGCGAGAGCGATCCTCCCGACCGTTGTCCCGTCGCACGTGCCTTGGACGCAACGCCCAAATCCCGGGCGGATCATCGTGGCGTTGAGGCCGTTGGGTTGAACGCCACCACGGGATAGGCTGAATTGCCCGCAATGCGGCGGGAGCTCGAGGTCACCTCGAGCGCGGGCGATGTATGCCAAGCCGACAGCCCGGTCAACCAACGATGCAATCCGGGATGACCCTGTGCCTGTTTTGAAACCTCAGGAGCGAACCATGACGCTGGCCCCCCGCCTGACTGATTCGACCGCGCCACTCTGGCACGCCATGTACGAGCGCGACTCCTGCGGCGTCGGGCTCGTCGTGAACATCGCGGGCCGGCCCTCCCGGCAGATTGTCGATCGCGCCCTGGCTGGCCTCGTCAACCTTACCCATCGTGGCGGCGTGGGCGCGGACTCGCGCACTGGCGACGGCGCGGGGGTGCTGACACAGATTCCCTTCGCCCTGTTTGCCGATACGCTTGCCGAGGCTGGACAGCCGGCCGTCAGCCCCGGGGAGCTTGGCGTCCTGATGACCTTCCTGCCACAAGACGAGGACCACGCCAATGCCGCGCGGCGTTTCCTGGAGGAGGCGCTCCGCGGCCGAAACCTCGAGCCGATCGCCTGGCGCATCGTTCCCACGGATCCAACGGCGCTGGGCGAACAGGCGGTTCTATCGATGCCCCGCATCGAGCAACTTCTCACTCGCCGTCCCGACGGCATGGACGAAGACACCTTCGAGCGGGAGCTCTTTCTGGCCCGGAAGGCCGCCGACCGATCCGCGGCGGCAGCAGGCGTTGCTGATGTATTTGTGGCATCGAGCTCGTCGCGGACGCTGATCTACAAGGCATTCTGTCTGCCGCGCGATCTCCCGCTCTTCTATCTCGATCTGCAGGATCCCCGATATGAAAGCGCAATCGTTCTCTTTCACCAGCGCTATTCAACGAACACCTTGCCAACCTGGGCCATGGCCCAGCCGTTTCGCTTTCTGGCGCACAATGGCGAGATCAACACCGTTGAAGGCAACCGGCTCTGGATGGAAGCGCGCGCCCCTCGGCTTTCCTTCCCTGATGGCACATCTGGCGATGATCTGAAACCCGTCGTCTCCCGGCACGGCAGCGATTCCCTGAGCCTCGACGATGTCCTTAGCCTTCTCTATCACGGAGGCCGCTCCCTGCCGCACGCGCTGATGATGCTTATTCCGGAGCCGTGGGAACAGCTACCGGACATGGACCCGGCGCGGCGCGCCTTCTATGACTTTCATGCTGGCCTGATCGAACAGTGGGATGGGCCGGCGGCGCTCGGGTTCAGCGACGGGGTCATTGCCGGCGCCACGCTCGACCGCAACGGCCTTCGACCACTGCGTTATGCCATCACCGCCGACGGTCTCTTCATCGCCGGGTCCGAGGCAGGAACGGTCGACGTCGACCAGGCGAAGGTTATCGAGAAGGGCCGCCTTGGTCCAGGTCAGATGATCGTCGTCGACACCCGCCGTGGCGTGGTTCTGCACAACGACGAACTGAAGCGGGAAGTTTCGGGTCGCCAGCCATTTGCCGACTGGCTGGCCGCCGGCCGCATACAGCTCGATGTTCCCTCTGAAGCAGATGCCTCCCTTGCCAGCGAGAATGGGGCTTCGGCACATGAGAATGGCCATGGTGGGGTCCCGGTGCGCGCGAAGGCCGATCCTGCCGTCGTCGCCCTGCAGCGAGCTTGCGGGTACACCGCCGAAGACTTGCGGCTGATCGTCAATCCCATGGCGTCCGGGCAGGAGCCAACATGGTCCATGGGCGACGATGCGCCCCTGGCGGTCCTTTCGGAACGGCCAAGGCCGCTCCACGCCTTCTTCCGGCAGCGGTTCGCTCAGGTAACCAATCCTGCCATCGACTCGTTGCGCGAGCGGCAGGTGATGGCGCTCGACAGCTTCGTTGGGCGCAGGGGCAATCTGCTCAACGAATCGGCCGAGCAGGCTCGCCTGCTCAGCTTGCCAAGCATCGCCATCGACAACGCGACGCTCGGCGCAATCGCCTCGCTGCAGGCCGACGGTGTTGCGACGGCCAAGGTGTCGACGATCTTCGCGGTCCCCACGGAAGGCGACAATGATGTGCCGGGCGTGCTGCTCGCGGACACGATAGACCGCATCGTCGCCGAGGCCGAACGCGCGGTGCTCACCGGCGCGGGAATCCTCATCCTTTCCGATCGCGGCATCGACGAAGGTCATGCCGCGGTCCCGGTGTTGCTGGCCACCGGCGCCGTTCACCACGCGCTGATCCGCGCGGAGCTCCGCGACCTGGCGGACATCATTGTCGAGAGCGGCGAGGTCTGCGACGTCCACTCGCTCGCCTGCCTGATCGGCTATGGCGCGTCGGCGGTGAATCCGTATGTCGCGCTCGGCGCCGCTGCCAGCTTGGCCGGCACGCGCGGTTATGAAGAGCTGACGCCCACGATGCTGGAGCAGAACTATCTGCACGCCATCGAAAAGGGCTTCCTCAAAGTCTCCTCGAAGATGGGCATTTCGACCGCCATGGGCTACCGGGGCGCGCAGATCTTCGAGACGATTGGTCTCTCCAGCGAGCTGGTGGCTCGCCACTTCACCGGCACCCCCGCCCGGCTCAGCGGCATTGGCTTGCCCGAAATCGCTGCCGACATCCTGCGTCGCCACAGCGACGCCTACGGCGACCCCGCGCCCAAGCTGCTCGACGCCGGGTACGTGCGCTATCGCAAGGATGGCGAGCCGCACGCCTTCGAGCCACCGATGGTGAAGCTGCTTCAGGAGGCCGTGACCTCCGGCAGTAGCGAGGCGTACCAAGCGTACCGAGCCCACGTCGCCGGGCACGCACCAACGGCGGTGCGCGATCTGCTGCAGGTCCGCCCACTGGGAGAGCCCGTTCCGCTCGATGAGGTCGAACCGGTCGAGTCGATCGTCAAGCGCTTTGTGGTGACGGCCATGTCGCTCGGCTCACTGAGCCCGGAGGCGCACCGCACGCTCAGCACGGCCATGAACCGGTTGGGCGCGCGGTCGAACTCCGGCGAAGGCGGCGAGGATCCTCGCTGGTACGACGAGCCTGGGCCAGACGTCGCCCACTCAAAAGTGAAGCAGGTCGCCTCTGGCCGCTTTGGCGTCACCGCGCGCTACCTCTCCATGGCTGAAGAGCTGGAGATCAAGATCTCCCAGGGAAGCAAGCCGGGCGAAGGCGGCCAGATTCCCGGGCACAAGGTGACCCCCTTCATTGCCGAGCTGCGGCATGCGGTGCCGGGTATCTCGCTCATCTCGCCCCCGCCGCACCACGACATCTACTCGATCGAGGATCTGGCCCAGCTTATCTACGACCTACGCCAGATCAATCCGAAAGCGAAGATTGGGGTCAAGCTGGTCGCTGAGGCGGGCGTGGGCACCGTTGCCGCTGGCGTCGCCAAGGCCCGAGCCGACTATGTGCTGATCAGCGGCCATTCGGGCGGCACCGGCGCTTCGCCCCTTGCCTCCATCAAGCATGCCGGGTGCCCGTGGGAGATAGGTCTGGCCGAAACGCAGCAAACGCTGGTCAAGAACGGCCTGCGCTCGCGGGTGCGGCTACGCACCGACGGCGGACTCAAGACCGCCGAGGATGTCATCATGGCCGCGGTGCTCGGCGCGGAGGAATATGGGTTCGGGACCTCGGTTCTGGTGGCCATCGGTTGCGACATGGCTCGCCAGTGTCACCTGAACAGTTGCCCAACCGGCATCGCTACCCAGCGGGAAGACTTGCGCGCCAAGTTCACCGGCACGCCCGAGCAGGTCATCAACTACTTCACCTATCTGGCGAGCGCCATTCGCGAAGTGCTTGCCTCCCTTGGCGCGCGCACCATTGACGACATCGTCGGCCGCACCGACCTGCTGGCTCCGAAGGCCCTGCCTGGCCGCGCGGGGATGCTCGACGTCTCGGCCTTCTTCGCCGCTCCAGCGCCGGAAGCGCAACGGCGCAAGCAGGTCGATATCGCGCCACAGGGCGCGACGCTCGATGACGCGATGATCGAATTGGCCAGGGACGCTATCGAGCGCGGCGAGCCGGTCACCATTGAAATGAAGGTTCGCACCGACAACCGCACCGTTGGCGCCAAGCTCGCCAACGCCGTTACGGTTCGCCATCCTCAGGGGCTACCGGTTGGCGCGATCTCGGTCCAGCTTTCCGGGAGCGCCGGACAGAGCTTCGGGGCGTTTGTGGTCGATGGCATCCGTCTTGATCTGGAAGGGGAGGCCAACGACTATGTCGGCAAGGGGATGACGGGCGGCGTCATCGCCATCCGGCCACCGCGCAATGCGCCCTTCACTACGCCACAAGCAATTGCGGGCAATACGATTCTTTATGGCGCGACCGGCGGCCAGCTCTACGCTGCGGGCTTCGCGGGCGAGCGCTTCGGCGTCCGCAACAGCGGCGCCACTGCCGTTGTCGAGGGCATTGGCGATCATGGCTGCGAGTACATGACCGGGGGACAGGTCGTCGTTCTTGGTCCGACCGGGCACAACTTCGGCGCTGGCATGACCAACGGAAGCGCCTTTGTCTACGATCCGGAAGGCACGCTGCCAGACAGGATCAATGGCGAATCGGTTCTGCTCGAGGCGATTTGCAACGAGGAAGATTCCGCAAAATTGCGAGCCCTGGTTGAGCAACACGCCACGGAGACCGGCAGCGCGCACGCGCGTCAACTCCTGGAGCACTGGCGTGAAGCGCTCGGCAGTTTCTGGAATGTCATTCCGCGCGCGGCGATCGCCAAGCGCGCTGGAGTCGAGGAGATCGAGGCCGCGAGTGAACCGACTCGGGGCGTTGCGGACTAGGAGCGCTGAACCAGGCAACTCGGCGCAATGGCACAATGAACGCCGCGCGGAACCGTCCGCGCGGCGTTTTACGTTTGACGCGGGAGTGCCGGTTTGGCGGCGCGCATCTATTCACTGCTGCGCGGCAGGGTTATCGACTGTCGCTCGGAGCCGATTGGCAAGAGCCCCCACTTCCAGATCCTTGTTGATGGCGACGGCACGCTCTTCCGCGTTGCCGTGAATACGCGGTCAGGAACAAGCCGGCAGCGCCAGGCGGAACTCCTCTTCCTTGCTGATGACGATTTTCGCCACGATATCGCCTCCCGCCTCGAGCATGTTGAAGACGGATTGCATCGCGTTCAGTCCAGCCAAGGAGGGCTGGCCCTCGACTACCAGCGCGGCGGCATGTTCGACCGCCGTCACATGCGCCGCATCCCGGCGAACCTCCCCGGGCCGAACAACGACCTGGCGGACGAGCTTGAATTCCGGAGTAGTCAGGCGATTGCGAGTCCCGGCATGAGGATTTGCGCCTATGGTACGCGTTGGGGCCCCGAGCCAAACGCCCCCGATCAAGTTTTTGACTTTGCGCCGGGAAATGGCATCCATGACGTGCACATGAACCAGGGGAATCGCGATGAACATGCCCACGACAATGGCGCATGGGCGGATGGCGGGCTCTTTTACCATGATCCCGAGCAGGGCCGATGGTGCGCGATATTCCTCGCCTTCCAGACTCAATCGTGGCGCACGGACAATCAGGGCGATCCTATCGGGTTTGCCGAGTCCAGCATGGATCCGCGCGATGCGGCCGACCTCGATGGACGCCCGGCAGCACGCATCCGTGCCGCCTTTGTCAATCCGAACGAGCAAAAGCGCGGCGGCGAAAGCGTCGTCGTCTGGAACGAGACGGACCAACCGCTTGGCGTCTCAGGCTGGCGTATCCTCAACCGGGAGCGAGATGAGACGGCCCTCACTGGCGAGATCCCGCCACGAACAGGACGCCGGTTTTCCCTGCCTGGCGCCGTTGCGCTCTCCAATCGAGGAGGCCTGATCCGCTTGATTGATGAGGCGGGCAACGAAGTCGACGGCGTTTCGTACACCCGGCACGAGGCGCGCAGGAAGCGCGGCAAGCTCACGTTCTGAGAAACCGGGACTCTCGGGCATTTCTGACCATCAAGCCCGCATTCAGCAGGCAGACGAACCCGAAACCCAAAGCCAGGCCACCGATCGTGTCAGTCGGCCAGTGCACGCCGAGCCACACCCGCGACCACGCAACGAGCCCTGCCGCGATGAGAGCAGTGGCCTGAATCGCGTGGCTGGCGCGACGGTTCTGCACGATATGAGGCGCAACAACCGCGATGCTGCCGAAAAGGAGCGCCGCGCCAAAGGCATGGCCACTGGGAAAGCCGAATCCATCGCCATGCTCACCAAGCCTTGCCAATTCGACAGGAGGGCGCGGACTAGCGAAGAGTTGCTTCATCGGGACATTCACCGCGCGCAGGGCTGCCACGGCCGCAACGAACAGCGCCAGTTCAGGCCATCCTCGAACGAAACAGGTCAGTCCCACGGCGGTAGCGATCAGCAGGAAGCCGGGCCAGACATCGGCCACCCGGCTGGCCGACCAGGCGAGGGCTTCGATTATTGGACCGGTGGCACGCTGGCCGGCGTGAAGAACGTGAAGATCACCAGGGAGCGCGGTTTCGCCGGCGGCCAGAAGCCCGAGCAGCACCCCGCATCCGGCCAGGATCGCGCCCAAAACCGCCCAGTGCGCCGGGCCGACTCCTGGAGGCAACGACACCTCCTTTCCCACGGAGCGCTCAGCAGATCTCGGTATACTGAAAAGTCTTGACAAATCTCAGCAATCCTCGTATCGTCAGCGATGTCCTTGATGGACGGATGATGTCGTGTTCGTGTGCAATGAGCCAAAGGTTAGCTGCTCAATGACCGTGCTCTCGGTCCCGAACCTCCGAACCCGTACCTGCCGAACGGGCACACCCCGTTCGGCCTGACGACTGCTACCCCAGGCGGGGTGCGTCTGGTTCGCGTTCACCTACTGACCGGGAGTTCTCCAGTGTTTTCGATTGCCGGCCTTGAGCCGAATAGCATTTCTCGGATCCGCCCAGGCGGCCCGGAGGTCGTGCAATGAGTTTCACCGCCTGTCGCGGGTGGGAGGGAACCCCCCGCTCTCCGCTCGGGCGGCCAGCGCGTCGGTCCCGTCCGACGCGCTGACGGCCGCCAGTCCGCGGATCGATCAGCGCAATGCCGCGCACAATCAGATAGCCATGCCTCGATCGTCCTGGCCACGGGCCATGGATGGTCCCCCGTAACGAAGGGGAGGAGTACAGGCAAGGACCGCGAGAGCGATTCAGGGATGGTGGGAGCCTGGAACACGCGGACGAGCTTGGAACGCGCCCCGGAGCGGCTGGCCGAAGAACGTCGCCCTCAGCGGCAAGTAGGCCCAGGTGGGTGGTCCCCACGGAAGAATCAACCGAGAGATGCGCGCCCCCGGAAGAACCGGGGAGCACGCAAGAAGGGTGGTACCGCGAGAGCTGACGCCTCTCGCCCCTTCGGTCCGGACCTGGCGAATGGTTCGCCAGCCGGCGCCAGGCGTCCAGTTGACGTCAGGACCCGAAGGGGGATCGTCATGTACGAGTCGTCCGCCGTTTCTCAGCAGAGCTTCACGCCGCCGAGCCTGTCTCGCGTCGAGCCGGTTTCCGATCCATTCACGGAAGCCCTGGCTCCACGCGCGATCTCGCTGGGCGGACCTGTCATTGGCAGCCTCGGCACGTTCACCATCAGCGCGCGGATGCAGGGCCGCAGCGTCCTCACCGATACGGACCTGACGCGGGACGAGATCTACGAGATTCTCGATACCGCGGTGCGGCTGAAGAAAATGCGCCAGGCCGGGCAGCCCCATGGCTATCTTGCTGGCAAGTCGCTTGGCATGATCTTCCAGCATCCGAGCACGCGAACGCGGGTCTCCTTCGAGGCCGGCATGGCCCAGCTTGGCGGCCAGGCCATCTTCCTCGGCGTGCATGACTTGCAGATCAAACGGGGCGAGTCCCTTGCTGATACGGCTCAGGTGCTGAGCCGCTATGTCGATGGCATCGTCGCCCGCGTCGTCTCGCACACCGATATCGAAGAAATCGCCGATGCCTCGTCTGTCCCGGTCCTCAATGGCCTGAGCGATCTCTGGCATCCGATGCAGTCGCTGAGCGACCTGCTGACAATGCAGGAAGCATTCGGCGGATTGGCTGGCCACAAGCTCGCCTATCTCGGCGACGGCAACAACGTCGTCAATTCGCTCTTGCTGACCTGCTCTGCAATGGGCATGAGCGTCTCCGTCGCATCGCCGGTGGGGTATCAACCCGATCCGGAAGTCGTCAATCAGGCGCGCTGGCTGGCGGCGACCAGCGGAGCCAGCGCCGAAATCGTCATTACCAATGATGCCGCTGAAGCCGTTCGGGACGCCGACGCGATCTACACCGACGTTCACGTCAGTATGGGGCAGACCGACGCCGCGACTCGAGCCGTCGCGCTCGCGCCATACAAGGTGACGCGGAGCCTGATGGATCTGGCCGGCAAATCGGCGGTCTTCATGCACTGCCTGCCTATGCATCGGGATCAGGAGGTTGCCGCGGACGTTGCCGACGGGCCCCGGTCGATCATCTTCGATCAGGCCGAGAACCGGCTTCATATGCAGAAGGCGATTCTGCTCCACACGCTGGCGCGGGCGGTTGCTTGAGGCGATGAGCATGGCGACAGCAGGCTCCTGGCCAGAGATGTCCGAGGCGCGGATCCACAACTGGATCGACGACCACGGCGCGCGCGCCGCGGCTCCCGGGCTACGCGGGCGAAGCGTCCTTTCGGACCTCGATCTGTCCCGCGCCGAGGTCGATGCGCTGGTCGAAACGGCGCTCTGGCTGAAGGACCAGCGCGAGCGCGGGCGCCCCCATCCGTATCTGCTCGGCAAGACGCTCGGGATGCTCTTCCAGCATCCCAGCACACGCACGCGCAACGCCTTCCAGGCCGGCATGGAGCAGCTTGGCGGTCACGCCACATTTCTCGGCGCGCATGAGTTGCAGCTCACGCGGGGCGAAACGCTTCCAGACACGGCGCAGATTCTCAGCCGCTATGTCGATGGCATTGCCGCGCGGTTCGGCGCTCACGACGACCTCATCACCTTCATGGGGGGCGCGTCGGTTCCGGTTTTCAATGGCCTGACCGAGCGCTTTCACCCAATCGAGGCCTTGAGTGATCTGCTCACCCTGCGTGACCATTTCGGCGCCCTGAGGGCATTACGGCTCGCCTATCTCGGCGACGGCAACAACGTCTGCCATTCCCTGATGCTCAGCGGCGCGGCGGCCGGCATGCACGTGGCGGTTGCTGCCCCCGAGCGCTTCTCTCCGGATGCCACCCTCGTCGAGCGAGCGAAGGAGATCGCCGCGCAATCGGGCGGGTCCGTGGCGGTCACGCGCGAGCCGGTTGAGGCCGTCACCGGCGCGGATGCGGTCTACACCGACGTCCACGAGAGCATGGGCCAGCCAGACGACCCGGCGAAGCGATCGGCGCTGGCGCCTTTCAAGGTCACCTCGGCGCTGATGGGCGAAGCCAAACCGGAGGCGGTGTTCATGCATTGCCTACCCATGCGCCGCGAACAGGAAGTCGAAACAGCGGTTGCGGACGGTCCACAATCGATCATTTTCGAGCAGGCGGCAAACCGCCTACACATGCATAAGGCATTGCTGTTACTGACATTGGGCTGATGCCCAATGCTGGCAGGAAAGTGGTCTGGCATCGGCCAGGCCGCCAGGGATCGAGAAGTCAGGGAGAGCAAGCGGTGAACGTGACGTGTCCGGAGTGTGGAGCCGACTGGGACCTCGAAGGTGTCGAGCAGGGTGAGATCGTGGTTTGCCCCGACTGCGGCGTTGAGCTGGAAGTGCTGAGCGTCAATCCGATTTCCGTTGGGCTGGCGCCAGAAGAAGGCGAAGACTGGGGCGAGTAGACCTGACGCGCGGACGCGAGCGCATCCGCGGTTCAAGGGCAGGCGAAAAGGACCACGGCAAGAGGAAGGAACGGAAATGTCGACGGTGGGCGTGCTCAGTGCGCGCGGACGGGTTGAAGAAAAGGCGCTCATGGCGGCGCTGGCGCAAGCCGGCATCGTTTCGGCGATCTTCCCGCCCGTGGATGAGCCGCTACCGATCGGCCCACTCCCCGTTACCCCGGACGGGCATCCGTTTCCGGTTCCTCAGCTCGTGATTGACCGGCACCGAAACCGGCAGATCGCCCGCTCGGTCCTCTCAACTTGCCGCGCGCTTGGCGTTCCCGCCCTGAGTGCGGGTATCGCCGCCACGGGAGACCGGCTCGACGTTGCGTCTGCTCTCTCGGTCCACGGGTTGCCGCGGCCCATGACGGCCCTCTGCACGTCGGAAGACGCCGCGCTGAAGGCGGTCGAGGCATCGGGCCTGCCAGCGACACTCCTCCCGCTCGATCTGCAGGCTCAGGCGATTGCCCTGCTCGATCGCGACACGGCGGAAGCCATCCTCGAACACCGCGCCGTGCTTGGCGGCGCCGAGCGATCGCTCGGTCTGGTTCAGGCCGGATCGCCAGTCAATGGTCACCTCTCGACCATCATCGTCATCGATGGGGTCGCCTCCGCGATCCAGCCATCAGGTTCCGCGTCGACCACCGACGAGGGTCTGCATCTGGCGGAGGAAGCCGCCTTGGCCCTGCAGGCCGACCTGATCGCGGTCGTGATCGCATCCATCGACGGCGCGAGTCTCGTCTGGGACGTGCAACCAGCACCAGACTTCCGGGACGCGCTGCCCCTCCTGGGCACAAGCGTCGCCGCAACCATCGCCCGCGCGGTCGAGTTGCGCCTCGAGGCCCTCTCCGAGGCACGTCTGCCTCACGCCCGGACAGTCTCCTGGATGTCCATCACGCGGGAAGGGATGCACGGTGACGTTGTCGTACGCGCCTGATGCCTATTCGGACACGCGCGCGCCCGAGGCGACCGATATTGCTCTGCTCCGCGACCTGGTGGCAATCCCCAGCCTGTCCGATCAGGAAGACGATGCCGTCGCGTATCTCTGCCGCCAGATGGACGCACGTGGCTTTCGCACCCGCATCGACGATGCCGGGAATGCCATCGGCGTCATTGGATCGGGCGAACGCCACGTCGTGCTCCTTGGACACATCGACACCGTGCCGGGGCACATTCCGGTGCGCATCGAGGATGGCGTGCTTTGGGGCCGCGGCGCCGTCGACGCAAAAGGACCACTCTGCACCTTCGTCGCGGCCGCGACGGCCGCCGCGGCCGATCTCTCAGCCACGGTCACGGTCGTCGGCGCGGTTGGAGAAGAGCGGCTTGGCTCTCCTGGCGCGCGGGAAGTCGCCACATGGGAGGCTCCCGATTTCTGCGTCATTGGCGAACCGAGCGGGTGGGACGCCGTCTGCCTCGGCTATCGCGGGACGTTCGGTTTTCACTACACGCTCCGCCAGGCGTCACGGCACACGGCCGGACCGGGCGAATCGGCAGGCGAGCAAGCCATCGCGTTCTGGAACGGGTTGACGGCCGAGCTTGGTGCGCTCAACGCGGAACGCGGCGCGTCCTCGACCTTTACCACCATCTCACCCGCCCTGCGCGAGATGCATGCCGGGAACGACGGGCTCCAGGACTCGGCCACCATGTCGATTGGCCTGCGTCTTCCCCCGGGTGTCGACACCGCGCGGTTGCATGAGCAAATTGGCGTGCTCGCCGGTGACGCCGCCATCGAGGTTAGCGGCATCCAGGAGGGCTTTCGCTCCCCAAAGACCACGCCACTGGCTCCCCCCTTCCTACGGGCCATACGCGCTGAAGGCGGCAGCCCGCGCTTCACGCTCAAGCTCGGGACATCGGATATGACCATCGTCGGTCCTGCCTGGGGCTGCCCGATGGTGACGTATGGGCCGGGAGACGCCGCGCTGGACCATACGCCGGAAGAGCGCATTGACCTGGCCGACTATGGGCGTGCCGTACGTATTCTGCGCGATGTGCTGGTGTCACTATGAGCGCCACCGCATCGCTCGCCCCGCATTCACTGACCGAATTGTCGTCGCTCCGACTAGGGCTGCTCGTTTCCTACCTGCGGCCCGAGGAGAAGGCCATTCTCAATTCGGCGCGCGCGCGCGGCATCGCCATTACTCCGATCTTCGACCGCGAACTGGTCCTCGATCTGGCGTCACCGCATGCCCAAGGCAGCGGCTTCGCCTACGACGTGGTGCTCGACCGCTGCGTTGCGCACTCCCGCTCCGGCTACACCCTGCGCGCCCTCAACCGCTGGGGGGTGCCGACGCTCAACTCGGCTGAGGCGGTGCGGCTCTGTGACGACAAGGCAGAGAACAGTCTCGCCCTTGAGGCCGCCGGGGTGTCGACGCCACGGACTCTGGTTGCCTTCGACGTCGAATCCGCGATCCGCGCCTGTGAAGCGCTTGGCTATCCAGCCGTTCTCAAGCCGGTGACCGGTTCCTGGGGACGACTCCTTGCGCGGGTGAACGGCCCCGATCAGGCACGCTCGATTCTGGAGCAGAAAAAGGGGCTCGGATCGTTCCACCATGCGATTTTCTACGTTCAGGAGTACATTGAGAAGCCGGATCGCGATATCCGGGCCTATGTCGTCGGCGATCAGGTGCTTGCCGCCTCGTACCGCACTGCCAAGCACTGGGTGACCAATGCCGCGCGGGGTGCTGAGTCGGCGCCGTGCCCAGTCACGCCCGATATCGAGACGCTCGCGGTTCGTGCATGCAACGCGGTCGGCGCGCGGCTGGCGGGCGTCGACCTCATCGAAACGCACGACGGCCTCAAGGTAATCGAGGTCAATACAGGGGGCGAGTTCAAGGGTCTGATGTCGACGACAGACGTGGATATCGCCGGCGCAATTGTCGATGAAGCGGTTCGCACGGCGGGTATTGGGATTCGATGAACGCGATGAATGCAGCTTTATTCGCCGGAAAGGGTGCTTGATGTCCGAACCGCTCGTCGTTGGTGTTCTCCTCTCGCGGGTTCGGGTGGAAGAAAAACTCCTCCTGTCCGAGCTCGCGGAGCGCGGAGTCGAGATTGTCCGATTTGATGATCGCGAGTTCGTTCTCGATCTCGCGGGCCCCGGACCGGAAATGGCCCGCTGCGATGTCGTTCTCGAGCGCTGCATCAACCACCTGCGCGCGCTCTACACGCTCAAGCTCCTCAATGATTGGGGCGTCCCGACTGTCAACACCTATGAGGTGGCCAATACCTGCGGCGACAAGCTGCTGACCTCGACCGCGCTCGAGCGGTCGGATGTGCCGACCGCGAAGACACTCATTGCCTTCACCCCGGAGTCGGCTCTGGAGGCCTGCGAAGCGCTTGGCTATCCCGTCGTCATGAAGCCAGCGATTGGCTCGTGGGGCCGGCTCCTTGCGCGCGTGAACGACCGCGATGCCGCCGAGGCCATTCTCGAACACAAGGTCACGCTGGGCTCATTTCACCACGGCGCGTTCTATATCCAGGAATATGTCAATAAGCCAGGCCGTGACATCCGCTCGTTTGTTGTGGGCGATCAGACGATCTGCGCCATCTATCGCGATTCCCCGCACTGGATTACGAACACCGCCCGCGGTGGCGCCGCGAGCAACTGTCCGGTCACGGACGAGCTCGACCAGCTCTCGCGGGCGGCTGCCAAGGCGGTTGGCGGCGGTGTGGTTGCTGTCGACCTCTTCGAAAGTGACCGGGGATTGCTGGTCAACGAAGTCAACTACACGATGGAGTTCCGCAACAGCATCGACACCACCGGCGTGAACATCCCGGCGAAGATCATCGACTACGCTCTCTCTGTTGGCCAGGCGCATCGCGACCGCCGCGCCCGCGAGAACGAGGCCGCCGGCGTCGCGGTGGCCCACGCATGATGAGCGCCTGGGCGCATCGCCTCACCGGTGTGGACTATGGGCGGGCCGCCCAAGCGTACGCCCGGCATCGGGGCGTGCATCCAGGCGTCATCGGCGAGTTGATCGCGGCAGGGGCGATCGGCCCGGAGACACATCTCCTCGATGCCGGCTGCGGCACCGGCAACTATGCGCGCGCGCTCCGAGGGGAGACCGGTTGCCGCGTCAGCGGCGTCGAGCCGTCCCGCGAAATGCGGGAGATCGCCCGTAGCGCCGTCGCGTGGGAGATGCTGGCTGAAGGTCGCGCCGAGCGCCTGCCCTTTCCCGACGCCACATTCGATCTGCTGATCACCACCGACGTGATCCATCACGTTGGTGACCGCGAGGCCTTTTTCCATGAGGCCGCCCGCGTCCTGCGGCCTGGCGGCAGGATCGCCACGGTCACCGATTCGCCCGCCGATATCGCGCGCAGGCGCCCGCTTTCGAGCCACTTTCCCGAGACGGTCGCCATAGAATTGGCGCGCTATCCGTCGATCGAACAGCTTCGCTCCGAGATGGCGCGTGCCGGTTTCAGCGAACCGCGCATCGCCGAGGTGGCGCGGGAATACGACCTCAGCGATATTCAGGCATACCGCGACCGCGCATTCTCATCGCTGTTGTTGATCGAGGATGCGGCGTTCCAGCGCGGATTGAGCCGTATGGAAGCGGATCTGGCACGCGGGCCAATTCCGTCGATTTCTCTTTACACCATCGTATGGGGAACGTTGCCGCAATCGTGAGGCGGCGAGCTGTGGAGGCAGGTTCAGTTCAATGGTTCACGCATCAATCATTGGCGGTAGTGGGTATGCCGGAGGCGAGCTGGTTCGCCTGTTGCTCAGTCACCCAGAGGTCGAAATCAAGCAAGTCACCTCCGAACGGAACGCCGGCAAGTTCGTGCGCTCGGTGCATCCCAATCTTCGCAAGCGCTTTGATCTGAAGTTCATCCCAGTCGAGAAGCTCGAGCCGGCGGACGTCATCTTCTCCGCGCTGCCCCACGGCGTGGTCATGAGCCAAATGGCCGGCCTGCGCGAGAAGGCGCCGATCATCATCGACCTGAGTGCCGATTTCCGGCTCCGCGATGCCGCGGACTATCCCAAATGGTACGGCCACGAGCATGAGCTGCCTGAGTTGCTGGGCAAGTTCGTTTATGGCATCCCGGAATTGCATCGGGAGGAAATCCGCACCGCCGATCTGATCTCCAGCGCCGGCTGCATGGCCACCACCAGCATCCTTGGCCTCTACCCACTCTACCAGGCGAAGGTCGTCGACCTGAGCAAGCCGGTCATTGTCGAGGCCAAGACTGGCTCTTCCGGCTCCGGCGGCTCGCCTGGCCTTGGTTCGCACCATCCGGAACGGAGCGGCGCGATGCGCTCGTTCAAGCCGACTGGGCATCGGCATTCGGCGGAGATCATCCAGGAACTGACGGTGGATGGAGCCGCGCCAGACGTCGCCTTCTCCGCCACCTCGGTCGAGGCGGTGCGCGGCATTCTGGCCACGT
>CAYSXO010000005.1:0-458 GCA_964434995.1 uncultured Sphaerobacteraceae bacterium
TGCATGGTGACGCCAACGGCATTGTCATCGTCCCGCGCGAAGTGCTCGGCGGCCTGCCGGACGAAGTGGAGAAGGTGCGCACGCGAGAACGGGCAACGATGGACTTCATCAACAGCCCGGAGTACACGATTGCGCTGGCGAAGGAGCGGGCCGGATACAAGTAGGAGACGTGGTCTCGCGGGCCTTGGGGGAACTGCCCAAGGCCCGCTTGGTGCTTGTCTTCGCTCAGGTGGTGGAAATGGGAGAGGTCGTTCCTCGACCAGCACCGCGGTGCTGGCTCACCCGGAACGTTTCACCGGCGATTACTCGAAACCTGAACCATTCAGGCGCGGCTCAAGACGATCTGGTCTGGCGGCTGATTGCAGGCGCCCTTAAATGCGGTTGTGGCGGAATTGGTAGACGCACTACCTTGAGGTGGTAGCGGGGCGACCCGTGAAGGTTCGAGTCCTTTCAACCGC
>CAYSXO010000005.1:468-12870 GCA_964434995.1 uncultured Sphaerobacteraceae bacterium
ACGGCTCTGGCTGGTGGTGACGTGGTGAGTGTGGGGCTCGGCCAGACGGCCAGGGCCATCCCCTCCATGGCGTTCCACATCCACATGAAGTCGCCCCAGGCCCACGAGACCGAGGATCCATCGGCAGGGTCGATAGCATAGACGCCAGACTCATCGTAGCCATACGCCACCACGACGTGGTACCCCGCGTTCAGACGGTAGGGCGTGCCATCGCTGGTGTACTCGACATACCCTTGGTCGCCCCAAAGCCCGAGCCAGAGGACGACTGGGACGCCGTTGGAGAGATAGCGGCGTAGGGTCGTCGGGTCGCCCTTGGCGTAGATGACCTCACCCCGGAAGCCCAACTGAGCCAGTGGCTCAACGAGTGGCTCCGGGTAGACCCCGTAGTCCGTGGTATTGCCCCACCAGCCGTCGATATTGCCTCGATAGCCCCAGTGAGGGTTGTCCGAGAGCGGAACCATCTCGCCGATGGTCCATTCCGAAACCCAGGTATCGTAGGCGCCCATGGCGATGACGAGCGAGGCGTACTCGCAGCTCAGATTGCGCTGCTGGACATAACTCGGCACCTCGACGAACGCGGAGGTCTTGGCGATGTCGGCGGCCACGGCAGACGGCGCCGGGCTCCCCATACCGGTGACCACAACGAGCGCTAAAAGTGCATAGGCGAGCAAACGCCGGGGCCGCATCTTCCCACTTTCCCTACGATTATGTGGCCGAGGCCGCACAACTCCCTACCACTATCGTACGAGAAAGTGGGCAATTCGTTTCGGATTCAGGCAACGATCTGCCGGGGAAATCGCCGCGAGCGGGACCATTGGTCTGGTTTCGGGCCTGGGGCTGCTCGCACGGGAACCCTCGCCGGAAATGCAAGATGCCCGCGACGGCCTTTCAGCGCGGTCGCGAGCATCGCATTGCGGGCGCCGAGCGGCGGCGAGCGTCAGCTCGAGCGGTAGTTGGGCGCTTCGCGGGTGATAACCACGTCGTGCGGGTGGCTCTCCCGCAGTCCGGCGGCCGTGATCCGCACAAAGCGAGTTTCGTGCTTGAGTGTGGGAATATCGGGCGCCCCGACATAGCCCATCGCCGAACGGAGGCCGCCAATGAGCTGATACACGAGATTGCTGACCGGGCCTTTGTAGGCAACGCGGCCTTCGATCCCCTCCGGCACCAGCTTCTGGATGTTGCCAACACCCTCCTGGAAGTAGCGGTCCTTCGAGTAGGAACGCGCCTTCATGGCGCCGATAGAGCCCATGCCCCGGTATTCCTTGAACCGCTCGCCCTGATAGAGAACCACCTCGCCCGGGCTTTCATCGACGCCGGCCAGCAACGAACCGAGCATTACCGCGTCCGCGCCGGCGGCGATGGCTTTGGCGATGTCGCCCGAATACTGAATGCCGCCATCGGCAATGACCGGGATACCATGCGGCGCGGCCGCGCGCGCGCAATCGAGCACCGCGGTCACCTGCGGCACGCCCACGCCCGCGACGACCCGAGTCGTGCAGATCGAACCGGGGCCCACCCCGACCTTGACGGCGTCCGCGCCAGCAGCGATCAGCGCTTCCGCGGCTGCGGCGGTGGCGATATTGCCGGCCATGACCTCGACGTTGTGCGTTCGCTTGATGCGCCCAACCGTTTCCAGAACAGAGAGGGCGTGGCCATGGGCAGTGTCGACCACGAGCAGGTCGACGCCCGCGCCGACCAGCGCGGCCGCGCGCTCGTCCGCGTCCGCGCCAACGCCCACCGCCGCGCCAACGCGCAGCCGACCCTGGCCATCCTTGGTGGCGTTCGGGAACTGGATCTTCTTCTGAATGTCCTTGACCGTAATCAGGCCGGTCAGGTAGCCACGCTCATCGACGACCGGGAGTTTCTCGACGCGGTGCTTGTGCAGGATCGACTCGGCTTCTTCCAGCGTGGTGCCGGTGGGGGCGGTGATCAGGTTTTCACTGGTCATCACCGCGCTAACCGGCTGCTCGACGTCGTTGACGAAGCGCAGATCGCGATTGGTCAGGATGCCGACGAGCTTGCCGGCGGCATCGGTGATCGGCACGCCGGAGATGTGATACCGCTCCATGACGGCCAGGGCCTCGCGCACCAGGGCATCAGCGGGCAACGTTACCGGCTCGACGATCATCCCCGATTCGGAGCGCTTCACCTTGTCGACCTCGCTGACCTGCTCCTCAATGGAGAGGTTGCGGTGAACGATCCCGAGACCTCCCTCTCGCGCCAGCGCGATGGCCATGCGCGCTTCAGTCACCGTGTCCATCGCGGCGGAAAGGACCGGGATAGCCAGCGTGATCGACCGGGTCAGCCTGGTGGCGGTGCTGGCCGTGGCAGGAAGGACGTTTGACGTCGCGGGCACGAGCAGCACGTCATCGAAGGTGAGCCCGAGACCAACGAACTTCTCGGTATCGGGAACCGGCTCGTCCCAAAGCGTCGCTGGATCATAGGTGTGGACGGTGAACGCGCGCGGCTCGGTGATCGTCATGATTGGCTGCCCTCCAGAGCATTGCTGTCGGTCCGTTGCCGGGGCGGGAGATGAAGCCGGGCGGCCAGCTCGCCGACGAACGCCTCGTATGCTTCGGCTCCACGCGAACTTGGATCGTATTCGACGATCGCCTGACCGTACGAGGGCGCCTCAGCCAACCGCACAGAACGCGGCACCACGGTGCCGAACATGCGATGGGGAAAATAGCGGCGGACCTCCTCGACGACATGCGCCGAGAGGCGAGTGCGAGCGTCGAACATCGTCATCAGGACGCCGGTGACATCGAGCGGCGGGTTGAGCCCGCGCTTGACCAGATCGACCGTCGTCATCAACTGGCCGAGTCCCTCCAGAGCGAGGAACTCGCATTGAATCGGCACGACAACGGACCGCGCGGCAGTCAAGGCATTGACCGTGAGGAGCCCGAGCGACGGCGGGCAGTCGATCAGGACCACATCGTAGTGAGGGAGCAGCGGCTCCAGCGCCTCGCGCAAGCGCGTTTCGCGGCCATCGCCTTCGACCAGCTCGATCTCCGCGCCGGCCAGCATTGGCGTTGAGGCGACGAGATCGAGGTTCTCGCGTTCAGTGGCGACCACCGCTTCGGAAACCGGCATGCGGTCGACCAACACATCGTACGCCGATCGGAACACGCGCACCTTGTCGACGCCGAGCGACGACGTGGCGTTCCCCTGGGGATCGGTGTCGATCAGCAGAACGCGGTACCCGCGCCGGGCGAGAGAAACCGCGGAGTTGACGGCTGAGGTCGTTTTCCCGACGCCGCCTTTCTGGTTGGCAAAAGCGACGACCGGCACCGCCCGCGCGTCACGGCTTTCCGGGGTGCGCCCCGGAAGGGCCGTCTCCACCGGACTCGCTGCCGTCACACTTGCCATCCGTCCGTCGCTCGCGGCAATGCCTCTCCTCGTTGGCGATGGTAGCACTGTCCCTTCGCGCGAACCAAACGGTGCTCAGACCCATTGGGAGGAATCGGTCGAGGAACGGCTGCATGGGGCGTTGGCGACATCGCCTGCAATGTCCGGCACAAAGACCGCAACCGGGACCTCGTCGGCAGTTGCGCGGCCACCGGCTCCGCTCTCGAGAAGGCAGCGGCCATGGTTGAGCTCGTTGATCTCATTTTGGCCACGCAACATCCTGGGTGTCATTTCCGAAAGTGAAATGCCGGAGCGCGAAACGGCGCCATGCGTTCTGATAGGGGAGAGGCCGGCAGCGCCATGACATTTCCCGCCGTGGCGTGAACCTCCGGCGGTGCGTGAGCCAGAGCGCTCCCGCATGCTCACGGGTGATCGCCATTGGCGCGTCGGCATGAAGAGACTGAGGCCGTGGGAAAAACGCGGCGCGTAAGAAGCGGTGAGTCGAGGCTCGGCAGGAGCCCTGGCACTCAGCGCTTGATGAGGTTGCTGGCGAACCAGCCGACGTTTGCCGGCCGCTCGGCAAGGCGGCGCATCAGATAGTGGTACCAGTGTGGGCCGTAGGGCGCGGCAACCAGAACGCGGTGCCCGGCGTGAACCAGATCGAGTTGATACTGGGGCCGCACCCCATAGAGCATCTGGAACTCGAAGTGGTCGTTATCAATGCCGTGACTTTGGGTGAAGTCGATAACGTGGTTGATGATGCGCGCATCATGAGTGGCTATGGCGGTGAAGGGATCCTCCAGCAGCATCCGCTCGGCGAGCTGAATGTAGGCGCGGTCGACGTCGGCCTTGTCCGGAAAGGCGACGCTGGCGGGCTCAAGATAGGCGCCTTTCACCAGCCGCAAATTCGGTGCAAGGGGGATCAGCGATTGCAGGTCGGTTGGGGTGCGGTAGAGGTACGACTGCAACACGGTCCCGACGTTGTCGTGCCCATCGGCGCGCAGGCGGCGGTAGGTGGCCAGGGTATCGTCGACTCGGCCAAACTCTTCCATGTCGATGCGGATGAAGTTGTTGCGGCTGGCCGCGTGGGCAACGATTTCCGCAGCGTTGCGGTAGGCCAGCTCGCGATCGAACGTCAATCCCAACTGCGTCAACTTGAGCGCGATGTTCGTCTGCAGGCCCTCGGCGGCGATTCGGTCGAGGTCGGCGCAGTATTCGGCGGTCACCGCGCGCGTCGTCGCGACATCGCGGACGCCTTCGCCCAGCAGCGTGGTGTTCGTGCGCAGGCCCTTTTCATTGAGGCCGCGCAGTACCGGGATCGCTTCCGCGAATGTCTCGCCGGCCACGAAACGGGCCGCGCCAAGGCGCATGCCGTACTGCCGGACGACGCGTGAAACCAGAGGATTGCTGGTCGCCGCCAGAATGCCGGCACGAAACACTGGGTTGAGATCGGGCCGCTTCACCAGGACGTTCTCCGCCGCTTCCACCAAAAATCCATGTCGTCACGTGCAGGACCGCACCGGACGCCACGCACGACGAGTCAGCGTGGTGCGTCGCCGATGATGGCCGGTTCGCTCGCGCTTCGCAAGCAGGCTGCTGCCGTCCGTCTGTGTCCGGGCTATGTGTGGGCAAGGGACGAGCGGACCGCGTTGATCTCGTCTCGTAGGGCGAGTGCCGCCCCGCGAACGCCGTCTCTCCAGTCGCCTGCCACGTCGTTCCCGGCGTAGATGATCGAACGCGAGGCAGAGACCATCAGGCCGCGTCGATTCGCATCGAGCCCCGCGCAAAGCGACGCCGCGAGGTCGCCGGCCTGCGCGCCCACCCCCGGCAGCAGAATTGGCAGGTCGGGGCAACGCTGCCGGATGGCGCCCAGCTCAGTGGGGTACGTTGCGCCGACAACCAGGCCGAGCGTGGCTGGCCACCGCTCGGACCACGACGCCACCCGGTCGGCGACGGCCATATAGAACGGCTCTCCCCTGTCGCCGCCTGGAACCGCCAGGTCCTGCAGATCGCCGGAACCTCGATTGCTCGTCTTGCAGACGACGATGACGCCGCGGTCGCCACGTCGCATGAAGGGCTCGAGAGAATCCTCGCCGAGATAGGGATTGACGGTAACGGCGTCGAAGTCCCACGTATCGAAGTACGCCGTGGCATAGGCCTCGGCCGTGCTGCCCACGTCGCCGACCTTGGCGTCGAGAATCACCGGGATGTCGCGCGGAATGCGCCGTCGCGTCTCCTCCAGGGCCGCGACCCCGGATTTGCCATGCGCGAGATAGAATGCCAAATTCGGTTTGTAGGCTGAGACCAGATCGGACGTGGCGTCGATGATGCCGGTGTTGAAGCGGATAATGGCTTCTTCCGCGCCCCCTTCCTGGCGAAGCGCCAACGGAAACAAGGTAGGATCGGGGTCGAGGCCAACGCAGAGGAGACTATCATGACGCTGCGTCGCGGCGTTCAGGCGCTGACTGAACCCCCTGATCTCGATGTCGTTCGCTCTGCCAGCCGCTGCCATCGTCGTCTCTCCGGCCATCGTGCCACTGGGTCAAGAGATGCGGTCATTCAGGGGAAAAAGTGTACGTACACTCGTCGGCCCTGTGACTCCGACGCCATTGCGCCCAGTGTTAGGATGGATGTGAGGGGATTCCGCGTCAAGGCGCGGAAATACGGCGGGAGGGAAGACCTGCCGTGAGGGGGCGCCGGGATGACGCCGAATGCGGCGATGACAGGAAGTGAGATCGCCGCTTCGGCGTCCCGGCTGCCGGATGTCGACCCATTGTCGGGCAGCCGGCTCCCAACGATGGACGACGTGGCCAGGGCGCGCGAGGTGGTCGCCCGCCACTTGTCGCCGACCCCCCTGCTCAACACGCCGGCGCTCGACGAGCGGCTTGGCTTCCAGGCCTACCTGAAGTGCGAGAACCTGCAGCCTGTCGGCGCGTTCAAGGTCCGCGGCGGTATTTTCTTGATGAGCGACTTGACACCAGACGAACGCCAGCGGGGCGTGGTGACCGCCTCGACCGGGAATCATGGTCAGTCGATCGCCTATGCCGCACGGGAATCCGGCGTACTGGCAACGATCTGGGTGCCTGACGAGGCGAATCCCCTGAAGGTGGCCTCGATGCGCCAGCTCGGGGCGGAAGTCCGGTTTTCCGGGCGAGATTTTGACGAAAGCCGCATGGCGGCAGAGCAAGACGCCGCCGAGCGCGGCGCGACATTCATTGCCAGTGCAAACGACTGGCGTCTGATTGCCGGTGTTGCGACGTATACCGTAGAAATGCTGGAATCCGCGCCAGATCTGGACGTACTCATCGTGCCCGCCGGTGGGGGTTCTGGTCTGGCCGGGGCATGTCTGGCCGGGAAGAGCCTCTCGCCGGGGCTGCGAGTGATCGGCGTGCAGGCAGCCGGCGCACCGGTGATCTACGAAAGCTGGCGCAAGAGGGAGTTGATCGAGCTCGACCGGGCCGACACCTTCGCCGAAGGGCTGGCGACGCGGGTCGCGTTCAGCCTCCCGGCGCAGATTCTCTGGCGGCTCGTCGATGACTTTCAGCTTGTTACTGACGCGGAAATGCGGAGGGCCATCCTGACACTCCTGGAAACGGCTCGCGTTCTTGCCGAGGGCGCGGGCGCGGCAGCACTCGCCGCGGCGCGAAACATGCGAGACGAACTCGCGGGGAAAAAGGTCGGCATCGTTGTGTCGGGAGGCAATTTGACCCTGGACACGTTGGCGGAGACGCTCGCGATGGAGCAGCCCTGGTGACGTCGATGCGAGATTGGCTGGGATTTCGCCGCCGGGAGAGCGCGGGCGACACCGTGCTTCTGATTGCGCGAGAGGTGACCGACCGGCAGCGGTCTGTCCAGGGAGGGTTGGCGGAGATCCGCGATCCCCGCGTCCTCGATCGGCTTTCGGCGGATGATTTCGAAGGCCTCGATCTGGTGATCGAGGAGCAGGCGGACGAGGACCGCGAGTACGCGGTTGTCCTGGCCCGGCTGACCCTGGCGGCCGCGAAGGCCAAGGGGTTCGACGATCAGATTGTCGACGCGGCCCTGCGGCTCGATACGCTGCTTCCTGGCGATGATCCGAGCCACGAGCGAGACCGCCTGTTGCGCGAAGCCTATACGGTGGCGCAACGGTCGGGCTATGTTGAGGGGGGCCGCGCGGCGCTGAACCGGCTTGGCCTGCGCGCCATCGACGCCGGGGATAGCGAGCGGGCGCGGGCGCTGCTTTGCCAGCAGCTCGATCTGGGCGACGAGGAAGATGACGACATCGCCGAGGTTAATGCCGCCGTTGCGCTCGGCGACCTGCTTCGACGGGAAGGCGAGCGCAGTGAAGCGCAGGCCCTCTTCCGCCGGGCGGGACGCGGCGCGCAGCGGCTGGACTATCAGCATGGCATTGCCGAGGCGCTGGTGCGGCAAATCGAAATGCTGCCGCGCAATACCGATCTGGAGACCCTTGCCGCCTTGCAGCGGCAGGCATCCGAGGCGGCCAGGCGCACGGCGGACCTGGGCCTGCAGAGCCGCATTGTCATCAGCCTCGCGGAGACGTTGCGCCGCAATGGCAAGATTCCAGAAGCGGTCTCCCAACTCGAAGAAGGACTGGCGGTCAGTCGACGCATCGGCGATCTCGGCATGGAGAGCCGGTGCCTGACCACACTGGTCGAGATCGAGCATTCGCGCGGCCGGATCGCCGCCGCGGCGGGCCATGAACGTGACCTTGTCACTCTGGAGGATCGCCGGGGCAACCGCGGCGGCGCCTCGGAGTGGGCCATCCGCATGGGCACCTCGCTCCTCGATCTGGACGATGTGCCTGGCGCGCTCGAAGCATTTTCTCGCGGGCTGGAGCTTGCCGTCGCCGCGGGCGATATTGGCCTCGAACAGCGCGCATTGGGCGGCATCGGCATGGCTTATGCCCGCGTTGGCCGCCGCTCCGAGAGCCTGGAGCACCTGATGCGCGCGCTCGATCTGGCGCGCGCATCGCGGGACCGGCGGCACGAGGCTCGCTGGCTGGCCACGCTTGGTCAGGCGCTCTGGCGCTTCGAGCAGCCACAAGAAGCGATGCGCGCGCTCACGGATGGATTGGCGTCGGCGCAGCGGGTCGAGGATCTCGAATTGCAGGCGAGCATCCTGACCCAGTTGGGTCGGATGTACGCGGCGAGTGGGCAGATCGCGCGTGCCAAGGAGTGCTATACCCACGCTTATGGACTGAACCGCCGGCTGGGACAGACCTCGGAGCAGATCGACCTGCTCAATCTCCTTTCTGTCCTCGCGGCGGAAACGGGGCAGATTCCCGCGGCGATCGCCTTCGGCGAGCAGGCGCTGCAACTGGCGACTACCGGCTCTGACCGCCTAACGGAGGCCCGGCTGCGCATTCGCCTGGGACGGCTGAGCGTGACGCGTGGCGACACGGCGACCGCGCTCGACCACTACTCGAAGGGCGCGGCACTGGCCGAGGCGCTTGGCCAACCGGCCATCCTGGCGCAGGCCCTCGTCGCGCTCGCGGCGGCTCAGGCGAGCCTGAGCGATCCCGCCGCATCGGCAACCTACCGGCGCGCGCTGGGACATGCCAAGGCAGCGAGCGATGCGGGCGCGGAGGCAAACGCGGCGCTCGGGCTTGGACAGATTCTGCTGGCACAGGGCGCGCGGGTCGAAGGGAGCCAAATGCTCCAGGAAGCGGCCGCTGCCGCTCGCCGTATGGGTTCGCGAGGGGAAGCGCTGGCCCGCCGCGCCGATAACCTCCTTCTCGGCATCGGACCGCTCGAACCGGCAGCGGCCAGCAGGCCACGACGGCGCATGGTCGACATGGATGAGCCGCTACGTCAGCCCGCCACGGAGACGACCCGCGCCGACATCGCCACCGAGGCTTCTGATCCAGGGGCGAGCGCCGCGGAGGCGACGCCGGAAGCGTCGCGCGATGCGGTTTACCGGGAGACAACACTGCCGCCACTGTAGACTTCCATGATGCGGCCGCTCGGCCGCACGTGGGATGGACGTACGTACACCGCACTGGTACACTGCGAAGCACCCGACAGCACCGTCCATGCCCCGCGCGCGAGGATGCCCGGTTGTCCCTGCTCCCGGCACGCCTTACGTCGCCAAGACGAGCGCCCCGGCCCGAGCTGGGGAGGTGATTGACCCATGCGCCGCGCGAGCGTGGCCGCGGCAGGTTTCGCATTGGCCGCGGGATTGGCCGCCGATCCCGAGCGATCCGTCCTTGTTTCTCATGCGCCGGATCGGTTCGGACGGTTGCTTCTTGCCTGTGTCGAACCACTCGAACCTTCAGCGCGCGGGCGCGAATTGGCAAACGTTGCGCTGAAGTCAATCGGCGAGGCGTTCCATTCCACGCCCGGAAGCCTCACCGAAGCGCTCCTCGCCGCGTTTTGCGCCGCGAATGGTGCGGTCGTGGCCGAAAATCGGCCACTTTCCACTGGTCGCTGGGAGCGCCGAATCTGCGTCGGCGCAACGGCGGTCGCGCTCACCAGCCAGGAAATCATCGTCGCGCAGAGTGCTCCTTCGCAGGCCATTCTAGTTCAGGATGGCCAGGTCTACGCCTTTCCTGATGTCGCCTCATGGCGAGGGGACTACGCCGCGGAGCAGCAGACGCTCGAGAGCTTTCCGCTGGGGTTCGCCGAAGAGATCGCGCCAAACCTGTACGCCTCGGAAGCCGCGCCAGGCGATCTGGTCGCGCTCTGTTCGACGAGTCTCGGCCGAGCGCTGGGCCGCAACGAAGATGCGGCCGTCGCGCTCTACGGCGGATCGCTCCTGACCGACGACCTGGAGGGCTCGGTTGACCGTCTGGAGCGCTTGCTGGTGCGGCATGATGTCCCGGATGCGTTTGCGGTCGTGGCGTCGATCTCGCGGATGCCGCGGCCAGGTTCCTCGCGGCGGACCTTTTCCCTGTCGCGCAAACCGGACTCCCGCGCCGGGGTGCGAGGTGCGCGTCGTGCTCGGCAGGCGTCCGATGTCGAGGACGCGCCGCGCGCGCATGCCGAGCACGTCGCGGCAGTGGCGACTCACGAGGAAGAGATTCGCCCGCCGGCGTTCGAGGGGGTTCGCGATCGGTTGATTGCCGTCGCTGAGCTGGCCACGCCCCGGAAAAAACCGGCGGCGCCTCGCTTCGATTCGAGGGCGCGGGCTATGGCCGCGCCCGGCGCGATGAGCGTCAGCCGCTACCGGGAGCCGTCCGGGCTGCCAGCTGAATGGCGCGCAAATCTGCCGCGAGGGCCGGGCGTTCACATCCCCGCCCGATTGCTGGCGGTTTCGCTCGCACTCTTTGTCGCAATCGGGGGCACGGGTTTCGCGGTGGGCCATCAGCGCGATCGGGAAGCCAGGGCCGAGGCATTATTGATCGCGGCCGACCTTGCGCTGCAAGAGGCATTGGCAAATCCTGCTTCCGCCGTGACTCACGTGTCCCAGGCGGAGGCCGCGATCGCTGAAGCGCGCGGGTCCGGCGCTTCTGGCGAGATGGTGGTCAGCCGCGAGCGCGATCTGCTCGCTGTGCGCGATCGAGTCTGGCGCATTCATCGGCTCGAGAACGTGGTCCGATTGGGTGCGCTTCCCACGGAGCGCCGAGGTGGCCGGGTGCGCCTCGCGCTCTCGGGACAGACGCTGTACATCGCGGCGGGAGATCTCTACGAGTTCGACGCCGCGGGGCTAACGTTGATCACCCTCCTGGCCGAAGGGGATTCCGTACAGGGCGGCGCGGCCGGCGCCCTGCGCGACGTCTCGATCGATGGCGGCAACGTCGTCACGTCCGACGGTGCGGCGACCTACGTTCGCGACAAACGCGGCCAATGGCAACGTCAGGAATTGATGGTTGCGGATGTCGGCGGACTGCGTACCGACATTCCGGTCATTTCCTGGGGCAATGCCGCCTATGGCCTCTCATGGGACGACGATATCGTCCGTTTCGAGATGACTTCGGGCGGTCCAATGGCAGATGTCTGGGCCCCTGCGCTGGAGTCACCCGATCTCGAATTCGCCCGGGATATGGCCATCGACGGCCGAATCCACATCCTCCTGCAGGACGGAAGGACCCTGACCTTTTCGCGCGGGGCGCAAGTCGGGGCGATTTCACCCTTTGTCGTCCCGACGCTTACCACAGCGTCGTTTCTCGCCCAGGCGCCGCTCGCCACGGACTTCTACCTTGTCGATCCGACGAGTAGAATCGGCGAGAACGCGGGGCGCATTGTGCGTGTCAATGCGTCCGGAGAAGCAACGCAGCTCCTGACGCCCTTCCCGGAATCCGGCGATGTTCTGGGCGAGACCGCGGCCTCCGCGCTTTCTACCGCTCAAGACATGGCCATCAACGAATTGACGGGATTGGTCTATTGGATTTCGGGCGACGAAATCTGGCAGGCATCGCTGCCTCGATCGTAACCAGCAGAGGCCAGGCCTGAGGCTGATCTTCGACATTGCACCACGGACTCACTGACGTCACGAATGCTGCCTCATGGACCCTGGGAGCCCCCCGGTCAAGCCGGGCCGCGACACGCGCCGCGCTTGACGGGCGGATCACCGAGCCAAGTCATCGCCAGTGATTGCCGGGAATACGACGGCGAAGGGATCGCCCGCGTGGTGGAGCGCGCTCGCCACCAACGTGGAATCGCCATGAAAAGGCCGCCGCCCGAGCGGGCGGCGGCGCTCACGCCGTGTCCAGAACCCTACTGGTTCTTGTAGAAGTCGGCGTTGATGAGCTTGAAATTGGCCCACTGCTCGGGCAGGTCGTCCTCGAAGAAGATCGCTTCCACCGGGCAGACCTCTGCACAGACGCCACAGTCGATGCACTCATCAGGATTGATGTAGTACTGGTCCGCCTCGTCGGTCGAGTGAATGCAGTCGACCGGACAGACTTCAACGCAGCTATTGTCCTTAACGCCAATACACGGCTGGGCGATCACATACGCCACGGCACATCGCTCCTCACCCGGACAAGCCGGGCCGCGCAAGTGGGTGCGCTACGGACCCGCTGGGAAGTGCACATGCGCTCGTCGTCGACGAACTCGCGGGCGCCAGAAGTATAGCAACATGCTGGTGGGCGGCCGGCGAAAGCGCGGCGGGCGA
>CAYSXO010000005.1:12880-23988 GCA_964434995.1 uncultured Sphaerobacteraceae bacterium
CGGCGGGTTCTATTTTGGAGGAGCACAATCGGGAGGCGCAATTGGCGACAGGCGGCGAGCAGCGGGACACCATCGGCATGACCGCGGAAGAGATGCACGCCTACCTCGAGGCGTTGCTCCGTGATGAAGCCGCCGAGGCAGCGGCCGCGCGCGGCACAACGGTCGAGGAAGAGCTCGATTCGATCGGGTTCGAAGCGGTCAAAGCGGCCTCGTCGTACACCATCAAGTTGCTCGACGCGAACAACGCCTACATCGCGCGGTTCCTGCTGGACCGCGGCGTTCTTGGCGACCGAGGCCAATAGCGTGGAGGAAGGCGCCAGCCCGTCCCGGTTTCAGTGCTCGCTGGCAAACTTCTGCCGCGCCACGGCTGACTGGCGCCGGCGCAAGGCCGAGGAGTTCGACCGCGATGCGCGGAACCTGCGCACCGCGGCCGCGTTGGAGGCGTTTGCCGGCTATCTCCTCGCCCTGCCTGCTACTGATGAGCGCCTGCTCGATCTGCAGCGCCTGGCCGGGGAAGGCGATGCGTTTATCCCGGATCAGCGCGTGCTGTACGAGTTGGGACGTTTTCGGTTTCACCAGCCGGATACTGGCTTCGAGCCGTTTCTCGATGCGCTCGTGCAGTTGGCCGAGGAGGACCGAGGCGAGGCAGGACGCTTCGGAGGACGCATGCCAGAAGGGGACGATCCCTGGGCGTAACCGGCGCTTTAGCCAGTGCGCTGGAGGTGCGCCACGATCTCGACATGATGAGTTTGCGGGAACATGTCGATCGCGGCAATGGCGACCAGTTCGTAGTTTGATGCCCGAAGGGCCTTCAGGTCTCGGGCCAACGTCGATGGATCGCACGAGACATAACTGATGTGTCCCGGCCGAAGGCGCGGAATCGCGCGCAGGCCCGGCGCGGGCAGGCCTGTTCGGGGTGGGTCGAGGAGCAGGAATGGCACGCGGCCGTGGCTGCGGTAGGCGCCCTCCAACCAGCGTTCGACCGATGCGGCCTCGATGCGGACGTTCTTCAACTTAGCGGAGGCGACATTTCTCTCCGCGAACTCCGCCGCGCGCGGCTGGCCTTCGACGCCGATGACGCGCTCGAATCGGCGCGCGAGCGGCACGGTGAAGAGGCCGACGCCACAATAAAGATCGATCGCCATCCGCGTTGCGGGCGACCGTGGCGCGTCTGGTTCCGGCGCGTAGCGCAGAGCTTCGGCGAGCAACGCATCGAGCACGAACGGATTCACCTGAAAGAAGCAGTCGGCGTCGAATTCGTACCGCTCGCCAGCCACGGTGGCATGCACGGGCAATGGCTGAGGCAATTCAAGCGGCGGGGCGAACGATATGCCATCGTCACCGGCGGCGGCGCGCAACTCTGTTGCCCAATCGGGGAGTTTTCCGCTGTCCAGCATGTCGCGCAGCTTGGCGTAGCGCTCGGCGAGCGCGGGCACGACAAAGGGGTCGACCGGCACATCGACGATGCGATGGCTTCCAGTCTCGAGATAGCCAAGCACGGACGACGCGGGATCGTGCCGCCATTCGGCGCGCGAGCGGTAGGCCCAGACGGCTGAAGACGGGGTGATCGGGACCGGCTCGAGCAACGAGATGCCGCCGATTCGGCGGAGACTATCGGCAATGATCGTTTGCTTGGCGGCGAGTTGCGCTTCGTAGCGGAGATGCTGGAAGTCCGCGCCGCAACGAGAAAGGAGCGGGTGCGGCTCGGCTATCCGATCTGGCCCTGGGTCGAGAATCTCGAAGATGGAGGCGTGGGCGACCCGGCCATGTTCGCGGTCGATTCGAACGCGCAGGCGATCGCCAGTCGCGGCGCGAGCCACGAAGAGCGTGCGTCCGCTGCCATACCCAAGCCCAAATCCGCCGGGCACGATGCGCTCGATGGTCGTCTCGGCTATCTCGCCGAGGCGAGCCGGGAGAACCATTGGGGGGCGTCGCTCTGCTCGGCCGCGGCGTGGAGCCACGCGCTGCTTCCTCTCTGGCCGGTTGGCGCGCTTCTGCTCGATGCGCAGCTTGATGGACGTCACTGGAGAACCGTTGCCCTGAGATACGGCGAACCCCCGGGCGGGATCCGCATCGGGGGCTCAAAGAGCCGCTGGCGCCACGCTGGCGGCAGCGGCGTTCAGGATGTCTTCACCATCGTGCGCAGGCAGGCCGTGCAAACCTTGACGCGCTTCGAAACCCCATCGACGACAAACGTCCGCGTTTGGACATTTGGCTTGAACATGCGATTCGTCCGCCGCTTGGAGAAGCTCACATTGCGGCCGAACTGGGTCGTCTTGCCGCAGACATCACACTTGCCGGCCACTTCGAAATTCCTCCGCGTCGTACCATGCTGGTCTATTCTTCGCTCACGGCGCGATGCCCGGCTCCGAATGGAGGAGCCGAACCGACCCCGAGCCAATGGCGGTGCTCGCGCGACCGGTAACCCTACCATAGCGGCCGACTCACCCGCAACGGCGCTGATTCTGGATCATGGTGCGAACGAACCTCGTGCCGCGTGAGGCGGTTATCACCCATAGCAGCATCGCTTGCCTTACCGGGTTGGCCGCGCCGTTCTCGGGAATCTCGAACGGGCGTGTCCTGTGACACGAACAGAGGAACGGACTGGCGAGAAGGACGGCCGGTTTCAGCCGACGCTTTCCCCCGGTGAGGCCCGGGGACGACTCGAAGGCGCGGTCGACATGCTCCGCGGCGAGTGGCGGAGCGGATTCAAGGCCGGAAACGCCTATTCCGGCGCCCTTCACAGTATTCGACGTCTGCGCGGCCTCGCTCCCTCCGAGCAGGCGGGCGCGGATCTCGACCGGGTGATTAACGCGCTGGAAGCGTATGCGGAGTTGCCCGTTGACCAGCGGCCGGCCGCGCTGCGTGCCGCTGGCGATGCACTCAAGCGCCTGATCCCGCGCATGGCGCCGCCCAACCGGCCGCACCAGCCAGCACATGCTCGCCAGCAATCGCGAACCCAGGCACGGCCGGCGCGAGAGAACGGAGCGGCCTCGAGCCCCGCGGAGACCGCGCCCGCCGCGAGGGCATTGTCTGAGGCCACGCCGCCGATAGCCAAGGCGAAAGCGGTTGCCGCCGTGCGCCGCTCACCGGACGATCCCGTTACCGTGCTGAAAGGCGCCGGGGGCGCGACGAGCAAGAAGCTGTCGAAGCTCGGCGTTGAAACGGTCGGCGATCTGCTCATGCTTTCTCCGCGCCGGCACATTGACTACTCGCAGACGATCCGCATTGGTGAGGCGCTCAATCTTCAACCTGGGAAAGAGGTCACCGTGCGCGGCAGAGTGACCGATGTGCAGTTTCATCGTGGTCCGGGCGCACGGAGAGTCACTATTCGCCTGGCGGACAATTCCGGCTGGGTGCGCGTGACCTGGTTCAACCAGTACCTGGCGAACGTTCTGCATGTTGGCGACGAGCTCGCGGTAAGCGGCGTGCTCGAATCGGGGTACGGCCCACTTTCGTTTACTGGACCGGAGTGGGAGAAGATCGCCGATAGCCGAGGCGCGGGCGTCTCCACGGGCCGGATCGTCCCGGTCTATCCATTGACCGCCGGCCTGGCCCAGAAGTCGATGCGGAATTTCGCCCGGCAGGCGCTCGATTGCGCGCTCGACGCCATCGACGAGTACGTGCCGGAACCGGTTCGCAATGAGGCGGGCGCGCTCATGCCGCTGCGCGAGGCGATCGCGCAGGTTCACTATCCGGACAGCCAGCAGCTGCTGAAGGACGCGCGCGAGCGCCTCGCCTTTGACGACCTCTTCCTCCTGCAAATCGGGCTGGTTCGGCGCAAGCAGGAACGGCAGGCATTCGACGGTATTGCGATCGAGTCCGACAAAGCTGCCATCGAGGCGTGGCAAGCATCCCTCCCGTTTCGGTTGACCTCCGCGCAACTGCAGGCGCTGCGAGACATCTTCGCGGATATCGCGACGACTCGACCGATGACTCGCCTGCTCCAGGGCGACGTTGGCTCGGGAAAAACGGCTGTCGCCGCCGGGGCCATGTTGGCAGCGGTAGGAGCAGGGCATCAGGCCGCGCTGATGGCGCCGACCGAGATTCTGGCCGAGCAACACCTGCAAGGCCTTTCGATGCTCTACGCGGGCCTTCCAGAACCACGACGTCCGCGGGTGGCGCTGCTCACGGGCTCGACTAAGGCGCGTGAGCGGCGCGAAATCCTGGGAATGGCCCGGAGCGGCGATCTCGACGTCCTCGTTGGCACTCACGCCATTATCCAGGAGGGGGTGGAACTGCCCCGGCTCGCGCTCTCCATCGTGGATGAGCAACACCGCTTCGGCGTGCGCCAGCGGGCCTTGCTGCCGGACCGGGTGGAGGGGCGTCTGCCGCATCAGTTGGCGATGACCGCTACGCCGATTCCGCGCACCTTGAACCTTGTCCTCAATGGGGATCTCGACGTGTCGATCCTGGCCGAACGTCCCCCTGGCCGGGTCCCCATCGAAACTCGGCGGTATCTGGGGGCAGAACGGCACGTGGCATACGACCTCGTTCGCGAGGAGGTGCGAGCAGGACGTCAGGTCTTCGTCATTTGTCCGCTGGTCGAAGCGTCTGAAGCGATCGAGGCCAAGGCGGCGGTTGATGAGGCCGAGCGGCTGAGCGCCGAGGTCTTCCCCGACTTGCGGATCGCCACGCTGCATGGACGCATGAAGTCGCGGGACAAAGACGCGGTGATGTCCGGCTTTCGGGACGGGAATTTCGACGTGCTCGTATCGACGTCGGTGATCGAAGTCGGCATCGACATTCCGAACGCCACGGTGATGATGATCGAGGGCGCGGATCGGTTCGGTTTGGCGCAACTGCATCAGTTTCGCGGCCGCGTTGGCCGTGGCAGCTCGCATTCCTACTGCCTGCTTCTGGCCGACGAAGCCAGCCCGGATGGCGAAGAGCGGCTGCAGACGATGGTCGCCAGCGATGATGGTTTCCTGCTGGCCGAGAAGGATCTCGAGTTGCGCGGTCCAGGCGACTTCATTGGCACCCGGCAGAGCGGGCTGCCGGAAATGCAGTGGCTGGAAGGGGTTTTCGACACCCGGCTCCTGGAGCGCGCCAGGCTCGCCGCCGAGGCCCTGCTGGCCAATGACCCCGCGTTGTCCCGACCAGAGCACCGGCTGCTGCGCGAGCGATTCAACCGCTTCTGGGAGCGCGCGGCGCCAGAAAAGGCCATTTAGGCTCGCCCGATTGGCGTCCAGGCCCTTCCCGCGTCGAGCTCGTGCGCGTAGGACGGCAAGAGCCGCCGCACATATGACGTGCGGCGGCTCTTGCTGCCTCGGCCCTGTGGCCAGGGCGCCGCTAGAGGAGCGGCGCCCGGCGCGGGTATCGCGAGAGATTAGCGGCGGCGCAGCCCGAGGGACGCAACCGCGGCGCTGGCCGAAGCCAGAACCGCGAAGAGGCTGCCAACCTCGCCGGCGCCAACGCCGGTCGACGGCAGGGCCACAACGTCCTCGTAAACCGGCTCCTCGTAGACGGCCTCTTCGTAGACCGGCTCCTCGTAGGCGGCGACGTCACAGTAGGTGTTGCCGACCTCGATGGCGTTGCCGACGTTGCCGCCGCTGTTGATGTTGCCGGTCGAGATGGCGCCGCCATTCGCGGCCGAGGTCGCCACGCCACCGTTGCCGGCGGAAGCGACATTGGTCGAAACATCGCCCTGGTTCCCACCGCTGGTGGTCGCCAGGTTATTGCTGCCGGCGCTGGCATCCGAGATGGACGTGCCGGCGTTGGCATTGATGTCGATGACGGTCTCATTGAGAATGTCGCCGCCGTAAATGGAAACGCCACACTCCTGCGCTCCGACCGGAGCGGACATGATGGCGGCGCCAACCAGCGACGCGGTGACGGCCGAACCCATGACCAGGCGTGAAATCTTCACGTGCAACTCTCCTCCCCTTCGATACCTCGGCTGAACCGTGGGCCAACCGTCGACGCCGAAACGCCGTGCGCGACGAGCCTCAGGTCCCCTATGCCTGAAGCTCGCGGCCGCAGGGCCGAATCCGGGAAGGTCGCGAGTCGTAGGCCGACGGACCTCGTGCTCGAACGGCTTCACACGATCAGATGAAGGTTCGGAACTCGCGTCAGCCGGCGCGCCCCGTCCCCACACCCAATCCGGGAAACCCCACATTCCCGGAACCAAGCGGCCAGGCGGAATGCCGCCTGACGGTGCCCTCGTCCGCGCGCTGTCCCCAGCGAAAAGCAAAAGGACCGGTTGCCCCGGGACACCCAGTTGCATCATATCGACCTGAGGGTCTATCCGTCAATATCTTTTTCCACCCATCTGGGACTCCTGTCGCGGCGTTTCGGAGATTGATTCGCGCACGCCATCGCCCCACCGCAGCGTTCGCAGTCCGGGGGCCAGACGGCCGATCAGCCATGTTGCGAGGAGCGTGCAAACACCTCCCAAAGCGACCGCCGCGGGTGCGCCGGCGAGCGAGGCAATGACGCCTGCCTGGAGCTCGCCAAGTTGCGGGCCGCCGCCAGCAAACGTGGCATGAGCGGCGGCCACACGGCCGCGGAGCCGGTCCGGCGTGAGCAGATTGCGCAGGGTATGCCGTTGGGTGACGCTGACTGAGTCCGCCATGCCGCCAATGGCCAGAAGGACGAGCGAAAGGGCCAGATTTCGGCTCAGGGCAAAGCCGATCAGCGTGATCCCGTACACGGCGATGGCTCCCATGATGCCGGCTCCCGGGTGCGCCAGAGGCCTTCGTCCGGCCATGAACGTTGCGCCGGCCACCGCGCCCGTCGCGGGAGCGGAGAGGAGGAGGCCGAGGGTTCCTGGGCCACCGCCCAGTACGTCCGCGGCGAAGATCGGCATCAGGGCTGTTGCCGCGCCGAAGAACATGGCCAGGAAATCGAGGGCCATGGTGGCGAGCAGAACCGGAGTGTCTCTCAGGAAGCGGAGCCCTTCGAGGACCGCGGTGCGGCCGCTGATGGTGACGGCTGGCCGCTCTGGCCTGGTGCGGATCGCCAGGGCGGCCAGGGCGATGAGGCCGAACGTAACGGCGTCAATTGCGTAGGAGATCGGCACGCCGAAGACCGCGATCAGGACGCCGCCCAGCGCGGGGCCGACCATGCCCGCTGTTTGCATGGCGAGAACACCCATGGTCATCGCTGATGGCATGGAGGTTTCCGGAACCAGCGTCGGGATCAGCGCATGCCGCGCCGGCGCGGTGATCGAGGCGAGTGTTGCCGCGAGGGCGGTGAGAGCGTAGATGATCGGCATGGAAATCTGCCCGGTGACCGTCAGGGCCGCGAATGACGCCGCGACGGCCATTTGCATGGTCTGGACCACGATGATCGTCATGCGGCGGTCGTAGCGGTCGGCGATGACGCCGCCGGCCAGGCCAAACAGCAGCAGGGGAAGGAATCGCGCCAGTCCGAGCAGGCCGAGCTGAATGGGATCGTGCGTCAGCTCGAAGACCTGCCAGGCGACGGCAACGCGCTGAATTTGGGTGCCCGTGTTCGACAGGACTTCCGCGCTCCAGATGAGCCGGTAGTCACGGTATTTCAGCACCGTGTAGGGGAGCTCGTGGCGCATGGCGGGTTTGGTCGGCGTGGTGTTGTCGCTCATTCCCCACTATTCTGCCTTGAGCCGCGACCATGCGTAACAGGCCGCAAGGGCTATTTCCTTTTTTCGGGTGAGGCACGGACGTTGCGGCTCTGGCTACGATCACGCCGTGTCGTCGCTCGGCGTGGTGCAGGATTCGTCATCGTGAGGAGTCAGCTTCCCTTGGACGAGCAGCTTGGGTTGACGTTGTTCAGTTCGGATCTCAAGAGCCGCGCGTTTCCCGTCTATGCGCGGCTGCGCGAATTGGGACCCGCGACGCGGGTTGACTTCCCCAACGGGAGGCAACTCTGGCTGATTACGCGCTACAACGAGGCGTCGGAGGTGCTGAAAGATCATCACCGATTTTCGAACGAGGTGACGCGGGTGCTCACCGAGGGGGAGTACGAGCAACGTTTCCAGCAGGCAGTTCAGGGGCTTACGCCCGAGCAGCAGGCGATGGCAGCCGAAACTGATCGCGTTCTCGGCCAGCATTTGCTCGATCTCGATCCGCCCGATCACACGCGTTTGCGCCGGCTGGTGGCGATCCCCTTCACCCCGAAGTACATCGAAGGCCTGCGCGGCCGCATTGAGGAAATTGCCTCGTCGTTGCTCGATGCGGCCGTGGAGCGCGCGCGGTCGACAGGCAGCCGGCGGATGGAGTTGATCGACGACTTCGCCTATCCGCTGCCGTTGACGGTTATCGCCGAAATGCTGGGGATTCCCGAGGAGGACCGGGAGAATTTCCGCGTCTGGTCGCGGGCGGCAGTCTCGTTCTCTCCCGCTGAGCCATTTGATCCGGACATATCGGAGAAGCTGATCGAGTTCATCGCCTACTTGCGCGTGCTTGTGGCGGAAAAGCGGGCCAACCCCGGTGATGATTTGCTGAGCGGCCTGGTGGTTGCCGAAAGCGAGGGGGACAAGCTCACCGAGGATGAGTTGCTCTCGATGATGTTCCTGCTGATCGTGGCTGGGCATGAGACGACCGTGAACCTGATTGGCAATGGCATTCTGGCCCTCTTTGACCATCCCGATGAGTATGCGCGGCTGCGCGGGCAACCGGAGTTGTTGAAGAGCGCGATCGAAGAGATGCTGCGCTTCCTGGGCCCGGTTGAGCTGTCACTGCCGCGGTGGGTGCGGGAAGATACCCGGTTCGCTGGCGTGGAGTTGCGGCGAGGCGACCAGATCATGGTGTTGCTGGCCTCCGCGAATCGCGACGAGTCGCGCTTCCCCGAGCCGGACCGCTTCGATATCTCGCGGGAGCCGAACCGGCATCTTGCTTTCGGCAGCGGCATCCACAGCTGCCTTGGCGCGACGCTTGCTCGACTGGAAGGGCAGATCGCGTTCACCGCGCTCCTTGCGCGCTTTCCGGAACTGGCGCTCGCGGTCCCGCGTGACGAGCTCGAGTGGCGGGACGGCACGTTCCTGCGCGGCCTGGTCTCCGTACAGGTCGCGTTTTAGGGTGGAGGACGGGGGACGGGAGGCGGCAAGTTGCAAGCCAAATGCACAGAGGTGCAGCGCGTCGCGCTGGCTCTTCCATGCGACCCTTCGCTTCCGACTTCCGACTTCCGACTTCCGACTTCCGACTTCCGACTTCCGTTCCCGTCTTCCGATTCTCGCCAATTGACGCGGCGGGAATTAGAACATATGATCTTTTCCAGTCCTGGAGCGCCGGAGCGCCGACCGGTAGGGACCAACGGGCAAGGCGGCCGCGCGGCTGCCGGGAGGTCCTTGTCATGAGCGATCCCTGGAGTCCCTCGATCGATGAAAGCACGCTGGCGGTGGTGAAGGCTGTCGCCGCGCGCCGCGCCAGGCACCGCGCCGACCCGGAGCGGGCCGGGATCACGGCGAGCGCCATCGCCGAACGGGTGACCGGCATCACGATTCCACCACGCGCTGGCCGCGACGGTTGGTGGCTGGTCGGGCGGGTGCTGGACGACCTCGAGGACGCCGAGTTCAGCGTCTGGTACATCCCCTCCGCGCGGCGGATTGGTCTCAGCCGGCGTGACCGTCCGACCGTGATCGCACCGTCGCCGCCAGCCAACATGCCGTACTACTACGACGGCTTGCGGCGGAAATGGATCGATTCCCTCACCGGGGAAGTGGTGGCGGGTCCTGGTGGGCAGAACCATGAATCCGCCCCGACAGCGGCGACGTAGATACCCACAGAGAGCGTCGTCCCCTAAATTCCGACGCCCTCCCAGAACCCATAGGAACGCGCAGCGTTCCACCCCTTCCCCTTCCCGCACGTGCCCGGCCCATAGTGGCCGGGTTCGTGTTTTCTGGCTGTTGGCTATCGGCTCCTAGCAGTTGGCTTGCGAAAGAGCGGGCCACGTCATCCAGCAATCGTCTTGGGCTCTCCATTCGTTGAATCCAGACTCCCAAAAGCCAACAGCCGATAGCCAACAGCCAACAGCCGATAGCCGATAGCCGATAGCCCGTCTACCATCCCCGCGGGAGGAAACGACGGTGCGCGTAATCGCCGGTGAACGGCGTGGCTATCAATTGAAAGGGCCGGCGGGGCGATTCACCCGCCCGATGGCCGACAAGATCAAAGGCTCGCTCTATTCGATGCTCGCCTCGCTGGGCGTTGAGCCGGTGCGCGTGCTCGATCTCTACTCGGGCACTGGCGGCATCGGCATCGAAGCGTTGTCGCGCGGCGCCGAATGGGCCGATTTTGTGGAACAGAATGCGGCCGCGGCGGCAGTGGTCCGCGCCAACCTCGCGCATACGGGCTACGCCGAAGCCTCGCGCGTACATCAGGAGCCCGTTGCCGCGTTCATTGGCCGGGCCGAGCGAAACCCGAGCGAAGCCAGACCATACGACCTGATCATCATGGACCCGCCCTACGCCGATCCGGACCTCGTCCTGACGTTGGAGCGAGTTGGCCGCTCGCCATTGGTAGAATCGGCCACGGTTCTGGTCATCGGGCACTCGCCGCGCGTGGCCCTGCCGGAGCGAGCGGGACGCCTCGAGCGGCTGCGCGAGCGCTGTCATGGCGATAGCTGTGTATCAATCTATGACGTACCGCGGCCGCAAGACGAGGCGCCCGGCGTTCAGAACGTGGGAGGGACATGAATCCGCGACGGGCCATTTATCCCGGCAGCTTCGACCCCATCACCCTGGGGCATGTCGATCTGGTGCGCCGTGCCGCGCGCCTGTTTGATGAGGTCATCCTGGCGCTCTACGAGGGGAGTGAAAAGGCGGGAGCCCTTTTTTCGCCCGCTGAACGGATTGCCCTGGCACGGGAGGTGGTGAACGGCATCCCGGAAGAGAACATCCGCGTTGACAGCTTTTCCGGATTGACCGTAGATTACGCGCGCTCCGAGGATGCCGGCGTAATTGTGCGGGGCCTTCGCGCGGTGTCAGACTTCGAGTATGAGTTCAAGCTTGCCCACATGAACGCTCACCTGGCCCCGGACATCGAAGTCGTCTGCCTGATGACCTCTTCTGGCCACTCCTTCATCAGCTCAAGCCTCATCAGGGAAGTCGCCGCGCTGGGCGGCGATGTCGACGGCCTGGTGCCGAGGATTGTCGGTGAAGCCCTGCGCGAGAAGCTCGCCGTTCGCGT
>CAYSXO010000005.1:24012-32095 GCA_964434995.1 uncultured Sphaerobacteraceae bacterium
CCTGAAGGAGTGACGAGAGGAGAACGGTCAATGACCGATGATGTCCAGGACGACCGCGACGATGCGGAGTATGCCGAGGACGACCAGGACGATGTGCTGATCCTGCTCGATCGGCTCGAGGAGTTGATCGGAGTAGGGCGCCGCATGCCCTTCAGCACGCGCGTCATGGTGGAGGAAGAGGAGTTTCTGGGCTTGCTCGATCAGATCCGGGGCGCCGTGCCGCGCGAAATCCGGCAGGCGCAGCGCGTGGTCGAGGAGCGGGCCGACATCATCACCGCCGCGCAGCACGAGGCAGCCAAGATTCTCGATCTGGCCCGCAGTCAGGCCGAGTACATCGTCTCCGAACAGGGCGTGCTCAACGAGGCGCGCCAGCGTGGCGAAGAGATTTTGCGACACGTCGAGCAGGAGCAGCGCCGCTCCATGGGGCAGATCGACGACTATGCCCTGAAACAGCTCGCGCAGGTCGAAGAAGCGGTCCAGGATGGCCTCAACACGGTCATGGAGGCGCTCCGCAGTACGTCCGCGAGCATCGAGCAGGCAAAGCGGCACATTGGAGAGTGATGCGGCTGAGCCCTCACGGGACGGTGCAGCGCACAACGCAAATGGACGGGTGGTTGGGGGAGCGCGCGGCAGCCCTCGCTCATCGCAAATTGACGCGCCAATCGCGAGTTGCTAGACTTTCCCGGTTGCGCCGGATGGGATCCGGCGCGTTCTTTCGTGTCTCTCGTGGAGCAGGACAGCTTCGCCAATGGCGGCCAATGGCGGTCAGCACTGGGAACTTCGGAACGAGACCGCGGTCAACGTCGCTGGCCTGCTCAAGGGCCAGATTGGCGAAACGCGGTCATATCGTCTACATCTCGATCGCCTCGACTCGGACGGGGAGACGATTGCGCGGAGCATCGCTGGCGATGTGCGCCTGACCCGCTTGCGGGACGGCGTGATGGCGAGCATCCAGGCGAGCGGCATTGCCCCGATGATCTGCGTTCGCTGCCTGCGCGAATACGAGCAACCGTTCGACGTTGCCTTCGACGAGGAGTTTCTGCAGACGGTTGATGTACGCACTGGCCTTGGATTAGGGACAGAGGCGGCAGAAGAGGACCAGGTATCGCGGATCGACGAGAATCACGAGCTCGATCTGCAGGAGCCGCTGCGGCAGGAGATTCTGATCGCGCTCCCGATGCGACCGGACTGCGGGGACGAGTGTCCTGGGCCGGACGTTTTGGCGAGGGAAAGCGATGAGGGCAACGAAGGGATTGTCGATGAACGTCTGGCGGCTCTGGCGAGTCTGCTCGGCGATGACCTGAAACAGGACTAATCGAGGAAGAACGTGACCCGCGCCGCGGGATCGCTCCACATCGAGAAAGAGGAGACAGAACATGGGCGCATTGCCAAAACAGCGGATCACGCGGCATCGTCAGGGTAACCGGCGGCGCCATCACTATCTGAAGAACGTGCCGGTGCTGGTCGACTGCAACACCTGCGGCTCCCCGCACGTCGTCCATCACGTTTGCCCGACGTGCGGCCACTATCGTGGCCGCCAGGTCTTCGTCGTCGAGGAGCGGCGGCGCCGCGCCGAGTAAATTTGACCTTGAAATCCCCGTCTATCCGGGAAACGGAGCGAGGGGCAGGCTGTAGCCTGCCCCTTTTCGTTAAACCGTCGCGGAGGGATTTGCGCGAGATGGCGGTTTCGGGTCACACTCCGGGGAACCACGGGAACGCTCTGGGCGGAAGGGCCGGGAAACTCCCGAAGCCAGACCTGGCAGCATGAGGAACGACAATGCGCAATGCGGCGATCACCGGCTGGGGCATGGCAGTCCCGGATCGCGTGCTAACCAATGCCGATCTCGAGCGAATGGTCGAGACCTCTGACGAGTGGATCACGAGCCGCACCGGCATCAAGGAGCGGCGCATCGTCGGGCCAAACGACAGCACCACGTCGCTCGCCGTCGCCGCCGCGCGGCAGGCGCTGGAAAAGGCCGAGCTGACCTCCGGCGACATCGATCTCATCGTCGTCGCAACCTGCACTCCCGATCAGTTTCTAGTCTCGCAAGCCTGCCTCGTGCAGGCCGAGCTTGGCGGAGCCGCCGGCGCGTTCGATCTCGGCGCGGCCTGCGCCGGTTTCGTCTATGCCCTCGCGGTCGGCTCGCAGTTCGTGCAGGGCGGCCTCCACGAACGGGTGCTGGTCATTGGCGTCGATACCCTGACCCGCTTCGTCGATTACACCGACCGCTCGACATGCATTCTTTTCGGCGATGGCGCCGGCGCGGTCGTTCTCGAGGCCAGCGACAGCCCGCGCGGGCTCCTCTCAACCGTGCTGGGCGCGGATGGCGCCGGTAACAAACACCTGTACATTCCCGGCTGGGGAGCGTTTGTCCCCGAGTCGGCTGAGCTCTTTCCCGAATATCGGCCGTACCTGCAGATGAACGGCCAGGAAGTCTTTCGCTTCGCCGTCCGTGTCATGGGCGATGCGGCAGCGGAAGCTGTCGACAGGGCGGGGCTCTCGTTTGAGGACGTCGATCTGCTGATTCCCCACCAGGCCAACATGCGCATCATCGACGCTGCCGCGCGCCGCCTCGATCTTCCACGCGAAAAGGTGCTGGTCAATCTCGATCGCTATGGCAATACCTCCGCGGCGTCCATCCCGATTGCCATTGCCGAGGCTGCCGACGCGGGCCGGCTGCATGAGGGGGACAACGTGGTCCTGGTGGCCTTCGGCGGTGGGTTAGCCTGGGCCGCGGGACTTGTGCGCTGGGGAACTGCCGGCGTTGTCCGCAAGCGCGAGCGCTCGGCCATGGAATCCGTGGTGAATGGAGCGATCCCCGAAAGGGTTCTGGTTGGTGATTGACGCGAATGCAGGAAAGGTTGCCTGGGTATTCCCTGGCCAGGGATCGCAGCGTGTCGGCATGGCGCGCGAACTGGCCGATACCGATCCAGCAATCGCGGCGCTCTTCGCCAACGCCGACGCCATTCTCGGATTCGCGCTCAGCGACGTCATCTTCAACGGACCAGATGACGCATTGCAGAAGACGCCCGTCCAACAGCCGGCCATTCTGTTGGCCAGCATCGCCTATCTGACCGCGCTGCGGAAGCGCGGACTGCTGCCTGATGCGGCCTGCGTGGCCGGACACAGCTTGGGCGAGTACGCGGCCCTGGTGGCAGCGGAGGCCATCTCGCTCGACGATGCCTTGCGCCTGGTGCGCCGCCGCGGCGAATTGATGCAAGAGCATGGCGCGGGAGCGATGGCGGCCATCCTTGGCATGTCGCCTGAAGGCGTCGCTTCGGTTGCCAGAGCCGCGGGAGCGGAAGTCGCCAACTTCAACGCGCCTGACCAGACGACAGTCTCAGGCCGAGTGGAAACCGTCGAAGCCGCGATGGCGCTGGCGAAGGAACGCGGCGCGAAGCGGGCGATTCGGCTCCCAGTCAGCGCCGCCTTCCACTCCTCTCTGATGAAGCCGGTTGAGGAGGGTATGCGCCCACTCATCGCCGCCACTGAAGTCAGGCCAGCTCGCGTGCCGCTGGTCGGCAACGCCGATGCCAGATTCCATCGCGATTCTGACGCGATTCGTGGCGAGTTGGTGAACCAGATTTGCGGTTCGGTCCGCTGGGTAGACATCATCGGCGCTCTCGGCGGCGAAGGGATCACAACGTTCTACGAGGTGGGGCCGGGCAAGGTGCTGGCCGGGCTCATTGCTCGATGTGCGCCAGACGCCACCGTCATTTCTGCCGAACGAGCGCTGGCGCCAGACTGAATACATGGGCCAAGGAAAGGTAGAGTGGAAACGATGAGCGAGCGGACGGGAGTCGCGGTCGTCACCGGTGGCACGCGGGGGATCGGATTGGCCGTAGCCAGGAGGCTTGCCGCCGACGGCTATGACGTGCTCCTGACCTACCGCGATGACGCCGAAGCGGCGCGGGCGGCGCTCGCCGAGCTGGCTGGCTGCGGGCGGCAGATCGAGGTGCTCGCTGCCGATGTCTCCACGGCCGATGGAGCAGGCATGGCCATTGAGGCAGCGATGCAGCACTTTGGCCGGCTCGATGCGCTGATCAACAACGCGGGCATTACCCGCGACACGCTCCTTATGCGCATGGGCGAAGATGACTGGGACGCCGTCCTGACGACGAACCTCAAGGGGGCGTTTCTCGCGTCGAAGGCGGCCGTGCGGCCGATGCTGCGGCAGCGTTCTGGCCGCATCGTGAACATGTCGTCCGTGGTCGGGCAGGCGGGCAACGCCGGGCAGGCGAACTACGCAGCTGCCAAGGCCGGATTGATCGGCTTCACCAAGTCACTGGCGAAGGAGGTCGGTTCCCGCGGGATCACCGTCAACGCCATTGCCCCCGGCTTCATCGCCACGCGGTTGACGGCCGGGCTGCCCGAAGAGACCAAGGCGATGCTTCTCGAACGGACGCCGCTGAACCGATTTGGCACGCCGGAGGACGTCGCCGGCGCGGTCTCTTTTCTGATCGGGCCAGACGCCAGCTTCATCACGGGCCACACCTTGACGGTGGACGGCGGCTTGTTCATGCCGTAGCTGCCAATGGGGTGGTGCACCATCCTTGCCGGGAGACCTGACGTGAATGCTCGCCGCGTCGACACCTTCGCCCGCGCGCTCAGCCGCACGGCTTCGCGCCGAAAGATTGTGGCGCTGTTGAGCGGTTTGGTCGGTCTCAACAGTCTGCCTTGGCCCATGGCAGTTGAACCCTCGACGGCCCAACGGCGTCGGGGGAGCCACGGCGTTGTCGCTGCTGGACCTTGCGGGAATGGCAGCGTGAGAAAGAATCACTGTCGTCGCGATGCCCAATGCTGCTCCGGATATTGCAAAGCAGGGAAGGGCAGGAAGCGTGGCCGCTGCCGCTGCCGGGCGCTGAATCAGGCCTGCACGCAGGATCGTCAATGCTGCTCGGGCCGAACAGGCAACCACTGCCAGGAGGGCCGCTGCCTCCCGGATCCGCTCGTTGGCTGCGGCACGTCGTGCGGCACTGGCGAGCGCTGCTGGCAGGGACAATGCGCCTGTGGCGACGTCTGCGCGAGCGGGTGCCAGTTTGCGTCGGTCCAGACCGCCGTCAACTCGATCGCGCCCGGCTCCACCATCCGCATCTGTTCCGGTGTTTTCGGGAGCGTAACGCTTGGCGAAAACATGACGCTCCTCGGCGCTGGCCCAGGCGCGAATGGCACAACGCTGGATGGTCAGGGGAGCGGTCCCGTGGTCGTGGTCGGACCGGGGGCTACGGCCGTGTTGCAGGGTCTGCAGATTACTGGGGGCGCTGGCACGGAACTTGGTGGCGGCATCGATTGCAGCGGCAACCTCACGCTGAACGACTGTCTCGTTACCGGCAACGCGGCCCGCGCGTGTGGCGGCGGCATTTTCAACGTCGGATCCCTGACGCTTACGAGCACCGACGTGACATCCAACACGTCGGAGGATGATGGGGGCGGCATTTGCTCCATCAACGAAGGGACGGTCACTCTGAATCAGAGCTCCGTGACCCTGAACTCGGCGAAAGATGAAGGCGGCGGCATCTTCAATGGCGGCATCGGCGTGAGTCTCGACGCGCAGAGCTCCGTCGCTCAGAACACACCAGACAATTGCGCGGGCAATCCAGTTTCCGGTTGCACTGCTTGACGATATGCATCGCCGCCCGCGCCAGTCATGGCGAGAGGACGGCCCCGTTTTGAAGGTCCGGAAAGTAGACGCCGGTTGCCAACATGGGTCCCAATCTTCCTTGGTCAGGCATTCTCCAACCGTCTGGGCCTTCGAATGGTCTTGCGCCAGAGGGGAATCCTCCAGTAGGCTGAAAACCGACACTGGGTCACCGCTTCGCAGACGGAACGGTGTGAATGTCAGGCGAAGGTCGGTCGATTTTCGCGCGGACCCGGTGGCCCCGCGCAAAGGGGAAAGATGTCCGCGGAGTCAGTCTGGGCGCTGGAGATCATTCCTCACGACCAGCGGGTCGACGCCCATGCTCGGACACTCAGGCGAATCCTGCACGATCTTGGGGCGCATCAGGCAGATGTGTCCCATGGGCGACTCTACCTTCTCAAGGGGACGCGAACTCCGGAGGCCGTCGCGGCGGCTGGCGCACTTTGTCTCGATCCTGTTCTGGCCGACCTCAGAGACAACGGCTGCCACGCCGAACCACGTGGCTGGGTCATCGAGGTGCAGCCCCACCCGGGTGTGACCGACGCGGAGGGTGACAGTCTCTCGGATGCGCTGACGCGAGATGGCTTTGCCGGCATTCGTGCCCGCGCGGGGCACCGATATCACATCGCGGGCTCTCTGCCGGAAGAGATCATCGCGAGCGCATCCCGCCGCCTCGCGCACGACGTGGTCGAGCGTGTCTCGTGGCGCAAGGCCGGCGCCCCGGTTCCGCCGCGGTGGTGGGACGGCGCATTCATGCCCGACGCCGCGCCAGACCCGACGGTGGAATCGGTGGTCATTCGTGACCTCGACGACGATGCCCTGCTGGCGTTGAGCAGGGAGAGGCTCCTTTCACTGCCGCTGGACGATCTCAAGGCCATCCAGGAGTATTTCGCGGGACTCGGCCGCGAGCCAAGCGATGTCGAGCTGGAAACAATCGCCCAGACCTGGTCGGAACATTGCGCGCACCGCACATTCAAGGCGACGATTCGCCATCGCGAACCGGGTGCGGACGAGATCGAGATTCGCGGCCTGCTGAAGACGTACATCATGGCCGCGACCGAAGCGATCGACAAAGACTGGGTGCTTTCCGCGTTCCGTGACAATGCGGGGGTCATCGTCTTCGACCGCGATCATGAGGTCTCTTTCAAGGTCGAGACGCACAATCACCCCAGCGCAATCGAGCCGTTTGGTGGGGCGAACACGGGCGTTGGCGGGGTCGTGCGTGATGTCCTCGGCGTCTCAGCCGAGCCGATCGCGAACACGGACATTCTCTGTTTCGGCCCGCTCGGCGTCGATCCCGACTCGTTGCCGCCAGGCACACTCCCGCCAGACACCATGTACGAAGGGGTGATTGCCGGCATCGCCGACTACGGAAACAAAATGGGTATTCCCACGGTCAACGGGGCCACGCTCTTTGATCCCGGCTATGTCGCCAATCCACTGGTCTTCTGTGGCACGGTTGGGCTTGCCCCGCGCGGCCGCCGCCCGACGCAACCGCATGTTGGCGATCTGGTGGTCGTGGCCGGTGGGCGCGCCGGGCGTGATGGCATACACGGGGCCACGTTTTCGTCAGATGTCCTTGGCGCGGCTCATGCCGAGCTGGGAAGCGTTGTCCAGATCGGCGATCCCATCGTCGAGAAGCGGCTTGCCGACGCCTTGCCGAAAGCGCGCGATCTGGGTCTGTATAGCGCGGTTACCGACTGTGGCGCGGGCGGCCTTTCCTCTGCCGTCGGCGAGATGGCGAGCGAGCTGGGCGCGGACGTGGAGCTGGCGAACGTTCCCCTGAAGTACGACGGATTGCGGCCGTGGGAGATCTGGCTCTCAGAGGCGCAGGAACGCCTTGTCTTCGCCGTGCCGCCGGCCAAGTGGCCGATGCTGCAGGACGTCTTCGCCGCCGAGGGCGTCGAGGCGACCGCGATTGGACACTTCACGGGTGATGGCCATCTGCGCGTACGCTACGATGGCAATCTGGTCGCGGACCTCGACGGCGCATTCCTGCACGATGCCATGCCGCCGCGCGTTCTTGAGAGCACATGGTCCCTATCAGCGCCGTCCAGCGAACTGGAAGCAATTCCAGCGAACGCCGACCTGAAGGCGTTGCTCGAACGCGCCCTGGCCGACCCGAACGTTGCGTCCAAAGAGCCGATCGTTCGCCACTACGATCACGAAGTTCAGGGTCGCACGGTCGGCAAGCCGTTCGTCGGGCCTGAAGATGCCGGTCATGCCGATGCCGCTGTCCTGCGGCCCGTGGCGGCATCCTGGAAGGGGATCGCGGTCGGGTGCGGCATCAACCCCTGGTATGGCGAGATCGACCCCTACGGCATGGCGCTGCTGGCGATCGACGAGGCATTGCGCAATGTGGTTGCCGTGGGCGCTGACCCGGCGCGAACGGCGATTCTGGACAACTTCTGCTGGGGCAACCCAATGCTGCCGGATCGCCTTGG